>NZ_JABLUU010000006.1:0-197027 GCF_018491655.1 Komagataeibacter oboediens | reverse complement strand
CCTGACACTGGGCAACAATGTTGGCGGCGCGGGTACGCACTGGGCGGGTGCAAGCTGGCGGTGGCTGCCATTCGACCATCAGCCCCATACCCATGTCATGCAGCGCTATGGCGCGGGACAGCTGGTGGACGGGCTGATCCTGCAGGACTGGGGCGTGACCTATGACGATCTTGAACCCTTTTATGACAGGTTCGAGAAGATCGCAGGCACGTCCGGCACGGCAGGCGTCATAAACGGACAGCGCCAGCCCGGCGGCAACCCGTTCGAGGGATCGCGCAGCGGCCCGTTTCCCACGCCCGCGCTGGAACGCTCCCGCGCCAACGTGCTGTTTACCCAGGCCGCGACCCGGCTGGGCTACAACCCCTTCCCCGTGCCATCAGCCATGATCGGCGCGCCCTATACCAATGCGCTGGGCCTGAATCTGGCCCCATGCACCTATTGCGGGTACTGCCAGCTGTATGGATGCGGCAACTGGTCCAAATCCAGCCCGAACATCTGTATCCTGCCGGTCCTGATGCAGCGCACGAATTTCACGCTGGTCACCGAGTGCGAGGTCCTGCGCATCAACACCACGCCGGACAAAAAAATGGCCACTGGCGTGACGTTCATCGACTCCGACGGCAATACTGGTGAACAGCCTGCCGATATTGTCATAACCGCGACCTTTACGCTGGACAATACGCGTCTCATGCTGCTGTCGGGCATCAGCACGCCCTATGATGTCGCATCGGGACAGGGCGTGGTTGGTCGGGCGTTTACATTCCAGACCCTGTCATGGGCGTTCATGTTCTTTGAAAACGAATACATGAACCCCTTCATGAATACTGGTGCGCTGGCTACGCAGATCGATGATTTCAATGGCGACAACTTCGACCATACGGGTCTGGGCTTTATCGGGGGGGCGGGTATCCAGTCGCTCAGCAACCAAGGCCTGCCGATCGGCATGGCCGGACTGCTGCCCAAGGGTAGTCCGCAATGGGGCAAGGGCTGGAAACAGGCGTTTCAGCGTGGATACCAGAATTACGCCCAGATACAGGGACAGGGCACAAGCTTCGCGCATCGCGAGCAGTTCCTTGACCTTGATCCGACATACAAGGACCGTTACGGCCGTCCCCTGCTGCGCATCACCTTCGATTATAACGAGAATGACCGGCGTTCCGGCCGGTTCATCCGTGACAGATGCGTTGAAATCGCGCGTGAAATGGGTGCCACCGAGGTTGGCGGCGATTCCTTCGCCGATCGTCCCTATTCCGGTTATACACCATGGGATTCATCGCACGTGCAGGGCGGCGTGACCATGGGCGAAGACCCACGGACCAGCGTGCAGAACCGCTACCAGCAGAACTGGGACATTCCCAACCTGTTTGTCATTGGCGCATCTTCCTTCCCCAACAATGCCGGATACAACCCGACGGTCGTCGTGGGGGCAACGACCCTATGGACCGCGAAAGCGATCATCGATCAGTACATCAAGAACCCCGGCCCGCTGGTAAGGCTATGATCATGGCAAAGAACCTGTTTCGCACTGCACTACGCACCTGCATGCGTGGGGGCATGGTCTTTTCCGCCATGGCGTTTCTGGCCCATGGCGCAAAGGCACAGGATGACCGGGGCGCGCGGATCGAACGCGGGCGGTACCTTGCAATCGCGGGCGACTGCCTTGCCTGCCATACCACGCCGGGCGGGAAGCCATTCGCGGGGGGGCTGGACCTGAAAACGCCCTTTGGCATCATCACGACAAGCAACATTACCTCGGACAGGGAAACGGGGATCGGATCATGGACGCTGCAGCAGTTCGACAGCGCAGTCCGGCATGGCAAAAGCCCGAAGGGGTACCTCTATCCCGCCATGCCCTATCCCGCCTATGCCAAAATCACGGATACCGACCTTGCGGACCTGTGGGAATACATCCGTACCATCCCGCCTGTCCGCAACGCGGTAGTTACCAACAAACTGCCATTTCCGTATAATATCCGCGCCCTCATGATCGGGTGGAACCTGCTGTTCCTTGACCGCACCCCCTTTGCGCCCGATCCGTCCAAAAGCGCACAGGTCAACCGGGGGGCATATCTGGTTGAAGGGCTGGAACATTGCGGCACATGCCACACCACCAAGAATTTTCTTGGCGGCGATACCCGTGCCACCTACCAGGGCACATCCCTGCAGGGATGGTATGCCCCGGACCTGAGCAACAACCCCCATACGGGCCTGGGCAGATGGAGCGCGGATGACCTTGTCACCTACCTGCGCAGCGGCACAAACCGCTTTACCGCAGCATCCGGCCCCATGACGGAAACGATCGAGAACTCCACGCAACACCTGAGCGATGTGGACCTGCAGGCCATCGCGGCGTATTTCAAATCCCTGCCGCCCCGGGCGGCGGCCGCACCCGCGCCACTGCCTGCCACCAACGCGCAGATGGTGACAGGCGCACGGGAATTCATCGTGCAGTGCAGCGCCTGCCATGTCAGCAGCGGCGCGGGAATCCGCAACATGATCCCGACATTGCAGGACAATCCGGCGGTCAACGCGCCCGATCCGGACAGCCTGCTGAACATCGTGCTGCGTGGCACCAATGGCCCCATGACGGCCGCGAACCCCACCGGCGCGGCAATGCCGGCCTTTGGCTGGAAACTGCATGATGACCAGATCGCGGCTATCCTGACCTATATCCGCAACAGCATGGGCAACGCTGCCCCGGCGGTCCAGCCTGCCGATGTCGCCAGGGCGCGCAAGGCCATCGGCGCAGAACAGCCCGTCTGGCACTGACCCCTGTCCCCTTTCCTGCCCGCACCGGGCAGGAAAGGGGAAAAAATACGCGCCGGCTGTCACTGGCCCATGCTGAAGGACGGCCGACGCCGGGATCACCTCACCACAGATCATACAGGTCAGGGAGACCTTAATCATGCTTGGAATTGGCGTTCTGGGCTGTGGGCGTATTGGCGCCATGCATGCCGCCAATATTGCCGCCCATCCACGCGCGCGCGTCGCGGCGGTATATGACATCAACGTTGCTGCGGCGCAGGCCGTATCCAGGGCGACGGGTGCCCCGGTCATGACATCCGCGGCCGAGGTGCTTGCCGCGCCCGATGTGGACGCGGTGCTGATCGCAACCGCGACCGATACCCATGCCGACCTGCTGGAGCGGGCAATCGCGGCGGGTAGGCCTGTACTATGCGAAAAACCGATCGACCTCAGCCTTGCACGGGTGGACCGTTGTGCCGCGACCATTGCCAACACGACCCTGCCGGTCCAGATCGGGTTCGTGCGGCGCTTCGACCCCGGACACCGGGCGGTGTTCGAGGCGGTTCATGACGGGACGATCGGGGATCTGCACCAGCTTGTCATCACATCGCGCGATCCGGGCCTGCCGCCGGAAGCCTATCTGGAAAAATCCGGCGGGATCCTGCGGGACATGACGATCCATGATTTTGACATGGCCCGCTACATTCTGGGCGAGGAGCCGACCCGGGTATTCGCCGTGGGATCGCGCCTGGTGGCCCCTGCCCTTATGGACGCGCTGGGGGATGAGGACACCATCACGGTGGTGATGACAACGGATACGGGCAGGCAGGCGATCCTCATCAACTCGCGTGAGGCGACATATGGCTACGACCAGCGGGTCGAAGCCTTTGGCAGCCTGGGTATGGCGGTTTCGGAAAACCGTCGTCCGCACCACATGGTGCTGTCGGGCAGCACGTTTACCGAACATGCCGCCCCGCTGCTGAACTTTTTCATCGAACGCTACCGTGAGGCGTTCGATGCGGAAATCGACGCCTTTGTCGATGCCGTTGAAAACGGCAGCCCGGTTGCCGTCAGCTATCATGACGGACGGCAGGCGCTGCTCCTTGCCGAAGCAGCCCTGAAATCGCTGAAGGAAGGCCGTATCGTGACCACAGACGAAATCGGGTAACGCCGCGCAGGCCATGCGCCCGGTGCCGCCGCAGGCTGCAGGGCACATGGCCTGCATTTACCTGCATATCGGGCGATGTCGCGTGACATCGCCCGTAAAGGCGCTGACGGATACCATCATCCTGTCAGGCCGCGCAGATGAGAGTGCACGGGTCGTGCGCGTCATAACTGCCGCTATCCTGCGCAAGATTTTCTTGTATTCCGACATATGCGTCCGATCTGGTCGCGTTGCCGGTCCGACATGCCGCGGCGGAAAATAATAATTGCAATCTGCTTACCCGTAGCACGGGTCCCGATGTCATCAAAATTGAAATAATTCATTGACGAAAAAGTAAAAATGTTCGGTTATCGTCTTTTTCTAAAATGCGGTATTTCTAAAATTATTTGAAAACCTTCAAAAAACATCATGAGTATTTACTTAATACCATTAAGTCCGAATATATGGAACAGTATTACAGAAAAACCGTCTGCATCCTTCATGTCAAGTTCCGTACAGAAAGGCATGGACTGGATGAAACGGCCTGAACACGTTGCTTTTGTCTGCGCCAGAATACCGATCTATGTGGCAATTGGCATGGCCGGGTCAACCGCACTGTACTGATGGCTGGCCAACCCACCCAAAAGTCCGTTCACTGCTGTCACCAGGCGCATTGTGACATATTCCGCCATTCCTGTCCTGTGCCCATTATATGTAATCTGGCTCATACTCAGGTTTGTATATTCATGCTGTCGCATTTACAGACCGGATGCAGCAAATACAGTTTAATGTATTCCGCAGGCTGGACGTGCGCGCTGATGAATAGCAGCAGACCATGCATATGGCATACCCGGATGGCAGGCCGGAAACCGTTTTCAAACACAGCCTGATAAAATAGATGGCACCCGTTTCGCGGGTGCCATCTTCTGTAAAAAAACGTTCGTGACGTTGTTCCGTGGGGGCATAATGACGCCCCCACGGTAATGACAACGTATGCGTCAGTGAACCGGCCTACCCCCGCCAAGTTCGCCAGTTAGAAACTGCGCACGCCCGTTCCCGAAGGACCAGTGGGCGTCTTCATTCTCGACAACCGACACCATGACGTCGGACGGTGCGATCCCGCATTCGCGTTCCAGCCGTTCGGTCAGCAGGCGATAAAACTCGGCTGTCTTGTCTGCCCCACGGGGGCGGCTGAACATCTGCACGACCAGGACCCGGTCCGTCCGGGGGATATCAAGTCCCGTATCCTCGACAATCATGCGCGATGGCTTGTATTCCGATACAAGCTGGTAACGGTCGCGACGCGGCACGGCGAAGGCTTCCAGCATGGCTTCGTGCGCCGCATCGAGAAGGGTGCGGATTTCTTCATCCGTGCGCCCTTCAAGCATGTGGAAATGTAAAAGTGGCATCAGTTTTCTCCCTGTAAACAAAAAGAAACAGGCGCGGTTTTCTTTCCTGTACAGCCTGTTCCCACAAATGGGCGTACGGCGGGACCCGCCGCGCGCCCTCCTTTTCCCCGACAGGGTCATTTCCGCCCGACCATATCCGTCAGGCCATCTGTCGGGACCGTTGGCGTGCCGGCCCCGCGTCGGCGGCGCTTCGGGGCCAGCATGACGCTTTCGATCTTTTCCAGCGCGATGCCTTTCGTTTCCGGCACATACCGTTCAACGAACCACCACGAAAACAGTGTAAAGAGCGCGAAAAGCCACATCGGCAGCGCACCATGAAAAAGTGCGTCCAGCCTGTGATTCTGCGCCATCATCGGGAAAAGCTGACTGACGATGAAGTTCATCACCCAGTTGGCCGACACCGCAATGCTCATGCCCACGCCGCGGATCCGGTTAGGGAAGATTTCCGCGATCAGCACCCATGTCAGCGGCCCCCACGACAGGCCGAACAGCAGCATGTAAACCAGCATGCCCACCAGGGCGGAATACCCGTGCGTCTGGGTATAAAGCGCCCATGATGCAGCCAGCAGGCCGATAATCATGCCGATCGAGCCAAAACGGAACAGCGGCAGCCGGCCCTTATGGTCAATCACCCAGCTGCCCAGCACCGCGCCCGATACGGACGCCACCCCGATCCATATGGTCTGGAACAGGGCGTTCTGCACGCTGCCACTGACCGAACCCAGCACCAGTGGCGCGTAGTACATCATGCTGTTCACGCCGGTCAGCTGCTGCAGCATGGCGACCGTGGCCCCCACAAAGATGATCCACCGCGCCCCGCGTGAGGCCACGGCCCGGCCAAGGTCGGATGTCTCGATCTTATGTTCCAGTGATTCCTTGATTTCCGTCAGGACCGAGCGGGCATGATGTTCATTGGAAATGCGGGTCAGGGTCCGCATCGCATCGGCATCGCGCCCACGCAGCACGTGCCAGCGCGGTGATTCCGGCATGAAGAAAATCGCGATGCAGAAAACAATGCACGGTATGACTTCCGACCCCAGCATCCACCGCCAGCCCACGTTCATGAGCCACACATCACTCGCACTGCGGGCAATCAGGTAATTGACGATGAAGACAGTCAGCTGCCCGCCCACAATGGCGAAGGATTCCATGTACAGCGCCCGTCCGCGCATGTCTTTTGGCGAGACCTCCGACATGTACATGGGCGAAATCGAGGACGCCACCCCCACTGCAACCCCGCCAATGAAGCGATACACGACGAAGGATGTAAAACCCGTCGCCAGCGCCGCCCCGATGGCCGATGCGGTAAACAGTACGGCGGACACAGCCAGTGTCGGGCGACGGCCAAAGCGGTCCGCCAGCCAGCCCGAAACCCCGGCCCCAAGGATACAGCCCAGCAGCACGTTGGAAACTGCCCAGCCTATTTCCGCCGGCGAAAGGTGGAAATAGGCCTGCAGCGATCCGACAGCGCCCGAAATGACCGCCGTATCATACCCGAACAGAATACCACCCAATGCCGCGATCGCACATATTCGCAGCACGTAGCCCACGTCATGCCGGTCCGACCGGACAAACATGGCGTTTTTTATGGATTCTTTCATCATTTACCACTCCAGCAGTCATTTGTTCTTGTTGTTCTGTTTCAGCAGAGTGACGCGGGACGACAGTCCGCGTCTTTAAATGAATCCAGTCGTAAGGTGCATGGCGCGGTGGCAGGCTGCCCCGGTCACCATGCCTGCAGGCCTGTCCCTGCGGTCCTGGCCTGTATCCGTTGCCCGGTGCCGTATGTGCAGCCGCTCCCGCAGGATACGACGGCCACGACATGCGCCGGGACCAGATACAGGAATGGCCTCATATCCCGCGCCACGAACGCCCAGGACAGAAAACCAGAATGAAAACGAAATAAAACCGGATAGGACAGGCATCGAATAATGTATTCAACGCTCATGTACATTCATGGTTCTCAGGTCAGTATATGTTTACAGGAAACATATACTGAAATGTCCAGACTGATGTTTTTCGAAAGAACATGGACATTGTGAATACAGCAGGACAGCTCTACTGGCCTGCTTCCTGCTTTCCGTTCCGCCATCCCTGAACGATTTCACAGGAATGCGTATGGATTTCGATAACGGTGCCAAACGGGTCGCGGCAGTACACCATCCGGTATATGCCCGATGGGGGGCGATCGTCCCATATGCGGGACATCTGGGTGCCCCCTGTCGCAACAATCCTGCCGATCAGCCCTTCTATATCCGGGTCCGTGACGCATATGTGAAAGGGACCGGGCTGATCGAAACGGATATCCGTGGTTTCGGGCTGGGTAGCCGGCAGAACGGGCTGGAACAGTTCAATTCCCACGCCCCCACCTGTTGAGAGGTGCGCGATGCGCACATGCTGGCACCGCTCCCCCAACGCGTCCTGAAACTGCGCCAGTGCGGGCGGGCTGGCGACCAGGTCGAACGGGCCGCTGAACAGCCGGTAGCCCAGAACCTCGCCGTACCACGCGATGGCACGGTCGATATCGGGCACGCTGATCCCGATATGGTTCAGGGGCCGGGGACAGGTCGTGAATGTCATGATGTCCGTCCTTGCATGGATGAAGCCGCGCGGTGGCGGGTCATGAAACGGCCTGCGGCATCACGCCGGTCAGGTCACTTTCACATGCTTCGGCCAGGGGCGGCAGGATGACGACCTGATCCTCACGTATTCCCTCGCGCCCGGCAAGCGGCGGCAGGGACTGCGGTTTCCCGGTGCGCAGGGCCGCTTCCACCGCGACCAGCACACGGACATCACGCAGCCCGTCCTCGCCATCGGGTTCGGGATCGCGGTTATTGAGGATACATTCCGAAAAATAGAAGGCTTCCCCCCCGAACTGCTCGACCGGGCCATGGCTGCGCCTGTCTTCCTTGCCGTCAATCAGCGTGGTGTAGGTAATCGCGACGGACGGGCCGAAGGTATAGCAGGGCATGGCCCTGACACTGCCCCGGCTGCCAAACAGGGTCAGCCCCTCAACCGGTGCGCAGGCATAGCTGACCATGAAATCCGCGATCCGGCCATCAGCAAACCGCAGCACGACCGACACCGTATCATCAAAATTGAAGGTCCGGCCCGGCGTGCGCGTGCCTGTGGCCGTAACCTCCACCGGTTCGGCCCCGAACATGTGGCGCACCGCATTGATCGGATAATTGCCCAGATCCGGCACGGGACCCGACCAGTACCCGCCATGGGCGCGATGGTTCGACTGCGGCACGTCCTGCCCAAACACCGAACTGAACCCGACAGGTGCGCCGAAATCCCCATTGCGGCAGCGTGAAACCAGTTCCACCGTCCCCGGTTCGCAATGCAGGCGGTAGGCAATCATCAGCCTGCCGCCCCCCCTGCGCCGGGCCTGCAGGATCGCCTCGCAGTCTTCCACGCTTGTGGCCATGGGTTTTTCCAGAAGCAGGTGCAGCCCCGCCTCCAGCACGGGCACGGCATAGCGCCGGTGCAACGCATTTGGCGTTGCCAGATACACGGCATCAACCTCGCCCGATGCCAGAAGATCCGGCAGGTCATCATAATGCCAGACCCGCACGCCATAGCGGGTTTCAAGGGCCTGCCCCTTGTGCATATCGCCCGTAACAAGGGCCGCCAGGGTGGAATTGGCAGCCCGTTCGAGACCGGGAATAAAGGATTGCAGGGAAATCTGCCCACATCCGATCACGGCGTAGCGGATCTTCCGGTCATGGGTCGGCTGAGTCATGGTGTTTCCTCCATAAAATGGCAGGATATGGGACCGTCATGCCTGTTCGTGCTGCCGGTGTTCGTGACGGTGTCCGATCCTGTCCGTCGGTACGTCACGCCATGCGGCGGCACGGCTTGAGTCATGAATGGCTTCCACCAGCGTCTGGATACGCAGGCCCGCGCGGAAGTTGAACGGTTCGGGCTGATTGCCGGCCAGTGCATCCAGATAGCGTGCGACTTCTATCGCCTTGAGGTCATTGAACCCAAGCTGATGCCCCGGTGCCACGCAGAACAGCCCGTAGGGTGCATGGTCCGGGCCGGCTTCAATACGGCGGAACCCCTTGCGGCCCCGCGCATCGGCGGTCGAGAAGAAATGCAGTTCATTGAACCGCTGCTGGCTGAAGGCCAGCGCGCCCTTCGTGCCATAAACCTCGAAATCATGCTGCATGGTGCGCCCGGTCGCGATCCAGTTTCCTTCGACCGAACCTGTCGCCCCGTTCTCGAAACGCAGGAAGGCTCGGCCGATATCGTCCACCTGCACCGCGCGGGTACCCCCTTTCCCGTCCGGCCGTGACCCGATTACCGTGACACAGTCACCCATGACCTGCGTAATCGCGCCTGCTGCCGGTCCCATCAGGAATTCGGCGGTGGCCAGCGCATGGCTGCCGATATCGGCCAACGCACCGCCCCCCACCGGGTCCAGGCGGAAGGTGAAGGGGGATGCGGCATCCGCCATATAGTCTTCCGCATGCAGGCCGCGGTACCCACGGATTTCACCCAGTTCGCCCGCCGCGATCATCTCGCGTGCCAGCGCGAACATGGGGTTGCACAGGTAGTTGAAGCCGACCTGTGTCTTCACACCCCGCGCCTCCGCCGCTTCGGCCATTTCACGCGCATCCGCGGCAAGGGGGGCCAGGGGTTTTTCACAATAGACGTGCTTGCCCTCCGCTATGGCAGCAAGCGCCATTTCCTTGTGCAGGGCGTTGGGGGCGGTGATGTTGATCACGTCGATGTCGGGATCGGCCACAAGGGCGCGCCAGTCATCCGTCCACCGGGCAAACCCCAGCGCGCCGGCCGCCCGTGCCGCCGCGTCTTCCGAAATATCGGCCAGGCACGCCAGTTCCGGCTGGAACGGCAGGTCGAATACCTTCGATGCGGTTGAATAGCCAAAAGCATGGGTCCGGCCCATGAAACCGCTGCCAATCAGGCCGATACGCAGCTTACGTCTGGTCATTTGACGAATTCCCTGTTCACGATAAGGGCGGGATCAAGTGTGCCCGCAAAGAAATCCAGAACATTCTGCACGCAGCCGACCGCCATGCGCTCCGCCGCCTGTGCGGTCAGCCCGGCGACATGGGGCGTCAGGATGACACGATCCAGATCGATCAATGGATTGTGGGCGGAAGGTGGTTCGGGGTCGAATACATCCACCCCAGCCGCCGCGACATGCCCGTTCACGATGGCCGTGGCCAGCGCGGCCTCATCCACCACGCCGCCACGTGCGGTATTGACGATGATCGCACCCGGCCTGACGTGGCGCAGTTCGGCCGCGCCAATCAACGGCTGGTCCCCCTTCGGCACGTTGACCGAGATGATATCGGCCCATTCCAGCCCGTCGTACAGATCCGCCACCTCGCCCACCGGGCCTGCGGGCCATTTTCCCCTGGCGGACAGGTAGGGATCATAGGCGCGGATCTTCATGCCAAAGCCCGCAGCCATGGTGGCAAGATGCTGCCCGGTGCGCCCATACCCCAGTATCAGCAGCCGCCTGCCCCCTACCTCGCCCGCCATAAGCCGGTTGCGCCACTCCCACTGCCCCTGACGCACGGACCGGTCCGCCTGGAGCAGATGCTTGGCGCAGGCGAGTATGAGGGTCATTGCGTGCTCGGCGACGGACACCGCATTGACATTCCCCACGACACACAGGGTAATGCCGCGCCGGTCCAGCGCGGGCAGGTCAATGCCGTCATAGCCCACGCCATGCCGGGACACGACCCTGAGCCGCGACGCCTTTTCCACCGTTGCGGCCGAAAGCGGCTGGGTGCGCAGGATCAGGGCATCGGCACGGGAAACAAGGGGGGCGTAGCTGTCCTCCGATATCTCCTCGACATAGTCATAGGTCACACCGGGAGCATGGTCGAGCAGCGCAAGACCCGCAGAATGCAGGCGCCCCGCGACCAGTATGTGGGGCATCAGTACGCCCCTCCCTGCATCACCGTCACGCTGTCGCGGCTGACAAGCCTGCGGAACTGCGCGACACTGGCACCCGCAGCCGCGGCCAGCAGGCGGGAATCCCCCGACACGGTGGTCATGTTGAACCCCCAGCCAATGGCGCGCGCGGCATATTCCGGCGTGCCACAATGAAGGGCGGCACGAATGCCACTGTCCTGACAGGCGGCAATGATCTCGTGCAGCCGGTCGATCATCTCCGCCTCCTCCCGGTCGAAACCGGGGGACAGACGTCCACCTGCAAGGCTGAGCGTCAGGTCGGCAGGCCCGACATAAATGCCATCAAGCCCCGGGGTCGCGGCAATTTCAGCCAGATTGTCCATGCCCTGCTGCGTCTCGATCATGGCGAAGGCGAGGAGTTCGTCATTGGCCTGGCTGGCGTAATTGCTGCCTGCTGCGAATGCAACGCGCGTCGGGCCAAAACTGCGCTGTCCATAGGGGGGATAGCGGACATAGCTTACGAATTCGGCCGCCTGTGCCGCCGTATTCACCATGGGGCAGATAATGCCATACGCGCCGGCGTCGAGCATTTTCATGATGATGCCGGGCTCCAGCCAGGGAACCCGTGCCATGGGCACGACGCCCGATGCACGCATGGCCTGCATCATGGGCAGCGCACCGGAATAATCCAGCGCACCATGCTGCACATCTATCGTGACGGAATCATACCCCTGGGCTGCCATGATTTCAGCGGTGAAGGGGTTGCCGATGGAACACCAGCCATTGAGCGTGGGTTTCCCCTCGGCCCAGAGCTGCTTGAGGCGATTGGGGATCATGTCAGAATACCACCTGTGCCAGTTTTACATCCAGATAATCAAGAATGCCCTCGCTGCCCCCTTCCCGGCCCATGCCGGAAAAACGGGTGCCCCCGAAGGGTGCTTCCGCCGCAGCAAGGGCCGTGGAATTGATACCGACCATACCCGCCTGCAGTTCGGCCACCGTGCGGCGCGCACGCGCGGGCGAACGGGTAAAGGCATACGCCGCAAGCCCCATGTCGGATGCATTGGCACGGGTCAGGACTTCATCATCACTTGAAAAACGGGTAATGGCGGCAATCGGCCCGAAATTTTCATCCGCCATCACACGCATGTCATCCGTGACATCGGTCAGGACCGTCGGTTCATAGAAATAGCCGCTATTGAACCCCGGTGGCCGCTGGCCGCCTGTCATCACTTTCGCGCCACCGGCCACGGCATCGGCAACAATGGTTTCCATTTCCGCCAGACGGTGCGCGTTGATCAGCGGGCCCATGCCCACACCGTCATCCAGCCCGTTCCCCAGCCTGATCGCCTTCGCGCGGGTCACGAACCCTTCAACAAACGCGTCATGCAGGCGGTCATGGATAAAGAAACGGTCAGGCGCCACGCAGACCTGGCCCGTATTGGCGAATTTGGCCTGTGCCGCCGTATTCAGGGCCATATCCAGATCGGCATCATCATAAACGATAAGCGGGGCATTCCCGCCCAGTTCCATCGACACCTTTTTCATCGTATCTGCCGCGTCACGGATCATCTGCTGACCGACACGCGTGGACCCGGTCAGCGAAACCTTGCGCACGATCCCGGATGCCATGATCGGCCTGTAGGTCGCATCCGTGGAGCCTACGACCAGATTGACAGTGCCCGGCGGCAGGTTGCCCGCGCGGCAGCAGGCAATCATGACCATCGCGGTGCCCGGTGTCTGCGAAGACGGGCGGGCAATGACCGGACAGCCCGCCGCCAGCGCGGGCGCCAGCTTGCGCGCCAGCAGGGATGCAGGAAAATTCCACGCCGTAAACGCCGCGACGACGCCAACCGGTTCATGGCTGACTTCGAAACGGCCAGACGGGACACGGCTTTCGATAATGCGCCCGTAGATACGGCGTGCTTCTTCGGCATACCAGCGGAACTGGTCAATACTCAGCCCCCATTCACGACGTGCCTGCACCAGCGGCTTGCCTGTCTCGCTGGAAATCATCCGGGCGGCTTCCTCCGTGCGGCGGATCATTTCATTGGCAATCGCATGCAGGGCTTCGGCGCGGTCATGGGCGGGCGTGGTCGACCATCGCGCCAGCGCACCATGCGCCGCATCAATGGCCGCCTGCGTATCCGCGGCACCCGCACTGGGCACGTCGCCAAGCGGACTTTCCGATACGGGACTTATGACCGGCTCGGTTTTTCCTTCCGATGCCTGACGCCATGCGCCGTCAATAAACAACCCGAAATTCGTGTACATTATTGGGTCCCCATTATTCTTTTGACACGACATATGGCGATTGACCTGATCGCCCCTTCTGTTGACGGCAGGCGGACCGGCATGCATCCCGCAGGTAAAACTGCCCACCAGTCCGTCCTGGCCCTGTTGTCCGGCACATATCCGTCGGCCGTGCCGGTACCGGGACCGTCCTTTCCGCGCAGTCGGTGGCGGTTTGGCCATCCACCGCGCCACTGCTGGCACCGGGACACCTGAACACAGATGAACAGTCGTGGTCGTGACATGATGGTGTCATGAACCGTGCAAGCGTTGCGGCGTTCATCACCGGCACACCATCTGTCCCCTGCGTCCACATGACGGCGTCCCCGGTCATCGGGATGGGTCAGCAGGTTCTTTTCTTCCTTTTTTTGTATTTGCAATTAATGTTGCGTGTTTATTGTGTTGTCAACATCTATTGCGTTTGGATATGGTGGCCATAACCCGTCAAGGGAGGAAACAAAAATGACACAGGCGACAATCCGCCTCACGACCGCACAGGCCATCGTGCACTGGCTGGTCAATCAGTTCACGGAAATCGAAGGTCAGCGCGTTCCGCTTTTTCCCGGTGTCTTCGGCATTTTTGGCCATGGCAACGTCAGTTGCCTGTCCGAAGCACTCGAGGCCGTGCAGGACAGGCTGCCCACATGGCGCGGACAGAATGAACAGTCCATGGCGCTGGCCGCAACAGGTTTTGCCAAAGCCCGGCGGCGGCGGCAGATCATGGTTGCCGCGTCCTCCATCGGGCCGGGCGCGCTGAATATGGTGACAGCCGCCGGCACCGCGCATGCGAATCGCCTGCCGCTGCTGCTGCTGGCGGGCGATACCTTCGCCACGCGCCTGCCCGACCCCGTCCTGCAGCAGGTCGAACATTTCAGTAATCCCACAATAACGGTCAATGATGCATTCCGCGCCGTGACCCGGTACTGGGACCGGATCATGCACCCGGCACAGATCCTGTCATCCCTGCCACAGGCTACGGCAACAATGCTTGATCCGGGCGATTGCGGGCCGGCCTTTGTATCCCTGCCACAAGATGTGCAGGAAATCGCCTTTGATTATCCCGTTACCTTCTTTGAAGAAAAACTATGGGTCATTCCCCGCCCGCGGCCGGACCGCCGCAGGCTGGCGCAGGCGGTGGACCTGCTGAAAACGGCCAGAAAGCCGCTGCTGATCGCAGGCGGCGGGGTGCGGTATTCACAGGCAGAGGAGGCCGTCGCCGCATTCGCGCTAAAACGCGGCATCCCGATCGTGGAAACGATCGCGGGCAAGGGCAGTGTAACACATTACCATGAAGCGCATGCGGGGCCGATCGGCATTATCGGCTCCACCTCGGCCAACGCTCTGGCGGGAGATGCCGATGTGATCGTGGCGATCGGCACGCGGCTGCAGGATTTCACCACCGGGTCATGGACGCTGTTCAGCCAGACGGCACGGTTCATTTCCATCAACACCGCCCGGTTTGACGCGGTCAAGCACCGTGCACTGGCGGTTGTGGGCGACGCGCTGGAAACCATGACCGAATTCGACGCGCTGCTGGGGGACTGGACGGCGGACCCGCGACAGATGCAGCGTGCCAGGCACCTGTTTGGTGAATGGGACGACCTGCTGACAAAACTGCAGGCCCCCACGAATGCGCCCGTTCCGACCTATGCGCAGGTCGTGCATGCGGTCAATGACGCGGCAGGGGAATGCGACACCATCATTACCGCCGCAGGCGGCCTGCCGGGCGAAGTGTGCAAGGGCTGGCGGGTCAAGGCCCCCAATACCTTTGACCTTGAATTCGGCTTTTCATGCATGGGGTACGAAATCGCGGCGGGCTGGGGCCACGCCATGGCCAACGAGGGACCGGGCGGGACAGGCGGCACGCCCATCGTCATGATTGGTGACGGCACTTACATGATGATGAACTCCGACATCTATTCCACCGTGCTGACGGGCCACAAGATGATTGTCGTGGTCTGTGACAATGGTGGCTTCGCGGTCATCAACCGCCTGCAGCAGGCCAAGGGCGTGCCCGGTTTCAACAACCTGCTGGTTGACTGCCACGTGCAGCATCCCGACCGGCCGCTGCATGTCGATTTTGTCAAACATGCCGAATCCATGGGCGCGCTGGGCCGCAGGTGCGACAGCATGGCCGAACTGGCCGCGGCCCTCGAATGGGCAAAAACCACGGACCGGACCACCATCCTTGCCATCACCACGGACGCCCATGCCTGGACGCCGGGCGATGCGGACTGGGATGTGGGGGTGCCGGAGGTCTCGACCCGCGCATCGGTACAGGCGGCAAGAAAACAACAGGAAGAAATCCGCGCGAAACAGCGTGTGGGAGTGTAATGGCCATGAAGGCAAAACTGGGTATCGCGCCGATTGCATGGTGGAATGACGACCTTGCGGAACTGTCAGACGATGTCAGCCTGGAGGAATGCCTGCGTCAGGCCAGTGAGGCGGGCTTTACCGGCATGGAAACCGGACGCCGCTTTCCCATGGACATGAACGAACTGGGGCCAATCCTGAAACGCTACGGCATTTCGGTGTGCGGGGGATGGTTTTCGGGCCTGCTGCTGGATGGGGACATGGAAGCGGAGAAGGACCGTATCCGTGCCCAGATGGATTTTTTCATCGCCGCCCGCGCACCGTGCATTGTCTACGGCGAAACCGCGCGGTCGATCCAGGGAATCCGCTCCGCACCACTCACGACCAAGCCGCGCCTGTCGGAAGAGGACATACGGATCTATGGCCGCAGGATGACGGCCTTTGCCGAATGGTGCGCCGATGAAGGCATGCCCCTTGCCTATCACCACCACATGGCTGCCCCGATCGAGACCGAGGCCGAACTTGACCTGCTGATGAAGCATTCGGGTCCGGCGCTGCACCTGCTGTTTGATACCGGGCACATGTATTTCGCGGGGGGCAACCTGCTGCGGGTAATCGACAGACACCATGCCCGCATAAGCCACGTACACACCAAGGATGTGCGCAACGCTGTCATCGACAGCCTTGACCGCAGCAGCGAAAGCTTCCTTGACGCGGTCGTAAAGGGTGCCTTTACCGTGCCGGGGGACGGGTCGATCGATTTCCTGCCCATTATCGAACGCCTTGCATCCTATGGCTATGAAGGCTGGTTTGTGGTGGAAGCCGAGCAGGACCCGGCCCTCAACCCGCCGCTGGACATGGCGCGCAAGGGACATGCCGCCCTGCTGCAGCTTATGGCGCAGGCGGAATACAGGGTGGCGTCATGAACCGGATGGATGACAGGGTATGCGTGGTTACGGGCGCCACGCAGGGCCTTGGGGCGGCCATTGCGCGCCGCCTTGCCGCGGCGGGTGCCGCGGGCATTGCCATTACGGGACGGAGCGAGGCACGCGGCACGGCAGTCGCGCGCGAGATTTCGGACAGTTGCGGCGTGCCCGCCATCTTCATCCGCGCCGATCTTGAATCGGTCGCGGACTGCCAGGCGGTAATCGCCCGGACACATGACCACTTTGGCCATGTGCATGTGCTGGTGAACGCCGGGGCACTGACGCAGCGGGGCACCATACTGGATACCGACCCCGACCTGTTTGACCGCATTTTCGCGACCAACGTGCGCGGGCCGTATTTCCTGATGCAGGCAGCGATCAGGCATATGATCCGCGACGGGATTGAAGGGGCAATCTGTAATATCGGCTCCATTTCCGCCCTGTCGGGACAGCCGTTCATCAGTGCCTACTGCGCGTCCAAGGGCGCGCTGGCCACGCTGACCGCAAATACGGCCTTTTCCGTCATGGGCAACCGGATCCGTGTCAACCAGCTTAATATCGGCTGGATGGCATCGGATAAGGAATGCGAAATCCAGATGGCCGAGACGAACGATCCCGACTGGATGGAAAAGGCGGCGGCAAAGCTTCCGTTCGGACGACTTGTCGCACCCGAGGAAGCGGCCCGTGCCGTGAACTTCCTTGTTTCGGATGATGCTGGTCTCATGACCGGCGCGATCGTGAATTTCGATCAGTCCGTCTGGGGGGCGACCGCCCGCAGCATGCCCACGCCGGACGGGCCGATGCGCTGGCCAGCCTGACAAAGCAGCGTATGACATTTCCCGCAGGTCATCGGGACATTTGTGAGGGTGCTTTTTTCAAAGTGGTTCCGGTCAGGGACGTATTTTCAGGTGGCCCGTCACTTCTGTGTTGCGACCGGGATCCGGGGCTTGCGGGATTCATTTTGCAACCGTGATGCCAGCGCCACGACCAGCGCCTGTGTCAGGCACATGGGCGCAGCCAGCGAGCGCGAAAACGTATATTCATGTTCCGGCACGGAAAACAGCACATCCGCGTTGCGCGCCAGGGGGGACAGGGTACTGTCGCTGATCGCCACCACCGGAATGTTCCGGGTAACGGTTTCCTCCACGATATTGACGACCTCACTGGCATAAAAGCGGAATGAAACCGCAAACAGCATGTCTGTCGGCAGCATCACCCGGGCCATATGGGTGGCAAGGCCACCCGCCGCATCAAGCAGCACCGCGCGTTTTCCAAGCATGGTCAGCATATAGCGCAGCAGTTCAACCACAGGTGCGGAACGTAGCTGACCGATCAGGTAAATCGTATCGGCCTGTTCCATAAGGTCAACCGCCCGGACGATCTGTTGTGCGGTTACATTGGTCAGCAGTTCCTGCAATGATGAGATATCGCGCACGATCAGGTCACGCATGAATCCCATCTCGCTCCGGTCCTCACGCGTATCAAGTTCCTCCTCCAGCGCCCTGACACGTGCGCTGAACCCAAGGGCCGCCGTGGACAGGCGATGACGGAATATGGTCTGCAGATCCCTGTACCCCTGATACCCGAAAGACTGCGCAAACCTGACGCAGCCCGACGCATGCACGCCGCATTTCCCGGCGGCGACATGGACCGAATCAACGGCCACATCATTCGGGTTCTGCGTCATGTACAGGGCGATTTTCTGGTAGGAATTGCTCAGCCGGGCATATCGGTCATGGATGACACGGATCAGTTCCTCATACGTGGCGGGGGGAACCTGTGTGGTCGCCGCCTGCTTCTTTTCCGATACCTTCATCGTTTCCTGACCATCCATCCTGAACGACATGACCCGGACCGGTTCCCCTGGCCCAACGTTTCCACCACCCGCACGGGGGGACAGTTCCGCGCGCAGGCCACCCCATGATCGCACCACTCTCCGTTACGGAAGGAGCGGCATGGCATGATGACACGTTCCGCACCCGCCGCCCGTTCGCGTCACGACCGGGCAGCATGCCCACCCTGCCCTGACGGCACACGATTGTTCCGGTTCCATCGTAACGCGGATGGCCGATAGTGCAACTCACCTGCCATGGCCGACCGCCGCGCGGCTTATCCCCGAAAGGCGGGCAGGACAGCCGCAATCGCCCGTTTCCGCCCTGCCCCTGAACGCAGGGCATGACCGGGCGGAAAGACGATCCGGAACGCATCGTCCCTCGCTCCCGCATGACCCAACACCATCGTGTGACCGCCCGCTTTTCCGATTGCGCGGCTTTCCCCCCGGTCTGCATCATGGCGCCTGTCCGCAGCAGGGAATGATGCACGCAATGGATATGAACAGGGTCATGCAGCATGCCATTATCGCAGGTGGACTGTTCATGAGTTCCCCGGCCTGCGCACAGGGCCATGTGGTCCTGATGCCCAAGCTGGACTGGACCACGGCCGCGCATCTGGCGATGGAGGCCGTAGCGGCCTGCGCCGGACAGGGATATTCCGTGACCGCCACCGTCGTGGACACGACCGGCCACCAGCAGGCTGTCATCAAGGGGGACAGTGTTCCGCTGCAGTCCCTGTCGGTGTCCTATCGCAAGGCCTATACGGCCTATTCCTATGGCCTTGCCTTCAACATGAACACCACGAGCGAACTGATCGCCGCCAAGGTCACGGGGCCGGCCAATGGTGCGCTCAATACCATTCCGGAAGTACTGTTCGTGCCTGGGGGCGTCACGCTGCGTCGGGCATCGGATCAGACCGTGCTGGGGGGCATTGGCGTATCGGGCGCGCCCGGTGGGGAAAAGGACGAAGCCTGTGCGCAGGCGGCGGTCACGAAATTCCGCGGTGATTTCCGTTAGGGACACGCGCCGCCACAATCAGGCAGTAGCACGCTGCACTATTTCCATGCCCGGCTATGCCAACTGATGGGCTCGGCGCAATGACCTATCGGCCCGGGGTCATATCACTCAGTTGCACTGCGAAAGTTGGGCGGAAAGCCGGGCGTGGGGCCATTTACGGCCCCCTTGAAATAACGGCAGCGATCCAGTCCCGCAAAATGCACGAGACCGGGCGGCCAAGAAAGCCTGCCCCCCGTTCCCGTGCCTGACAAGCATGCACACCATTACGCCACCCCACCGCAGGCCCGCCATGGCGGCACGTTACGGGACATGGGCGTGCAGATTGCATCGACGTCCCGCAACCGCATGCCCGGGCCTGACATGCGGCTGTGGGGCAATGTACGTAACAGATCTAGCCGGGCTGAATATCGATCCTGCGTTCGGTCGGCTTGGCCGGTTCGCGGCGCGGTAGTGTGACCTTCAGCACCCCATCTTTGATACGGGCGGTGATTTTATCCTCATCCACGCCTTCCGGCAGATTGAAATGCTCGGAAAACGCACCGAAGCTGCGGGTGGAGACATGCATCTTGTGGTCGGTTTCCGCCATGGGGCTTTTTTTCTCGCCCGAAATGCTCAGCACGCCATTACTGGCATTAAGCGTGATGTCCTTTTCGGAGCAGCCGGGTAATTCAATATAGATATGGTATCCTGTCGCGTCCTCGGTAATATCGGTGGCCCCGATACGGCCCGACCCGAACGTGTCGGGTGCACGATAATCATCAATCAGCCTGCCCACCTGACGCTGCAGTACGGCAAACGGGTCTGCCACCCGCGCCGTGGTCGCACGGACCGGGGTTGCAACAAATGTCGGTCGAGCAATCATGGTCATTCTCCTGAATTACGTAACCGGGGCGGCCCGTTTGGGGATATGCCCGCCCTTTGCTGCGAATTCTGGAACCGATAACCGCCCCCGACAGTGACACAGGTCAAACCTGCCATGCGGCCTGCTCCATACAGGGCTGACATTTACTTTATCGAAACAAAATCAGCGCAGACCTATGCCAATTCTGACGAGGAACAGCATAATGCAGGGCAGTATTGCATCAATAAATAGCCTTCCGCACTTCTGTATAGCGCCAGACGGGGTATAACCTGCCGGGTCCGTTATAACATGCGGCAACCCGCACCGGGTTCAACCAGAATGGAACATATGCATGTCAGTTGAAAGCACGCTTCGTGACGCCATCCAGAAAAAGGTCGTTGTCGGCTTTACCTTCGATGGCAAGAACTACATTGGCTCCCCCCACGCGCTGGGTGAGCGCGACGGCACGACACAGGTCATGATCTACCGTGGCGAGGACGCCCATGAAAAGCGCGTGCCCCCCATGGGCGAATGGAGCGTGCTGCCGCTGGCCAACATCAGCGACATCCGCCTGCTACCGGGCGAAGCCTTCCATGTCGGCCACCCCGACGCCAAGGCTGAAAAGGACCTGCACAAGATCACGCTACGCGTCGCGTAAACCGACCGGATGCCCTGCCTGACCGGGTGGGGCATTTGCCCCGCGTCCGTGCAGGCGGCTGGTCAGCATCCCCGGCGGGCGACAAGATCCAGCAGGGCTTCCGCCGCCGGGCTGCGGTACCGTTCCTTGTGCCGCAATCCATAGAACGACCGGGTGCCCAACGCCTGTGGCACGGCGTGCAGCGTGCCGGCCTGCAACGCGGGCGCGACCACCAGCGATGACAGCGCGCCAATGCCGGCCCCGGCCTCGATCGCGGTCCGTACGCCTTCGTTGGATGGCAGTACAAGACTGACATTCAGGTCCGCCGGATCAATCCCCAGCTGGCGCAGGCTGTCTTCCAGCGTGGCGCGGGTGCCAGATCCGGGCTCGCGCATGACCCAGCTTGCGGCACGCAGCCAGTGCGTATCCACCACGCCGGGCAGGCAGGGATCAGCCTGTATGATGGTCAGGCGATCCGTCCCGACCGGCCACTGCGCCAGGGCCGGATCATCCACAATCGCCTCGACAATACCCAGATCCACATCCCCATCGCGGACGCGCGTTGCGGCTTCTTCCGTATTGGTGATCGCCAGTTCGATCGCAATATGCGGATATGCGCGCCGGAAAGCCACCAGTGTCACGGGCAGCCAGTATGCCGCGATGGTCTGGCTGGCGACAACACGCAGCGTACCGCGCTTCAGCCCGCTGAATTCCTCCAGTACGTTTTCCGCTACGGCGGCACGGGCAAGGACCGCGCGGGCTTCCGGCAGGAACAGCCGGCCGGCCTCCGTCAGCCGGATACCACGCCCGACACGATGAAACAGCTTCACGCCATGTCGTTCTTCCAACGTGGCGATGGCCGCGGATACGGCAGACTGGGTCACGTTCAGGGCACGACTGGCGGCCGTAACGTGTTCACGTTCCGCGACAGCGATAAAAAGACGGAGCTGTTCCAGGGTCATGCACCGCGCATAACACAACCAATCATGATTTTCGATTGGAATAAGAAAAACTATGAGTTGGAATGATGTAACGCGCTCCTCCTACCCTGCCGGGAGAAAGGAAGAGTATCGTGACAACATTGCTTCACGTTCCGTTTCGCCAGATGCAGCGGACCCGGCCCCACTGGATACGGCAGGTGCCGGGTATCGGGCTGTGCCTTGCGATAACGGGCTTCGCCTGCTTGCTGGAACGCATGGAGGTGCGTGTGCTGGGAAAAGCATGGCTGGAAAGCCTGAATCTTGCCCTGCTGGCTGGTGTCGCCTGCCGCGCCATGCGCAATCCCGGCCCGGCATGGACGCCGGGTATCCGGTTGTGTTCACGCACGCTGCTGAATATTGCCATTGTCCTGCTGGGGGCATCGTTCAGCCTTGATGCCGTCCTGTCCGTCGGGCCGTGGGTGCTGACCGCCGTCACCGGCATGGTGATCCTCAGCCTGACCTTTACATGCTGTATCGGGCGGATATGCGGACTGGATACCAGCCGGACCCTGCTGGTGGCCTGTGGCAATTCCATCTGCGGCAATTCCGCCATCATGGCGGCGGCCCCCGTCATTCAGGCCCGCGATAAAGACGTCGGCACCACCATTGCGTTCACCGCGGCTGGCGGGCTGGTGGTGGTCATCGGGCTTGCGCTGTCTGGTCCGCTGCTGGACATGGGGGCGTGGGCGCATGGCGCACTGGCGGGGCTGACCGTTTATGCCGTGCCGCAGGTGGTGGCCGCGACCGCGCCGTTTGGCCCTGCGGCAGTCCATATCGGCATGCTGGTCAAACTGGTACGGGTGCTGATGCTCGGGCCTGTCTGCGTCGTGCTGTCCATACTGACCGCGCGGTCCGGCCGCGGCATGACCGGTGGTGGGCACGGGACCGGGGTGCGTGCCCCTGCCCGTCTGGTGCCGTGGTATATCACGGGCTTCATGGGCATGATGGTCGTGCGTTCCCTGAACCTTGTGCCGCCGGGCATTGTGGAACCGCTTGGCCATGTCACAACCGTGCTGACCGTTCTGGCGATGGCGGCGCTGGGGCTGAGTGTCGACATACGCTCCGTCATGGGGGCAGGGCGGCCGCTGGCCCTGACCGTCATGCTGTCGCTGTGCGGTCTGGTGGGTGCGAGTATGGTGCTGGTGCGGGTCGCATTCCATGGCTGAACGGATGCTTCAGAATATTCATCGATAAAAAATACATATTTCAGTCAATTCGATTTTTTGAAAAGGCCGGGTGTCCTGTCCCATCCGGAAAGGTCTGACCGGAAACGTCTTCATTCTTTCGGAACCCGATCCTCTGCGCCTGTCCGGAACGGACCTTGATCCCGATCCGGTCGGGCACCGGTTTTGGAATTGACGGAGCTTTTTTTTCAAATTAAACGAAACGGGTTCGTTCATTTAAATGAAGCGAATATGTCATATCCATTTTCGTACTGGACACACCATGATCTGCTTCAGGCATCTGGGCCTTCTGGCTCTTGCAGGCTTTCTTGCCAGTCATGGCACGGCCCACGCACAGACAGGATGTGCAGATACGGACGCATGGATTGACATGTCCGCCCATCAGGTTGGCGCAGGGATCGGTTACCTGTGGGGACAGGGCACATTACATGACGGCACGAATCACTATCGTTTCCGCGTGCGCGGCGGCGGCGCGCTGAACATTGGCGGCATAGCCCTGTCGGGTCGGGGCTGCGTGCGCAACCTTGCGCGGGTGCAGGATTTCAACGGCACCTATTGGACCGCAGGGGGCTCTGCCACAATCCACCATGGCACGACGGGTGTTGTCATGGAAAATGCCCGTGGCGTTGATATCAACCTGCATGCACAGACCCGTGGCGCGCAGCTGTCGGGTCAGGTGGGGCGGCTGTCCTTCCGCCTGCTTGATCCCATCCATTCATGATGGCCGCCTGAACGAAATCGTTATCCCGGCAGGGCGATGCCGGGTTTCCCACCTGCTGCGGGGCATGCCCGCACCCGTCGGTACGGTCGGACCGGCATGTGCCGGCAGCCACTTTGCCCTACCCTCGCCATAAAACAGGCTTATGCTGTGTTTTCCGCTGAACGGGTCCCACAACATACCGCAGGTCTGGCGCCAGACATATGCTGCGAGAGGATGCCAGCACGGGAAACCGTCCGGTTCTTTACGGGTTTCATGCCATCCGCCCCCCTGTTCAGGCGGCGTGTTCCCGGCATCGGGCATTTATATGCATATTGCGATACGAAACAGTATCGTATATATAATTCATGCTAACCAGTCCGTTCTCCGCATGGTTCAGCGGAGATGGATCGGTTCAACAGCGTGGTGCGCGTGGACCCCCTATGGCCACTACGTCATGAATGATTACGATAGAGAAACCGATTGTCATAATGTTCAGTAGTTTCAAACTGACCGATGCGGAACGCGAGGCGCTGAATGCGATCTCGACCCGGATACACCGGCCGGCAAAGCGCCGTGTCTACACACAGGGTGAACCGGGAAATCACATCTATCGTATCCGTTCCGGCGCCGTGCGTCTGGAACATCACATGAAAGACGGACGCAACCAGATTTTCGCCTTTTTATGGGCGGATGACATGTTTGGCACGCTGGAAGGTGGGATGTACCACACGTCCGCCATCACGCTGGTGGACACCTACCTGTTCCAGATTTCGTGTTCCGCGCTGAAAGGACTGGTAGAGGTGTATCCCCGCATCCAGGCGCTGTTCTTACAGCAGGCACTGGACTACGCCAAAACGGCAGAGCGCCACCTGCTGCTGGCGACCTGTCCACTTGTGATCAAAAGGCTGGCGGGGTTCCTGCTGGAATGCACCCGGCAGAAGGATTTTTTTGACCGGCAGTCCAATATCCTGACACTGGCCATGGACCGTAAGGATATTGCCGACTATCTGGGCTTTGCCATTGAAACCACCAGCCGCACCCTGAAGGAACTGGAGGATATGGGCCTGATCCAGCGACTGTCCTCCCAGCGGATCAAAATCGACCGCGACAGGATCGGGGCCTTCGTCTGAACACCCCGTTTCAGCCATCAGGCTGCGGGACGGTCGCGCGATACGGTCCGCAATGTATCAGTCCCGCCACGGCAGAGGCACAAAGCGCGGCAATGCCTCGATCCGTTCCAGCCATGCCCTGACATGCAGGTAGGGTTCAAGGGAAACGCCCCCTTCCGGGGCATGGGCGGTGTATCCATAACAGGCAAGATCGGCCAGCGTGGGACAGGCTGCCGCCAGATACGCACGGCCATCCAGCCAGCGATCCATGAAGGTCAGCAGTCCTGCCGCCCGCGCGCGTGCATCCGCCGGTTCGCCTGCCTTGCCAAACAACGCCACCATGCGGGCTGCTGCCGGTCCCTGCCGCAGTTCACCCGCCGCAATCGACAGCCACCGCTGCACATGTGCCGCGCCGACCGCATCATCCGGCAGCCAGTGCGTGCCGGCACCATAGGCTTTCGCCAGATACACAAGAATGGCGTTGCTGTCCGCCAGCACCAGGTCCCCATCACGCAGGACCGGAACCTGCCCCAGCGGATTCAGGCGCAGCAGTTCGGGCGCGGATGCATCCACAACCTCGAAGCGGTATTCAAGGTCCAGCATGGACAGCAGCAGCCGGACGCGATGCACATGGCCCGATAACGGCATGCCGTAAAGTATGATCATCTGAATCCTTTCAGTTTCATGCCACCCTGGCCCCATAGGGCAGACGGCACGACGGTATCTTGAACAGTGATGCAATGAAACGGTGGCATGAACCGGCTATAGTGCACCTGCGGGTCATATCCGTCATCCATCCCGTCCGACCAACCATGGGACGTTGATATTTGGGGGAGCAACATGATGGAGCGACGTTCGTTCAATTCCATCCTTGCCGGGCTGGGCCTTTCACTTGGCGCAGGCCGTGTGCAGGCTGCCGGGGCGACACCAGCGCGGACCGAAAGCTTTGTCCTGCGGGCCAATGGCTGGGTTCCCAACAACCCGAAGCTGCCGGTCATCATCTACCGCAACGTCCTGCCCCCTTCCGGCGACGACCCTGCAGCCGTGTTCGAAGCGATGTTCCAGCATAATGGCTGGCCGCCGCAATGGCGCAACGGTGTCTATTCCTTCCACCATTACCACACCATGGGGCACGAGGTTCTGGGCTTTTATGGCGGTCAGGCCCGGCTGATGCTGGGTGGGCCGGATGCGCGGGTGGTTGATGTCCGGGCCGGGGACATTGTCCTGCTTCCCGCCGGAACGGGACATATGAAGCTGTCCGGCAGTGCTGATTTCGCGGTGGTGGGCGCGTATCCGCCAGGGCAGGATTTCGACATCGTGCGCAGCGCCCCCGATGGCGTGCAGCGGGCAAGGCTGGCGTCCCTGCCCTTTCCCCGTTCCGACCCGGTCATGGGGGCGCAGGGACCGATGGTGCGGGCGTGGCCTGACTGACCGCGTGTCCGGCGGTAGCGATCATGCGCGCCCAGCCCCGCACGGGCCATGTGGTTTTACGGCGGCGCTCACCCCCGTCCTGTCGATGCCTGCGGATCGTGCAGATGCCGCCGCCGCTCCCGCCTTTCCCGTATGGCAAGGCGTTCAAAGCTGATACGCTGTCGGATCCAGTTCAGCATGCCCGACAGGGTCACGACGATAATGCCCGCAATCGTCCAGTTATCCAGCGGCTGGTGAAACAAGAAGTAGCTGAACGCCACGGCCCATAACATCTGGCTGTACTGCGGCAGGGCAACCCGGTTGGCCGGTGCGCGGGCTGTCGCCATCATCATCAGCAACTGCCCCAGCGCCGCCAGAAACCCGTAACCGAACAGGAACAGCCAGGTCTTCAGCCCATGCGGCCAGTGCGCATGCGCCAGCATAAGCAGGCCATCGCCCACCAGCGGGCCAAACAGGCTGGACCCGAACAGCGACAGCCGCGGCGTATCATTACCCGCCAGCCGGTAGGCAATGACCCCCACAGCATTGGCCACCGCCGCGATCACCGCGCACAGATGCCCCAGATGCAGCTCCCGCATGCCCGGCCGCAGCACAATCAGCACACCGATGAAACCCAGAATAACGGACAGCCATGCCCAGCCAGACACCTTTTCATGCAGCAGCGTGACCGACAGGACCGTCACGAAAAACGGCATGAGAAACATGAGCGAAAGCGCCTCGGGCATCGGCAGCAGCATGAAGGCTTCGACACTGGCGGCGGTGGAGGCAAAGGTGGCGACCGCCCGCACCAGCCACATGCCCGGTCGCTGGGGGGAGAAAATGTCACGGTAGGATTCGTCCGGCCTGCGGATGAACGGAATGATCAGGAAACCGAATATTCCGCCCGAAAAAGCGACCTCGAAGGGGTCAAGCTGACCGGCCAGCAGCTTGGAATACGCATCACTGATCGAAAACGAGGAAAACGCGGCAAAGGCCAGCATCATACCCGATGTAAGGAAAGACATGTTCATCTGCACTGCCTGTAGCCAAAGGACATATAGTTATGGATGCAAAAGAAGCCGCCACCCATACCGGATGGGACGGCCTGATATGCTGCCGGGTTACCTGTTTTAAATATCACGATAAAACAGGATGTCGCCCCTTTAATGAACGGGAGCAGGCCTGACCGGATCAGGGGGCGGAATGACGACATAATCCGGCGATGGCCGCGTCCGGTCATGAACGGCCGCGATAATATCACCCATGATGCGGTCCGCCGTCATGAGCCGGTAATGGATCGGGTCCCAGAACATGTCACGGTTATCGACAATCGGGCCGGGAATATCGAAATCGATCACCAGCGTATTGGGCATATGTCCCGCCAAGGACGCCACATAACGGTGGCAGGCGGCGAACATGCTGTCATACATCGACCCCTGCGGGTTATGCCGTATGGCCTGTACCGGCGGGAACCAGACAATGCGCAATGTGGTGTCGGGCACGGCATGCAGGACCAGCGGCAGGTATGCCTGCATGACGGGGGCGGCTGCGACACCACCCGATGGCGGACGCATGTGGTCCGGTCCCCAGTGCACAAACAGCCTGTCGGCGCGCGCACGGGTATAGGTACTGTCCGCACCGACGAAGCTGGTGTAGCCATCGGCCCCGTAATGGTCATGGCGCAGGCCGATCTGCAGCATGAACTGGTTGACCGCTTCCTGCAGCGCATACAGGTTAGCCATCTGCAGGTAACCCATCCATGGCGTCCCCCGATACATCCAGTCAGGCCACGGTTCGGGGTTCAGGGGGACCTGCTTGGGACCATACAGGCACCATGAACGGTCAATGTCCACCATCATGACCTTCGGGTCCGGATGGTGGCGCAGGAATTCACGCAGCAGGCGATACTGTTCATGCGGCTGGGCATTGTTCATCGACATGTTCAGGAAATGCGCGTTGAGCGGGCCGTCCAGCACCGCCGGCTGCATCAACCGGCCCGTGGATGTCCCCAGCATGACGGAATCAAAACGCCCGTCGCGCGCCAGCATGGGCATGGTGAACCGCGCATTGCCCGTGACCGGCCACCGGTGCAGGGGCAACGACAGCGGCAGTCCACCCCATGGGTCAACCAGTACCACGAACAGATAAAGAGCCCCGCCAGCAGCCCCGATTGTGGCCAGAAATATACTGCAGAACCGATACCAAATATTTTTCTTGTATATCCGCACCGATCCATCAGCTTCGAACACAGGGTTGACGGGCCCCAGAAATCATTATTCCCCGTCTGGCACAACCCGCCCGGCAGGCGACCGGGTCCGGTCACCCCCACCTTTCGCTGCGTTGCCAATGCCGGTATCGTGGCCGCGCCAGTCTGGACAGGACGCGGGCACAGGGAAATGGAAATACAACGCGATGGATGAAGCCTTCTGGCATGCCAAATGGCAGCACAACGAAATCGGTTTTCACGAACCACAACCCAACCCGCTGCTGACCAATCATTTCGCGGCACTGCATCTGCCTGCGGGGGCACGGGTCTTTGTGCCGTTATGTGGGAAAAGCCGAGATATCCACTGGCTGCTGGAACGCGGGTATCAGGTGGTCGGCATTGAACTGAGTCCTATTGCCGTCACACAGCTTTTTGCCGAACTTGATCTGACGCCGCGCATCTCCACCGTCGGGCAGCTGCAGCGGTTTGAGGCTGCGGGGCTATGTGTTTTCGTCGGCAATATCTTCGACCTGACACGTGAAGAACTGGGGCCGGTCGATGCCGTATATGACCGCGCGGCGCTGATTGCCCTGCCTGCCCTCGTCCGCGCGCAATACGCCGTGCATCTGGTGTCCATTACCCGGGCCGCCCCAGAACTTGTGGTCTGCATGGAATATGACCAGTCCCGCAAGGCGGGCCCACCATTTTGCGTCGATGAACAGGCGCTACGGCACTATTATGCCCAGACGTTCGGTCTGACCTGCATGGCCCGCCAACCCATACCGGGCGGCCTGAAGGGCGTCTGCCCGGCGGTGGAAAGCGTATGGATCATGATGCCGCGTGACGGTATGCGCACAAAAGCGTAACCCCGATGTTCCTGCCCGCGTGCCTGCGGGCAGGTCGCGCAAATTCTGGAATCCATATTTTCTGATCAGCCATTGCGGGTATTATCAATCTCCGTACTGTCTTGTGAGTGATCTATTTAATTACGGCAGGGCATTAAAAACACATCATCAACTGAACTTAATTTTTTACATGATACGAGGAAACACGCTCTCGGATTTCATGTATGTCAAGGCAACGACTTCCAAATCTTACTTATAATTTCTGGTTTTTCCCGGACAAAAGTTTCAGACAGCCTAAATATACAGGTCCCTGAACTTTCCCATGCCATGCACGTTCAGCCCGCACCAATACGGGAGGCCACAGATGCGTCATGCCAGCAGGATTTTCGCCACCCTTGTCATCCTGTCAGTCGCGGGATGTCACCACCATGCCCATGATCGTCCTGACATCGACCAGAACCTGGCGGATGATTACCGCAATCCCCACCAGCACTGGAGCCGCGGTCCCCATACCGACCACTGACCACCAGTAAACGTCGCGCCATCAGGCAACGTGCAGGAAATACTCCAGCGTCTCCAGAAACGCCTGTGGCGCCTGCGCATGCACCCAATGTCCTGCATCCGGTATGACGTCCAGTCGATAATGCGGAAAAAGCCTGCGCATGGCAGGATAGTTGTCCGGCTGGATATAATGGGACCGTCCCCCGGCCACAAACAGGGTTGGCCCGTCATAGTGAACGCCGGGCAGCACGTCAGGCCAGCCGATAATCGCTGGCATCGAGGCCGCTATGTCCTTCAGCCCGATCGTCCAGTGTGGCTTTTCCCCCAGTTCCAGGTTCATCAGCATGAGGTCACGCACGGGCTTTTCAGAAATGACCTGACCCAGCCATGATTCCGCCCCTGCCCGGTCAAGGAAATCCGGCAGGGGAAGTGCCGCAAGCTTCCGTGCCAGTTGGTGGGATTGCGAAAAACCGCCCTCGCCCGGCGCAATATCCACTACCATCAGCGAATGCACGTCTGCAGGAAAGCTGAGCGCAAGCATCATGGCGGTCTTGCCCCCCATTGAATGCCCCACCACGGTCGCGGGCAATGCGCCATGGGTGGCCAGTGTTTCGCACACATCCGCCGCAAGGGACGGATAATCCATGGGGCCATGTGGGCTCTGCCCATGGTTGCGCAGGTCCAGCGCCAGCGTGCGGCGGGTTGCGGCAATGCGGCGCTGGAAAAAGCCGAAATTGCGCGCCCGCCCGAACAGTCCATGCAGGAATACAACGGGTGGCAGGGACAGGTCACCGTTTTCAGGACCAAGTTCGATGGTATTGAGCAGCATGGGGTCGTACGCTCCGGTTTCTGCGGCAGATGTCGGGGCATATTAGGCGGGTCGGGCCTGCCAGGCTTTTCATAAGATTGTGGGGTCCACGCGATGCCGCAGGTCGGTGTCGTCCTGCCGCGCCATATCGTGGGCTGATGTAAAACAAACACACGGCTTTTATTTGTAAAAAATTTTACAAGTCCGGTGAAACCAGCGTTAACTTTACATTTTATTACAGTTGACAAATTGTGCGGGATCGCAAGGTCACCCCCAATCTGTTGTCATGCAGCTTCTGTAGGGTGATCCCATGAGCCTGAATTTACACGCCAATTACCGGCGCGATATTGATGGACTGCGTGCAATCGCGGTCACCGCCGTGGTGCTTTTCCATGCCAATCTTTACCCCGTGCAGTCCGGATTTGTCGGGGTGGATATATTCTTCGTTATTTCCGGTTTCCTGATCGGCGGCATCGTTTACAGGGATGTCAGCCTGGGCACATTCAGTTTCCTTGGGTTTTACGCCCGCCGGGCCCGGCGTATCCTGCCCGCGCTCATGGTCACTGTCACCTGTGTCATGCTGCTCGGGCTGTTACTTTCAAGCCCGACGGAATTACGTCAGAACAGTCTGGGGGCCATTAGCGCGCTACTTGGATGGTCGAACGTCCTGCTATGGAAACAGATCAGTTACTTTTCCCCCGATGCGCACCTCAATCCATTCCTCATGACGTGGTCCCTGGGGGTGGAGGAACAGTTCTATCTGTTCTTTCCCGTGCTGATACTTGCGTTTCGCCAGTTGCGGGGGATTTATGTGCTCTGCATGCTTGGTGCGCTGTGCATCGGGTCGTTGTGCATTGCCCAGATCGGCGTGGGCCGGTGGCCTGCCGCCGCGTTCTACCTGCTGCCCACGCGGGCGTGGGAACTGGGCATGGGCACATTCCTTGCTGTGGCAAAATCAAATTATACTTTGTCCTTTCCCCGCCCCGTCAATCATTTCATTGGTTGGATGGGGCTTTTTCTTATCGGGCTGTCCATATTCGTATTTGACGAACATACGCCGTTTCCGGGTATCGCGGCGCTGCTGCCTGTCGGTGGCACGCTGGCGCTGCTGCTGTCCGATGGCAGCTTTGTCAACCGCGCCATCCTGTCCACGCGGCCATTCATATGGATCGGGCGCATATCCTATTCATGGTACCTGTGGCACTGGCCGCTCATGGCGTTCATCTGGGTGTGTTCGCCCCAGCCGCCCGCGCCACTGCTGCTGCTTGGGGCGGGGATCGTATCACTGTTTCCGGCCGTGCTGTCATGGCGCTACATCGAACAGCCCTTCCGCCGTGGCGGCGGGGCGGATGGTGGCGTCGTCCTCCGGTACGGTGGGGCGCTGGCGCTGGGTGTCGGCATGCTGGCGACCGTTTATGTCGCCGATGGACTGCCCCGGCGTTTTGACCGCAGCCTGATGCTGACGGAACTGGTGCTGGCGGAAGGACGGGGGGAAGCCTGCCTGGCCAATTACGGGGTATCCGAACCCAATGTGTCCCCGCGCTGCGTGCATGATGCGGGACGGCCGCGCATCGCCCTGCTGGGTGACAGCCACGCATCGGCACTTGCTGCATCGCTGTCGCATCTGGCCGATCAGGCGGGATTTGATTTCGTTCAGTTTACCAAATCGTCCTGCCCCCCGTTACTGGGGACCACACGCCTCATGCCGTCCCATCCGGGACATGCCGCACAGTGCGCGCTTTACAATGACCGGGCCTTCGCTGCCGTCATGCGCGACCCGCGTGTTCAGACGGTCGTGCTGGCGGGTTACTGGGCCGCCCCTTTCGCAGCTGACGCCGGGGGGGATGCCTATATCGACCCACGCGACAGGATGAACCACGGCGTGGCAGCCAGCCTTGCGCGGCTGGATGTCGCGGTACGTACCACAACACAGGTGCTGGCCCGCGCGCACAAGCATGTCATCATATTGGGGGATGTGCCGCAGTTCCGCTTTGATCCCGCACGCGAAGCCGTTACGGCGTTCATGCCCGTGCGCCAGCATGTCGAGCATATGCTGGACCCGTCATTCCTGACTGCGGGGGATATCGCCCCGGTCCCGCTGCTATCCGTCCCCGGACAGCCCATTGCCGACACCATGCGCCAAGCGGTGGCGGACACGACGGATGTGACCTATTTTTCCCTTGCGGACGGGTTGTGTTCGCCAGCCGGGTGCAAATTCCGCACGGGGAATGACCCGTTTTATGTAGACCAGCAGCATCTGTCGCGCGGCGGGGCCGATTTTCTGCTGGCGCGGATAGACGGCCTGCTCCCCGTCACGGGGGACAACGTCGCCCGGATTGCCACGCAGCCCCCCATCCCCACGGCGCCGATGCCTCTGTCCGCTGCGACGCAGGTGGCCATTCACTGATGGGCCGAGCCGGAATCCACTGACAAAAACCCTACCAACATTCCGGATGCCGTCCTTGTTCCCTGGGGCGGCATGCCTATCCCGCAAGCTTCCCCGGACATCGCCTTTTTGAAAGAAGGGACACCCGAAAGCTTTTCAGCCTTCTTCCTCGGCTGGGGTCAGCGCGCGGGGGAAAGCGGCGGGATTGAGCATGGCCACGATCATGCCCAGCAACACCATGGCGCAGGATAGCGGGGTCAGGAGGGCAAATCCCCCGTTGGACAGTACCTCTCCCCCTACGGCCGATCCCAGCAATATGCCCATGTTGCACGCAGCATTGATCGCCGCCCCCGCGACATCAGGCCGCGTGGCGCGCGCCCGGATCGCACCGGACATGACAAAGGGCACGACGGCGGAATATCCGATACACCACAGGCCCACCGCCGCCACGGCCATCCAGCCCGACAGGATATGCCCGTACATAAGCCCCATGCCCACCAGCATGGCCAGCCCGCTGCCCAACAGCCCGGCGGCGGGCCAGCGGTCCACCACCAGCCCCGCCGCCCACAGGCCAAGGATGCTGAACCCGCCCGTCATCAGCAGCGCGATGCTGAGTGTCCCGGTTGACAGCCCATGCGCCAGCAGCAGCGGCGTGATGTATGTGTACAGCAGGTGATGGGCAAAGAAGAACACCGCATCCACTACCACGACAACAAGGAATATCCGCATCGCCCGCTGGCCTGCCATTGCCGGCAACCCTTCCCTGACCTGCACTGGTGACGAGACCGGCGGCAGGAAAAACCCAATGCAGATCGTCAGCACCACCGCCAGCACGGTCATGATACCCATGGCCATGCGCCAGCCAACCATGTGCCCGATGGCCGCAGCCCCCGGCACACCCAGCACCATGCCCAGCGACGTCCCGCCATATACGAACGAAATGGCACGTCCCGTCATGTTTTGCGGCACCAGCCGCGCGGCATAGGCCGCCGCGATCGACATGAGCAGCGCATGCGCCAGCCCCCCGATCAGGCGACCGGCACACAGGATAAGGAAGGTCGGCGCCACGGTCACCGCCAGGTTGGATGCGACGTAACCCAGCAGGGACAGAACGACCAGCCGCTTGCGGTCGATATGCGCCGTCATGATCGTAAGGGGTATCGCCGCGATCATGACCATCAACGCAAAGGCACTGACGGCCAGCCCGGCCTGACCTTCGCGGATATGGAAGGCCTGCGCCATCTCGATCAGGATGCCGACAGGGGCGACCTCACTGGTCAGGGCGGTAAAGGTGCAGGCAAACAGGGCAAACAGCCCGACCACGGCGCCCGGAGGAAGGGTTTTGAACAGCATGATCACCTGCTTTGAATGGCGTCCGTGTCATGACGCCGGTTTTCCGCTGCCTTGTGGCACTTTCCACATCCGGATGGAATAGACGTATTTCGCGTTTCAGCGCACCGGAAGATACAAAATGTTCACAAGGCGGATCGCCATGGAAAAAGCAGGCGGGACCCCTCGTCCCGATCCAGTCCAATATGCTGTTTTTTAATAATATCTACGAAAAAACCCCAAAGGCATTCAGCCGTCGCGCCCGCGGGGGCCGGCCGTTATTCCGGACACAGTGCCCCACCACCATGCCATGCGGGCAACAATGGATGACTGCGATGTTGGCACGGCTTACCGGGAGCAGCGGGAGCATGGACATCATGCCGTCCCTGCGCCCCGCAGGCCGGACCACGGAAAGGGCAATTGGGGGAACGCGCGTTATGTGCCGCGACGGTCCAGGTTCTTGCGGATATCCTGAACGAAACGTGAATACCGGACACCCTGGAAAAAGACATCCATAAGCAGGCGCGCAGGCCACCGGCACGGACGCCGGACCTGGATCAGCAGGACGTAGCGTGTGTCGGTCGTGTTGTTCCACACCTCGTGGTTATAGGTATCGTCAAACAGGATCGACCTGCCCGCCGTCCAGGGGCAGACATGCAGCCTGTCGCCTTCCTCGAACTGGATCCAGCAGTTTTCGCGGTCGGCAGGTACCTGCAGCGCAAGGTGATAGGTCAGCATGCCCTTGGTCATGCCCCGGTGGCGGGGAATGTGGCAGCCGGGTTCCAGCACGGAAAAGCTGGCGGTGCATAAATTGGGGATCCGGTCGATCAGCGCCGCCGTCGTGGGAACACGGGCGCGGTTTTCCTGCCGCCTGTAGCCGTAACCTTCCAGAAAGAAGGACCGCCAGCGCCGATCCGCCGCGATCCGGCCATGATCGGGGGAAATCTCACCAAGCGAGGGAATATCGGACGCCGCCATGCACAGCGCCTCGTCGCGAATTCTTTCCCAGTTCTGCTCCAGGTCACGAACCCATTGCATGATGTAGGGATCAAAAAGAGCCTGATCCGGCAGCAGGGAAAACCGCATGACAAAGGCATCGACCCTGTCCCGCAGACCCTTTGTCAGATGATAGATGGTCTTCTTTTTCGCCATTCCCTCTCCCTCCTTGAGCAGACGCGCGGAAATATATTCCGGCCAGGCATGCCTGAATATCCCTCCCGCGCCCTTCCCCACATGGCCACCCGTCGCTTGGCCGCCACACATCCCGGCACAGGCGCGGAAAACTGCCTGCAAACGTCCGGGCGGACGCAGGGATGCACGCGCATCATGTCAGAACACAGGGGGAAATCATTATGGCGGCCCTTTTGCTGGCGGGCCGAACCATATAGAATCCCCTGTCAACCGCAGACCTACGCCGCGCCGGGTCTGCCGCATGTTCTTCATGGCGCCATGCAGGGAGTAAGGCGTGCCTTCAGCGACACCACAGCCCGTTGACACCACATTGACCAGTGCGGCGATTTTCCTCGTTTTCACGCTTGACCCCGGAGAGGGACATGACACTACGGTCCGCGACCTGTGCGGGGATCTGTCGGCCATGGTCCGTGGCGTAGGATTCCGCATTCCCGACGGGCGACTGTCCTGCGTGATGGGTTTCGGGGCGGATGCGTGGGAACGTATTTTCAAGGGGCCGAAGCCCAGGGAACTGCACCCCTTCCGCGCCATACATGGCGTCCATGAAGCACCCTCCACCCCTGGTGACCTGCTGTTCCACATCCGCGCAACCCGCATGGACCTGTGTTTTGAACTGGCCGCCGCCATTACCGCCCGGCTGGACGGGGCGGCACGGGTGGTCGATGAAGTGCATGGCTTCAAGTATTTCGATGCCCGCGACCTGCTTGGCTTTGTCGATGGCACGGAAAACCCGGTCAACCAGGCCGCGACCGATGCGACCGTGATCGGCGACGAGGACCCGGACTTTGCCGGTGGCAGCTACGTCATTACCCAGAAATACCTGCATGACCTGAAGAAGTGGGACGCCATTCCCGTCGAGCAGCAGGAAAAGATCATTGGCCGCAGGAAGCTGTCGGACATTGAACTGCCCGAAGCCGCCAAGCCCAGCTACGCCCACAACGTCCTGACCAATATCGAGGAAAATGGCGAACAGCTGCAGATCGTGCGCGACAACATGCCCTTTGGCGAAGTCGGCCGGGGAGAATTCGGGACCTATTTCATCGGTTACGCAAAATCCCCTTCCCGGGTCGAGCGGATGCTGGACAACATGTTCATTGGTAACCCGCCGGGAAATTACGACCGCCTGCTGGATGTCAGCCGCGCGGTGACGGGCACGCTGTTTTTCATTCCCACCGCCGATTTCCTTGACGCCGCCCCGGCATATGACGCCACGGCAGCAGCGCCTGCGGAAACCAACGAAGACACACGCCCCGTACCGGCCGGATCACTTGGCATCGGGTCACTGAAGGAAGAAGCCTGACATGAACAACCTGCACCGGAACCTTGCCCCCATTTCCGACGCCGCATGGGCGGAAATTGAACAGGAGGCGTCCCGCACGCTGCGCCGCTACCTTGCCGGGCGGCGCGTGGTGGACGTGCCTGATGCCCGCGGTGTCGGCTTCGCCGCGGTGGATACCGGCCACACGGCCCGTATCGACAGCCCAGCAGAGGGCGTGCGGGCGCTGCAGCGCAAGGTGCTGCCGCTGGTTGAACTGCGCGTGCCCTTTACGCTGGACCGTGACGCCATTGACGACGTGGAACGCGGCGCACTGGATTCCGACTGGCAGCCGCTGAAGGACGCGGCAAAGAAAATCGCCTATGCCGAGGACCGCGCCATATTCGACGGCTATGCCGCCGCCGGGATCACCGGCATCGGGCAGGATACATCCAACGCGAAGTTCACCCTGCCCGCATCCGCGCGTGACTATCCCGCCATCATTGCCGATGGCCTGAATGAACTGCGCATTGCGGGCGTGAACGGCCCGTACGCCGTCGTACTGGGTGCGCGCGCCTTTGCCGCCGTCAGTGGCGGGAACGAGGAAGGCTATCCCGTGCTGCGCCATATCGAGCGGATGACCGAAGGCAAGATCATCTGCGCCCCGGCCATTGAAGGCGCCTATATCGTGTCCACCCGCGGCGGGGATTTCGAACTGTCGATCGGGCAGGATGTCTCGATCGGCTATACCAGCCATTCCGACACGTCGGTGGACCTGTACCTGCAGGAAAGCTTCACGTTCCGCGTACTGACGACCGAGGCCTCGGTCGTGATCGCACAGACCGGCGCGTAAAGGACCGTTCCGCCACTACAATGCAGGCGAATGCCCGTGGCCGCTGCCGTGGCCATGGTCTGCATTGCGCCCCATTTCGTGATTACAGCCGGCAGGCCAAAACCCAGGGAAAGGACATAAAATGAAAATCAGCGCACGCAACCAGATCGCGGGCAAGATCACATCCATTGCCAAGGGTGCGACCACATCCCATGTTGGCATCGACATTGGTGGCGGCACCATTGTCACCGCATCGATCACCAATGAAGCGGTTGCCGACCTGAATCTGAAGGTCGGCGAACCGGCGACAGCCATCATCAAGGCGTCCGATGTCATGGTGGGCGTGTAAGGCGCATCACCCGCGCCGTCCGTCCGCAGGGACGGGCGGCGTACTTCCACGACATGAACAATTCCTAATCTGCCAGATACATAACGACAGGATCGAAACACAGGCTGGTCACGTTGCCCGCATATACTGCACCCGACATATCCCAAGGTGCCCGTGTGATCATGAAAACCATACTGTCTGTCCTGCCCGTTTTGTGGATTGTTTTGATGGGTGCGCCCGCACTGGGCCGGACGCACCGTATCCACGTTCCCACGACGGAACGTCATCCACGGCAGGTCAATACGGAATTCGGCCACTTCCATGGCCATACAGCCGCCCTGCCGCCCGACAGCAGCGAATATCGCAACATAGATGCAAAATGTTCTGCCCGTGGGCTGGATAATGTCACGTCGCAAAGCGTGACGGTTGGCGTCAGCATGGCATCGCGCCGCAATTTCTATGCCCAGTGCATGGTTGAAAGCGGAGCATGGCACTAATCCGGGACTGGCGCGCGGCAGACCATACGGCTATCGTAACGGACCGGCAGCCACCATCCCGCTGCCGGTCCATGATCCTGTCAGCCCCAGCCGGAAGCATCCGTGTCCATAGCACCCTACCAGACCCGATTTTACCCGTCCCCCATGACCGGGGAGCGGCCCTGCCACGACACCACCTATCCCGTCCGCCTGCGTGACGGGTCCACGCTGGTCCTGCCATTACGTCCGTTGCCGGACGGGGAAAAGGCCATCGCGCTGCTCATGTCCAACCAGACGGCATTTGCGGTTGAACACGCGCTGGTCCGCCTGCTGACCGATCTGGCGCGGGAACTTCAGCCGGAGGTCATTGTCGGCGTGCCCACCATGGGTCTGGCCTATGCCCGGCCCGTGGCGGAAAACCTTGGTTTTGACGATTATGTCGCACTGGGTCACTCGCGCAAATTCTGGTATGACGACGCCCTGTCGCAGCCCCTCACATCCTCCACCAGTCCCGATCAGGCCAAGCGCCTGTACCTTGATCCCGCCCTGATCGAGCGGGTTCGCGGCAGGCGCGTTCTGGTTATGGATGACGTGCTGAACACAGGCCGGACGGCGGTTGCCGCCATCGGGCTCATGCAGCGGGTGCAGGCACGCATCGTCGGCATTACGGCAGTGCTGACCGAAGGCTGGGCCTGGCGCGACGCGCTGCAGCAGGTAGGAGAGGATATGCCCGGACTGGTGCATGCCCTTGGCCATATTCCCATGTTTGGCCGAAGCGCAGGGGGATGGGAGCCGCTTGCGGGCACATAATGCCCCCTGCCCGCGCGTGACCGGCGCAAAGACAGGAAACGAAGCATTTCCGATTTTGGCGTATGCACCTGCGTGACGGGCCGTATTGTCAGGAAGGTTCCAGTTGGAAACGATCCATGACACAGCAAGGGGTTACGACATTGTTCAGGGTTCTCGTATTATACTATTCCACTTACGGCCACGTTGAAACCATGGCTCATGCGGTGGCGGAAGGCGTCCGCGCGGCAGGGCTGGAGGCAGACGTAAAACGCGTGCCCGAACTGGTGCCGGAGAATGTGGCCAAAGCCCACCATTTCAAGACAGAACAGTCAGCTCCCGTCGCCACCACGGCGGAACTGCCTGAATATGACGCGATCATTGTCGGTGCGCCCACACGTTTCGGGCGGCTGCCATCGCAGATGGCGAATTTCTGGGACCAGACGGGCGGGCTGTGGATGAAGGGCGCGCTGATTGGCAAGGTTGGCGCGGTCTTTACCTCCACCGCGTCACAGCATGGCGGGCAGGAAACGACCCTGTTCTCACTCATGTCCAATCTGCTGCACCATGGCATGGTGATCAGCGGCCTGCCCTACAGTTTCCAGGGACAGACGAAGGTGGATGAAGTGACTGGCGGCTCGCCCTATGGCGCGACGACAATCGCCGCGGGCGACGGTTCCCGCCAGCCCAGCGCCACCGAACTGGATGGCGCACGCTTCCTGGGCCAGCATGTCGCGGAACTGGCCAGAAAGCTGGCCTGACCCGCACGCCACGCCCGGCCGGCCGCCGGGCGTGTCATGTCCCGGTCGGCGCCCTGTCCTTCGCCCAGGGCGGATGGACAAACGCCCCGGCCAGATAATCGATGAAGGCCGTCACCCGCATGGGCCGCAGGTTACTGGCGGGCGTAACCAGGTACAGGGCCACGGGAGGCGCCTCCCACTGCGGCAGGACACGCACGAACCTGCCGGATTTCAGCCCGTCCCACACCATGAATTCCGGAAACAGCCCAAAGCCCAGCCCGGCCTCGAGTGCCGGCAGGAAGGTCTCGGCATTATCCGCCCGCAGGCGCGCGGTCTGTGACAGGACAACCTCCCGCCCGTCCGGCACCTGCCGCAGGCGGATCATGCCCGGGGCAGATGTATTGGTGTAAACGAAGCTCTTGTGGCCTTCCAGCGCACGCGGATCATCCGGATGGCCGATCCGATCCAGATATTCCGGCGTGGCCACAAGCAGCAGCCGCACCGTGCACAGCCGCCGCGCCAGCAGGGCGGAATCAGCCAATGACGCAATACGCAGCGCCATGTCGTAGCCACCGGCCACAAGATCCACGATGGCGTCGCTGTAATCTATGGTGATGTCTATTTCCGGGTAACGCATCAGGAAATCCGGCAGCAGGGGCGCAAGGTGCCGCCCCCCGAACACCATGGGGGCGGCGACCCGTATCAGGCCCGATGGCGTCAGGGTGCCGCCACGCGCCTCCATTTCAGCGGCCTCCGCCTCAACCAGGATACGGCTGGCATGCCCCAGCAGCCTTCGCCCGGTTTCGGTCAGGGACATCTGTCGTGAATTGCGGTTGAACAGCGCAACGCCCAGCGACTGCTCCAGCCGGCCTATGGCCTTGGACACCGTGGGTTTCGATAGCTGGATGTCCTCCGCCGCGCGGGCGAAGGAACCCCGTTCGGCCACTTTTGCGAAAATGGCCCATGCCTCAAAATCCGGCAGCCGCATTGCATCGTCCCGCGCACTGGTTCCCACTGCTTGTTTCCATAACTGATCGTCCGGTGCCTGTCTCCCCACCCCGGTTATTTATGGTCAATAAATGGAAACAGTGACTTTCCTTTGTTTCTATATTCGCAACCATGTCGGGACGATACCGTGCTGTCCATGGCCAACACTGGCATATGGAGAAAACCCGATGATTGAATTACGTCCCTTTGACCGGCTGGGTCACGCCAACCATGGCTGGCTGGATGCCCGCCACCATTTTTCGTTCGCCCATTACCACGACCCTGCGCGCATGCACTGGGGCGCGCTGCGGGTCTGGAATGATGACATGATTGCACCGGGCACCGGCTTTGGTACGCATCCCCACCGGGATATGGAAATCATTACCTATATCCGCGAAGGCGCGATCACCCATACCGACAGCCTGGGCAACACGGGGCGGACGGAAGCGGGCGATGTGCAGGTCATGTCGGCGGGCACCGGCATCCGGCATGCCGAACACAACCGTGAAAACGTGGCCACCCGCCTGTTCCAGATCTGGATCATGCCTGACCGCGCGGGCCATGCGCCCTCATGGGGTACGCGCTCGTTCCCGAAGGCAGACCGGGCCGGGCAGTTCGTGGTTCTGGCATCCGGCCGTACGGGCGATGGAGACGCCCTGCCGATCAATGCCGATGCCCGCGTGCTGGGGGCCACGCTGAAGGCGGGACAGGTGGTGGAGTACCCGCTGGGCGCCACGCGGCTTGGCTATCTGGTTCCCGCGCGGGGCCGGGTGGACATTGAAGGCACGACAGTCGGTGAGCGTGATGGCGCCGCCATTTCCGACACCGAAACGCTGCATGTCCGCGCGCTGGAAGATAGCGAGATCATCCTGGTCGATACACTCGCCTGATGGCGGGTGGGCGGGATGCCCGCGACCGCCCTGCGAACCGGGTGGTGTCTGACCGCCACCCGGTGCCTCTGGCCTCGCATGCCTGCCTGCGGGCTGCGCAGCCCACCCCATAAAACTGGTCGCGGGCTACACAATATGGAGAGGTCCGGCACAGGCACCCGCCGCATCGGCTGGCGCGCGGATGCCCGCCCGTGCCGTCAGGTACGGTTCAGTTACTCATGCTGTCATCCGGCCATCCATCCGGCATGCGTTACTGCCATGCAGTATGCGGCTACCTGCCCATGTGACGATATGTAACACCCGCTCTTCGTCTACGAAGAGAGAACAGAATGAAAAGATTTCTTGTCCTGTCCGGTCTGGCAGTACTGGCCGGATGCGCATCCAGCCCACCTATATTCCCGATACCGCCTATTCCAGCCTGGACTGCCAGCAGCTGGGGCAGGAGGAACTGAAGGAAGGGGATACACTGGAAACCCTGACCAACAAGCAGCGTCGGGCGCACAAGACCGATACATGGGGTGTCCTGGCGCTGGGCGTGCCTCTGTCGGAAATGACGGGATCGGACGTGGCGGGCGTGCTGGCACGTGAAAAGGGCAAGATGGAAGCCATCCAGCGCATGCAGGTCGCGAAATCGTGCCCCGGCGCCGGGGCTGCCGCCATCCCGGCAACACTGGACTGATCCCTGCCCCGGTCTTTATCGCGTCCGGCCTGATATTGCGCCATGACCGGCCGCCACGGGCGACGGGGCTTTTTCTGGCCGCATTTTCATGATTCACTGAACAGCATGATCAGGATGGAATATGGCGACAGGGTGACATGACACCGCCCGCCCTGATGGGATTGACGTGCGAAATCCCGCCTGCCACGACAGCGCCATGCCGGGCGGCCACGATCATGTGCGTCAACCGCGACACGTTCCATGTGTTCATGGCCGGGCATGCGAACTGCCCGGTCCCCGCCCCGAACCCCATCACAGTTGTTGAGAGAACCACATGAAAATAGCCCAGTGGATGAAGCAGTCCGGTGTCGCCTTCGGGACCAGCGGCGCGCGTGGCCTTGTAACCGCCATGACGGATTCCGTCTGCTTCGCCTACACGGTGGGTTATCTGGAGCATCTGGGTACGCTGGGGGAATTCGGGCCGGGCACGCAGGTTGCAGTGGCAGGTGACCTGCGGCCCAGCACGCCGCACATCCTGCGGGCCTGTGTCGCAGCCATTACGTATATGGGGGGCGTGCCGGTTTTCTGCGGGTTCGTGCCCACGCCCGCGCTGTGCCTGCATGCGTTCACGCTGGGTATCCCCTCGCTTATGGTAACAGGCAGCCATATCCCGGCGGACCGCAATGGCATCAAGTTCAATCGCGCGCGGGGCGAATTCCTCAAGACCGACGAAGCCGCCATGCGCGAACAGGACGTCACCCTGCCTGATGGCTGGTTCGATGCCAACGGCGCACTTGCGCGTGACATCGTGCTGCCGGTCATAACGGATGTCGTGCCGGGCTTTGTCGCCCGTTACCGTGATTTTTTTGGTCCCGATGCCCTGTCCGGGCTGAAACTCGGCATTTACCAGCATTCCGCCGTGGGGCGGGACGTGATGGTGGAAATTGTCGAAGCACTGGGTGGCACCGCCGTGCCGCTGGGCCGCAAGGACGATTTCATTCCCGTCGATACCGAAGCCGTGCGGCCTGAAGACGCGGCACTGGCGCGCGAATGGGCCAGTGATGGCACGCTGGACGCCATCCTGACGACCGATGGCGATTCCGACCGTCCGCTGCTGGCGGACCGGCACGGCAACTGGCTGCGGGGGGATGTACTGGGGATCATTGCCGCGCGTTTCCTTGGCGCAGCCGCCGTGACCACACCGGTCAGCAGCAATACCGCGCTGGAACAGGCGGGTTTTGCGCGGGATATCCGGCGCACCCGCATCGGTTCCCCCTTTGTCGTCGCCGCCATGACCGAAGCGGCCGAAGCCGGGCTGCTTCCCTCCGTCGGGTATGAAGCCAATGGCGGTTTCCTGCTGGCCAGTGACGTAACGCGGGACACGCGCACCCTTCGGGCGCTGCCCACGCGGGATTCCATCCTGCCCATGATCTGCGCCCTTGTCGCCGCACGGCAGCAGGGGGTGGATCTGGCGGGCCTTGTGGCCACCCTGCCCCGGCGCTTTACGCTGAGTGACCGGCTGGCAGAAATGCCAACGGCCCGCAGCCAGGCACAGATCGCAGCCCTGCGGCAGGACCCGGACACGGGGGCGGCATCACTAGGGCTGCTTGATGCCTGCGGCGGGCTTGCGCATGTCGATGAAACCGATGGCCTGCGCATGACCTTCGACAATGGTGAAATCGTGCACCTGCGCCCATCGGGCAACGCGCCGGAACTGCGGGTTTATGTGGAGGGCGACAGTCCGGAACGCACGGCCGAACTGCTGAAAACCGGCATGGAGGCCGTCAGCGCCTGGCGCACGGCGTCCTGACTGCATCCCGGTATCTGACCAGACCGAAACCGGCACGGCTTCGCACCCCTGAACCATCGCCCATATCCGGCGTTGCACCCGCAGCGACCGGGGGCCTGTCATGCGCCGTATCCTGAACACAATCATGCTCTGCGCTGCCACCTCCTGCCTTGCAGGCTGTCAGGACCAGCACCGTGAACGTCCCCTGTACTGGCATGAAGTGCAGCACCGGACCGCGCACCCGGACGCGGCGCCCATAGGTCACCCCGCTGCGCAGGCAGCGGGGCAGAGTGTCATTTCAAAATAAACCGGCAGGTGCTTTTTTTATAAAAACAGCATGCTTCCAGCAGGACGGTCCATGCGCGGATGGCCCCGGAACAGATATCCGGACATGTATCAAGGACGGCGGCACCCTGCCCTGCATGTGGCACCAAGGCAGCCATGAAGCCTGTTGTCTTGACGTGGCCTTTGCGGCATGAGGGTGCGTACCAGCACTCCAATTCTTGTCTGTCAGCAGGTTTTTATATGTCCGAGCATACGCCCATTGGTCTTGATAACGCGGCCGCCCCCGTCCGGGCGCTGACCCATTCGGGGAATTTCCACGTTGATGAGACGCTGGGATATGTCATCCTTCACTATGCCCTTGCACCCGAAGGCGACCTGCGCGGGCGCGTTCTGGGGGACGCACCTGCAGACCGGCTGGCGTTCACCCGTTCGCGTTCGCCCGAGCGGATCGCGGCATCGGATATCGTATTTGACGTCGGCGGCCAGTATGCCCCGGACAGGGGGCGATACGACCATCACATGAAGGACAAGCCCCTGCGTGATGATGGAACGCCCTACAGCGCCGCAGGCCTGCTGTGGAAGGATTACGGCACGGCCGCCATTCGCAATATCCTGCAGGTGCCGGCCGAGGATACGGATGTCGCCGCCATATGGCAGGCCATCGACAGGTCGCTGGTCCTGCCGATTGACGAGGACGACAATGGCGTCGTGAAGATGGGCAAGCTGTCGCTGGCGGATATCGTCTCCTCCTGTCGTCCGGCATGGGACACCACCGAACTGTATGGCCCGGAAGAAGCCAAGCGGCGTGAAACGCTGGGCTTCGCCAATGCCGCGACAATCGTTGCCGGCCATCTGGTCAACGTGGTGGACCGCGTGCGCGCCAGCCTGAAGGCGGCAAACCGGGTCATGGCCGCCTATGAAGCCGCCGAAGACAAGCGCATCCTGCTGATGGATACGGGCATGCCGACCGAAAAGGTCATTTTTGAAAATGACCTGCCTGTCGTCTATGTCGTCTCGCCCGCCGCGCCCGACCGCTGGAACGTCAAGGCCGTGCCCCCCACACGCGGCGATTTCGGGCAGCGCGTTTCCCTGCCCGAGGCATGGCGTGGTCTGGACGGCCCGGCACTGGCCAAGGTATCAGGCGTGGCTGACGCGGTATTTGCCCATCCCGCCCGCTTCATCTGCGGGGCAGGCAGCAGGGAAGGCGCGCTGCAGATGGCGCGTCTGGCGCTGAAGATCAACGACGAACTGGAACAGGCCGGGGACTGATCCGGCCGACTGTCGCCCCAGTTCCCTCCCCATGCACGGCCATCGTGCCGGGGCGGCCGGCATGATGCCGGAAACGTGATGGCAGATCCTGCCCGCCTGCCCGCTTGCGGGGACCATGCCCCCCTTTCGGGGTAAATAGTGGCTACCTACATGGCATCCATCGGACGGATTCTTTCCGTCCGGACTGGAGGTCACCATGGTCAGGGAAACCCGTTACCGCTCAAACCCCGACATGATCGATATGATCGGTATTGGCATGGTCCTGCTGACCCTTGCCCTATGGCTGTCGTTCATTTTCATCTGATGGTGCAGGCGCGTCCCATGGACGCATCGCCTGCCCTGCCGCACTACATCTACCGGAGGCTGCAATGTGGACACACCTGCGACGCCAGCATCTGGCTGGCATACCACGGACAGGATGGATGGGCAGATGGGATATTATGGGACCAGCGCTGATCGCCGCCGCGTTCGCACTGTCCACGGCCATGATATTCCTGTTCTGACACCCTCCTCATCCCTTTTTCCGGGAAGCCCGGTGGCACAGCGCTGCCGGGCTTTCTGCTGTCCTGTTACGTGCTGTCGCGTCGGGGTGTCATACCTCCCCTGATTGGCGTCGCTGTCGCCGGTACGTTAGGCTGGCACCCCGATTGCCGTGGAGAGATTACATTATGGACCCCAAGACCATTGCCGAAGCCTACTTCACGCTGGGCACCCATATCGAGGACAGTCAGGCGCGCGTCAGTGATGCAGCCGAAGCACTGATCCCCCTTGTCCGGCGCGGCGACCAGAACGCCGTCCAGGCACTGGGCAACCTGCGCAAGGCGGCGGTGTCCATGCAGGCCGAACGGCAGTGGGCCGAATATCTGTGGCAGCTTGCATCGGGCAAGAACCCGCCACCACCTGCGGCCGCCCCCACGACGACAGCGGCACCAACGCCGGATGATACGGCTTCGCCCCGCACGTTCCTTGATAACCTGCTTGGCGACCTGATCACCCTACTGCCCTGATACAACACCGGGCGGATTCATTTGGTGCGCCCGGTCTGGTGCATATATGTGGTGGTATTCATGACATGGAATATCAGATATATAATTATATACTGATCCGGAATACTTATGGAAAATATTTATGTTCATGCATTGAAGCGCTCCCTCTGACCATCAACATATATTGATATCATAAGGAGTTATCTTAACATGCCCGAACATAAAGTTCCCCATGCCGCCGGTTCCATTCATGACCTGGTACGCAAGGCCACACATTCGCCTGCCATCATGACAAAGGCGGAAACCATCCGTCTGGCCGAACACGTGCTGAAAGGCGGCGAACACGCCACGGAAGAGGAGCAGGCAATCGCCAAACGGGCCGCGCTTGACCCCGACGGCGTCAATGCCGCTGAAATCCAGCTTCTGGGCAAGCGCGCAGCGGCAAAGAAGTAACCCACTCAACCCGACATGACATGGGGGGCGGCATGCCGCCTTTCATGCTATGCGGTGCCGTATCAATCCCCTTTCATCATGCGAAAACGGCACGTGCCCGCCTGCGCAGGCACAGGATTATTTCTGGCATGATGCGATCATTCCCGCAAAAAAACGCTCAAACAGCAGACGATCAGCATCACACTGTCCGTCAATTCTCTCATGCGTCCTGACCATTACCGTGATTTCGACCGCCAGGGCAGCATCACGGGCAAAATGGCCGCAGGAACCGGGGTAACAGGCGCCTGCCCCTGAAAAGGTTTGAGCACCAGCCTATTCTCCATTCGGGCCTGCCGGGCCAATCGCCCGGGAATTGTGATCATGATATTGGTCATGTCCGCCACGATGGTCGGCCTGATTCGCTACGATTGACGCCATGGTGGGGTGTTATTCCCGACATTCCGGCGCGGAACCACAACCGGACTGTTCTTTCCTGTGCCAGAGATCAGGGACAACCGGGCCACGTTGTCACCTGCATTTATTCCGCGCAATCTGCCACCGAAAGGTTCCCGGACGGATCATGCCGGTGTCCATGTACCTGTCATGCGACGTACGGCATCATGGTCAGGCACCTTCCTGTCAGGGCCGATGCAACCTGCTGCCCTGTCGCGGGTTTATGACCGCGGTTGCTGGAGGGGTGAAGGACATGATCCAGCGTACCGCCCTCCCACGCCACAACGTCATTCTACGTCCCGCAGCAGGATGCACCAGATGTCGTACCGTCCGATCATAACCCTGCCTGTCATGACGATTGGCCTCATGCTGGCCGGTGGCGGCCTGCCCGCCATGGCCCGTGACATGGCCGCCCCCCCTGCCACCGCCATACCGCAGGCCATGATTGACGCCGCGCCGGGGGCGCGGCTGGCAGGTTACCTGAATTTCTGCATTGGCAATGGCCTTGCGGACCATGCGGGCGCAACCCCGCTGCTGGACACGCTGATCCATAATACAGGCGCCGTGCCGGCCGATGAACGGGGCAACATGGATTATGCATATGGCACGGCAGGCGTCCTGCAGCCCGGTACGCACGGTTCCCCCCGCATGACGGATTTCGACATCCCGGCACGGCGCGATGCCTGTGCGCAGACCATCAGAAAAGCTGGCATGGGGGCCTGATGGCAACAGGATGGCTTCGTAGCCGTCCATTGAGCAGAACATAAAAGGAAATTGTTTCAAAAAGCCCGTTCATGAAAAATAACAAAAGTTTTTTGGATGTCGATTTTTCATAAAAGCTGCGCCAGGAACTTCTCATGATTGCAGGATGTTCTTTCAGGCACGCTGTCAGTCCGAAGGCCACATTTTTCATGACAGACGCAGAATTTCGTAACGCTTTTTTTATGGTCTGCCAGATATCCCGGTAACAGGCACGGCAGGCAGCCGGTCATATTCCCTTACCCTGCAAGGGGCAGGCATTCCGGCGTGCAACATCTCCCGCCATCACGACGTTTGAACCTGCATGCACGCCCGACGGGCGCTCCTTCCCCCTGTCATCTCCTGATGGAAATACAACATGCCCCGCAGCATTCCCGCCCAGAGCCAGCCCCACCAGCCCGGTCTTGAACGACTGCTTGACCCACCGGCCGAACACATCCGCGCCGATTATCAGGGCAGCGGCAAGCTGAAGGGCCGCAGGGCGCTGGTCAGCGGCGGCGACAGCGGCATCGGGCGGGCCGCGGCCCTGCATTTTGCCCGTGAAGGGGCGGATATCGCCATCGTGTACCTGGATGAAGACGAGGACGCGAATGAAACCGTCCGTCTGGCACAGGCCGAAGGCGTGCACGCACTGGCCATACGGGGCGACGTCGCCCACAGCGCCACCTGCGATGACGCGGTCACACGCACGGTGCAGGCCCTTGGCGGGCTGGATATCGTGGTCAACAATGCCTCCGTCCAGTACGTCAGCAATGACCTGACCGATATTTCGGATGAGGTCTGGCAGCGTCATATGGATGTCAACATCAACGGCTATTTCTACCTGACCCGTGCGGCGCTGCCGCATCTGGGGCGGGACAGCGTCATTATCAACACGTCTTCGGTCAACGCGTTTGCGGGCAATGCGTCACTGGTTGCCTATACCACGACCAAGGGCGCGGAAATGGGCTTTACCCGCGCCCTTGCGCTCCAGCTTGCGCCACGGGGCATACGGGTCAATGCGGTTGCCCCCGGCCCGGTCTGGACGCCGCTGCAACCCGCAAGCTGGGGACCGGTGGACCCGCAGGCCGTGGCCAGTCTTGGCAAGGATACGCCGCTGGGCCGCATTGGCCAGCCCAGTGAACTGGGTCCGGCCTATGTCTACCTCGCGGCCCGGGATTCCTCTTACATGACGGGACAGACGCTGCATGTAAACGGGGGCATGATCATCAATGGGTGAGACCCTGCCCGCGCTCATGGTGCCGGTTTCCTCGTGGCTGCGCCGTGGGCCGCACCAGCGCTGGCTGGACATGCAGGGGCAGCGACTGCTGGATTTCTACAGGGCCGCCCGGGTGCCTGACGGGTTCGCCGCGCTGGATGACTGTGGCAACCTGCAGCCGGGTGCCGTGTCCGATGCCACGCTGGGCGCGCGCATGACACATGTGTATGCCGTGGCGGCGGGGCGCGGGCTGCCCGGTTGCGGGCCGCTGGCGACGCATGGGGTCACGTCCATGCTGGGTCCGCTGGCGGATCATGAAAACGGGGGCTGGTTCCTTGCCCCACCCACGGACGGGCAGCAGCACGGTGGCGGACGCAAGCAGGCCTACCTGCATGCGTTTGTCGTGCTGGCCGCATCATCCGCCACTGTTGCGGGATTGCTGGCGCGCGCAGGCTGCTTGACAAGGCGCTGGCGGTCTGGGAACGGCACTTCTGGAGCGAGGACGAAGGCGTTTTCCGCGAAAGCTTCGCCGCAGACTGGTCGGATGAGGAAGATTACCGGGGCGCAAACGCCAACATGCATTCGGTCGAGGCCTGCATGGCGGCCGCGGATGTAACGGGCGACCCGTTGTGGCGCAACAGGGCCGTGCGGGTGGCTGAACGCTTCATCCACATACTGGCGCGCAATGCCGGATACAGCCTGCCCGAACACTACAGCCGCGACTGGCGCATGCTGAAGGATTATAACCGCGACCGGCCCACCGATGCCCTGCGCCCGTATGGCATGACGCCGGGCCATTTCACCGAATGGGCGCACCTGCTGCTCAAGCTGGAAGCCGCCCTGCTGCGTGCGGACGGGCGTGCGCCATCATGGCTGATGGAAGATGCCGTCGAGCTGTTCCAGGCCGGCATGACGGCGGGCTGGGCACGTGATGGCGCACCGGGTCTGCTGTATACCATCGACTGGAACCACGACCCCATGGTGCATAACCGTCCCCACTGGTGCCAGGCAGAGGCCATGACCGCGGCGGCCGCCCTGCTGAAACGCACGGGCCACCGGCGGTATGAACAGTGGTACCGCACCCTGTGGGACTATATCGACACCTTCATGATTGACCGCAGGCGTGGCGGCTGGATACAGGAACTGGACCGCGACAACCGCCCGTCCGCCGTGGTGTACGAAGGCAAGGCCGACCTGTACCATGCATGGCAGGCCACCATGACCCCGCTGCTGCCCCTTGCCCCCAGTTTCGCGACCGCCGTGGCCCTGCTGGAAAACCATGGTACGATACCTGACCAGGCACAGGACACCACAGATGGCTGACGCAACCGGAGGGTAACCGGATACGCCCCCGCCCGTACGGAACATGGTCGGCATCCGCGCGCCGCGACTGCCGCGCTGTCTGCCCATACCGCGACCGTGGCCATCCCGCCCGGCACGGCCCCGTGGCTGTGACGGGACGGTAAAATGCGATAAGACATGGCCCTGACCATACCCCGCCCCTTCGCAAGCGGGGGATATGGTGTCACTTTGTGCGTGCGTCCTGATCCCAAGTGTCCGAGTGCCATACCACCATGCCCGCCCCGACCCAGCCCGTATCCCCCGGCCCATGGCGGCAGGCCGCAGGCAAGCTTGCACGCACGCCGTCGGCCATGGTGGCGCTGGGCGTGCTTGTGGCCGTGATGGTGGCGTGCCTGCTGGCGCCGGTCTATGCCCATGATGTAGCGCGGACCAATCCGTTCCAGTCCACCGTTGCGGGTACCATCATGCTGGACGGGCGGGAGGTGGATATCATGCAGCCCGATGATAACCCGCTGCACCTTGGCCTCAGCCCCATCGGGCCGACATGGTGCGCCACCTACCTGCTGGGTGCGGACAGCCAGGGGCGCGACGTGATGGCACGACTGCTGTATGGTGGCCGCAATTCGCTGGTGATTTCAGCGGCAGCGGCGGTACTGTGCCTTCTGCTGGCGGCAACGGTAGGGATTGTTGCTGGTTTTTTCGGCGGGATTGTCGATACTGTCCTGTCGCGGCTCATGGACATCATGTGGGCGGTGCCGGTCTATCTGTTCGCCATATCGCTGTCCATTGTCATGGTCAGCCAGCAGATGCGCCTTGGCCCGTTCGTGCTGCGGGCGGACAGCCTGCTTGTTCCCGTCCTGATCATCGCGCTGGTTTACGTGCCTTATGCCGCGCGCCCGATACGCGGGCGGGTCATGGCGTTGCGCCAGGCGGAATTCGTCACCGCCGCACGCTGTCTGGGCGTGCCGGGGTGGCGGATCATGCTGCGTGACATCGTGCCCAATGTCATGACCACGCTGGTGACACTTGGCCCGCTGCTGATGGCGCTGGCGCTACTGGCGGAAAGTGCGCTGTCCTTCCTCTCGCTGGGGGTGCAGGCGCCACAGCCTTCGTGGGGCACCATCATTCAGGATGGCGAGGGCCTGATCTATACCCGCCCCATGGTGGCCGTAGCGCCGGGGCTTGCAATCGTGACAGTGGTTCTTGCGCTCAACATTCTGGGCGACGGGCTGCGCGACGCGCTGGATGTGCGTGACGGGGGGCGGCGGTCATGACCGCCGTGCTGCGCCGCGCGGGCCAGACGCTGCTAGTGCTGCTGGGCGTGTCGGTGCTGGTGTTTGGCGTGTTTTTCGCCACGCCCGGCGCGGACCCGACCGCGCGCATTGCCGGGCGGAACGCATCACCACAGATCATGGAAAAAATACGCCACGAATACGGCTTCGACCGACCACTGCCGGTGCAGTACGCAATCATGATGAAGAAACTGTTCATCACCCGCGACCTTGCATCCTATGCCGACCGGGGCGAACTGGTGGTGCCCGAAATCCTGCAGGCCGCCCCCGTTACAGCATGTCTTGTCTGCGGGGCGGCGTTCATCTGGGTTACGGTGTCCATCGCCATGGGCACGATGGCCGCCGCCATGAAAGGAACATGGGTGGACCGGGGACTGATGATGCTGGGGCTGGTGGGGATTTCCATTCCCGTGTTCTGGCTGGGGGAAGTCGCCAACCTTGTAACCCAGAGCCGCTATCACGACACATGGCTGTTTTCGTGGGTGCCGGGGTTGGGTTACGTGCCGTTCAGCCAGAGCCCGTCGGGGTGGTTCAGGGGACTGGTCATTCCGTGGATCGTGCTGGCGGTCATGTTCATCGGCATCTACAGCCGCGTGCTGCGCACGGACCTTGTCGCACTGGCGGGCGAGGATTTCATGCGCACGGCGCGCGCCAAGGGGCTGTCGCCCGTGCGCATCCTGCTGTGGCATGGGCTGCGCACGTCCATGGTCACCTTTGTCTCCCTGTTCGGGATGGATTTCGCGCAGCTTGTGGGCGGTGGCGCGCTGCTGACGGAGGTGGTATTCGGCCTGCCCGGTGTCGGGCGGCTGACCTATCGCGCGCTGACCACGCTGGACCTGCCCGTCATCATGGCCACCGTCATGTATTCCGCCGTGTTCGTGGTGCTGGCCAATGCGGCGGTTGACGTGATCTACCTGTTCCTTGACCCAAGGGTGCGTGATGCCCGCTGACAGGTCCGCCCCGCTGCTGGACGTACGCGACCTGTGCATCGGTTTCCCCGCGCGGGGGGGCATGGTGCCGATCGTGGATCATGTGTCCTTCACCATGCCCGAGGCCGGGATACTGGGGCTGGTGGGGGAATCCGGATCCGGAAAGTCCGTTACCGCCATGGCGATCATGGGGCTGATCGACGCGCCGGGGGTGCGGATCAGCGGGTCGGTGCGTTTTCGCGGGCGCGAACTGATCGGCCTGCCCCCACGGCAGATGCGCCGCCTGCGCGGGCGTGACATCGCCATGATCTTTCAGGACCCGATGACAGCCTTTACCCCCGTCTACACCATCGGCTGGCAGATCGATGAACAGATCCGCGCCCATGAACGCCTGACCCGCGCGCAGGCCCGTGCGCGCACCGTGCGGATACTGGGGGAAATGGGCGTGCCCGACCCCGAACGCGTGGCGCAGCGCTATCCCCATCAGCTGTCGGGCGGGCTGCGCCAGCGCGCGATGATCGCCATGGCGCTGTCATGCAACCCCACCCTGCTGATTGCCGATGAACCGACAACGGCGCTGGATGTTACGGTGCAGGCACAGATCCTTGACCTGATCCGCTCACTACGTGGCATGCATGGGTCGTCCGTACTGCTGATCACGCATGATATGGGCGTCGTGGCCCAGACCTGCGACAGCACGCTGGTACTGTATTCCGGCCGGGTGGCGGAAACGGGACCAACGGCGCGCGTGTTTGACCGGCCCGGCCACCCCTATACCGCGGCCCTGCTGGATTCCATCCCGCCGCTTTGTGGCCCCCGGCCCGACCGGCTGCCCGCCATTTCCGGCACGCCCCCCTCGCCCATGGACCGTCCCGCCGGCTGCGCCTTCGGCCCGCGCTGTGCCCATGTCCACGCAGCCTGCACCACGACCCCGCCCGCGCTGGTCCCGCTTGGTCCCGACCATGCCGCGGCCTGCGTGCTGCCAGCCGAGGGAACGCCCCTGCCGCCGCGCATTCTCCGCGCCAGCAACGACACATGCCCATGACCGCAACACCACCTGCCCCCACAGCACTGCTGGCGGTACGCAACCTGTCCAAGACCTACCGCGTGGGACATGGGCAGCACCTGACGGCAGTGGATGGTATATCCCTGTCGGTCATGCCGGGCGAAATGCTGGGACTGGTGGGGGAATCCGGCTGCGGCAAGTCAACGCTGGGCCGGTGCATGCTGCGGCTGACGGACATATCGGCAGGACAGGTCATGTTTGAAGGGCGCGACATCACCACCCTTCCCGAACGCCACCTGCGCCCGCTACGCCCGCGCATGCAGATGGTGTTTCAGGATTCCAGCGCCTGTCTCAACCCGCGCCGGCGTGTCAGGGACCTTCTGGTCGAACCCCTGCGGGTCCATCCCGGCCCGGACGGACGCAGGCGCCCGGGTGCGGACATTGACCGGCGCGTGCACGACCTTATGGATCTGGTCGGCCTGTCCGCCACCGCGCTGGCGCGGTATCCACATGAATTTTCGGGCGGCCAGCGCCAGCGCATCAACATCGCCCGCGCGCTTGCCCTGTCACCCCGGCTGATTGTGGCGGATGAACCGGTTTCCGCGCTGGATGTGTCGGTGCAGGCGCAGATCGTCAACCTGTTTGCCGACCTGCAGGCGCGGCTTGGGCTGACCTATGTCTTCGTGGCGCATGACCTGGCCGTGGTCCGTCAGGTCTCCAACCGCGTGGCCGTCATGTATCTGGGCACGATCGTCGAAATCGGGCCTACGGACAGCGTGCTGCATCATCCCGTCCATCCCTATACCGCCGCCCTGACCGCCGCCGTGCCCCGACCCGTAGTGGGCGCACGCCCTCCACCGCCACTGGGTGGTGACATACCCAGTCCCGTCAACCGCCCCGCCGGGTGCCGTTTCCATACACGCTGCCCGTATGCGCAGGACCGCTGCCGGGTGGATGAACCTGCCCTGCGCCCCATCCGGCCAGGCCATGAAGCCGCCTGTCATTTTCCCCTTGCCCCGTCGTGACAGGGCGTTGAGAAAATATTCGGAAACAATCCGCTGAAAAATAAAAGTTTCCGGATCAGGCCGGATTTCCGGATGGGCGTCTGAAATACGCCATCGTCCTGTCAAATCCCCGCCAGTTAACCGCAACCACAGGGCACATCCCCGGTCGTGACATGGCATGCGGAGGTGGGATGTGCCATCGTGCCGGGGCCATGATCTGTACCGGGAAAAAAGTTTTCATGCCCAGCACCACCAGCCTGCCTGACCTGTTCCTTGCCATCCGGCGTGGCCAGCTTTCCCCTCCCGCGGCCGTGGATCAGGCGCTGGTGCCAGTCACGGAAGCAGCGGCATATGCAGTGCAGGATGCGGTCGCGCGCCATCTGGGACCGATCGAAGGCTGGAAGGTCGGCGCATCCGGCCCGGATGCCGAACCCGCCTGCGCACCCATTCATGCCGCGACCATCTTCAGGGACGGCGGGACCGTGCCGGCAGGCACATGCCGTCATCTGGGGGTCGAGGCGGAGATTGGCTACCGTTTCGCCCGTGCCCTGCCCCCACGGGCCACGCCGTGGACACGTGAAGACGTGCTGGGCGCCATTGGCACCGCGCATCCGGTAATCGAAATTCTTGATACCCGTTTCGACCAGCCCGGATCACAGCACAGGCTGCTGCATGCCGCGGACCACCAGAGCCACGGCGCACTGATCGTAGGCCCTGGCACCACCGCATGGCGCACGCTGGACCCGGTCCACGAACCCGTGGTGCTGCGCATTGATGGCAGGGTCGTAAAAGACCACACGGGCGGCAATTCAGCGGGCGACCCGCTACGCATGCTGGTCTGGCTGGCCAACCATGCATCCCGCCGGGGAATTGGCATCGGTACAGGCTGCCTGGTCACCACCGGGTCCACCACCGGCACCATATTCGTGCCGCATGGCACGGATGTCACCGCCAGCTTTCCCGCAATGGGGCAGGTCAGCACCCATCTTGCCTGAACGCGCGCCCTTTATATGAAAGGTCTGTCATGAAGCCTGCCATCCTGCTGCTTGAACCCATGATGCCTGAAATCGAGAAACAGCTTGATGCTGCCTATACCGTCTACCGTGCCGCCACACCCGAACAGCTGGAAAAAATTGCCGGATCAATCCGCGGCATTGCCACCGGCGGCGGCACGGGTGTGCCGCGCGCGGCCATGGACAGCCTGCCGCACCTTGAAATCATTGCCATAAACGGGATCGGGACGGATGCGGTCGACCTGAATGAGGCCAGACGTCGCGGCATTCATGTCACCACTACGCCGGGCGTACTGACCGATGACGTGGCGGACATGGCCATGGGCCTGCTGCTGTCGCTGCTGCGCGGCCTGCCGGCAGCGGACCGTTACGTGCGTGACGGCGCATGGGGCAGCACCCCCTCGCCACCGCTGGGCCACAGGGTATCGGGGCGCAGGCTGGGCATACTGGGCATGGGCCATGTGGGACAGGCGGTGGCCACGCGTGCACGCGCATTTGGCATGCCGGTGTCCTACACCGACCGACGCGACAAGGCCCTGCCCGGTTATACATTCGTGCCGGATCTGCCAACACTTGCACACCACAGCGACGTGCTGGTCGTGGCAGCGTCCGGCGGCGCGGAATCGCGGCATCTGGTCAACCGGCAGGTGCTGGATGCGCTGGGGCCGGATGGTGTCCTGATCAACGTGGCGCGGGGTTCGGTGGTGGACGAAGCAGCCCTTGTCGCAGCCCTGGCCGACGGCACGCTGGGCGGCGCGGGCCTTGATGTGTTCGAACATGAACCCGATGTGCCCGACGGCCTGCGAACCTCGCCACACACGGTCCTGCAACCCCACCGCGCCAGCGCCACGGTGGAAACCCGGCTGGCGATGGGCAATCTGGTCGTAGGCAACCTTGCCGCCCATTTCGCGGGCCAGCCGCTGCTCACCCCGGTGCTCTGAACGGTCAGGTAGGGAATCAGGGCTTCCGGGTATCGTCTTTTTCCACAACGGCGATGTCTGCGGGATCTTTGGAAATAGGGTTCGCCGGAAGCGTTCTTGAAACCGGCGGATCATTGTGCCGTGCATCTCACGAACCGGTGGGGGAACCGGCTGCCAGAACGGTCCGCATGCCGACGGTCAGTTCCAGCGCATGACACCGTAGCCCATGGTCATGAATGGGCAGTGCAACCAGCAGTTCATCGGGTTCATGGCGGGCGATGAAATCACGCAGGCGGGGCATGATGGACCGGGCCGAACCTGCAAACGTGCAGGACAGGGTATGGTCCACCATTGCCTGTTCCGCAGGCGACCACAGGCCGGACGTATCCGCCACCGGCGGCGGGAAGGCAATGGGACGTCCGCGCCGCAGGGCGATGAAATACTGTTGCAGGGACGTTGCAAGCAGCGCGCCCTGCGCGTCATCATCCGCCGCGATGATATTGACACTCAGCATCACATGGGGCGCCGGACACCGGGCCGAGGGTTCGAAGCGTGCGCGGTACAGGCTGACCGCCTCCGCCATCTGGCCCGGCGCGAAATGGGACGCAAAGGCATAGGGCAGACCAAGCCGCGCGGCCAGAACCGCCGAAAACAGGGATGACCCCAGCAGCCACACCGGCACCCGCAGGCCCATGCCGGGTATGGCATGGATCAGGTGGGTGTCTTCAGGGGCTGCCGGTTCAAAATACTGCAGCAGTTCAACCACGTCGGATGCAAAGCGTTCGGGCGCGTGCGGATCGCGGCGCAGGGCGCGGGCCGTGCGCTGGTCCGCCCCCGGCGCGCGGCCAAGCCCGAGGTCGATCCGTCCGGGAAACAGGGTTTCCAGCGTGCCAAACTGTTCGGCAATAACCAGTGGGGAATGGTTGGGCAGCATGACGCCCCCTGCCCCCACGCGGATATGGTGCGTCGCGGCCGCCACCTGCCCGATCAGGATTCCCGTCGCGGCCGATGCGATACCCGGCATGGCATGGTGTTCAGCCAGCCAGTACCGCGCAAACCCCAGATCATCTGCCCGCTGCGCCAGATCCAGCGTATTGCGAAAGGCATCTCCCACGCTGCCGCCGCGCGTGATCAGGGAAAGGTCAAGGACGGAAAACGGGATCACACCAGCACCTCGGCACACATGAAACACGGAAGGTCAGGTAGATATGGAAACGGATCCGCATGAAATCCAGCACGGGGCATACAGAAGTTTCTGGTGAAGCTTTTTTCCAAAAGCATCTGGAAACACTGTCATTTCAGAAAAAATACACCTGAATCGCCGGTTATTTCCCATCCGCCGGGTTATCGTGAAATACTTTCGGCAAAAACAGTCCGGCAGAACGGGGCCGAATACAGGAACCATCCCCCTGATGGGTCGTTGGGTCAGCAGGCATTCTGTGGAGTATATCCCATGCTGACCCTTCTTATCATTGCCCTTATCATCTTCGCCATTGGCGGGGGTGGCTATGGTTACCGCTCCGGCTGGTACGGCGGCCCGAGGGGAACCGGTTTCAACGGCCTCGGGCTGCTGCCGATCATCCTGCTGGTCATCGCGCTTTTTTTGTTGCTGCATACGCCTGGTAGCGCGCCGCCGCCATGATGGTGGCGCGTCAGGGGGTCATGGGCGGCCGTCGCGCGGGGGCCGTCCCGCCCACAGGGCGGCCAGGGCCGAACCCGATATGTTATGCCAGACGGAAAACACCGCCCCCGGCAGGGCCGCCAGCGGGGAGAAATACAGACGCCCCAATGTCGCCGCCAGACCTGAATTCTGCATGCCGACCTCCAGCGCCAGCGTGCGGCACACGGCCTCGTCAAACCCCAGCAGTCGCCCGCCCCAGTACCCACCCAGCAGCCCGATCGCGTTATGCAGCACCACGCCCACCAGCACCAGCGGCCCCACCGCCGCAAGTGACGGACGTACGCCGGCTACGATGCTGCCGATGATCGTCATGATCGACACCATGGCCACCAGCGGCAGCACCGGTTCAATCCGCCGGACCAGTCGGGCACACATGGTATTGACAATCACCCCGCCCATGACCGGCAGGGCAACAATTTCAATAATGCTGCGAAACAGCCCCCAACTGTCGACACTGACGCCGGACGAGACGTAAAACCGCGTCAGCACCGGCGTTGCGATAATACCGACAAGCGTGGACAGCGTGCTGATGCTGACCGACAGTGCTACGTCACCACGTGACAGGTAGATCATGACATTGGACGCCGTGCCGCTGGACACACAGCCCACCAGTATCATGCCGGTGGCGATCATGGGCGGCATGCCCAGTACATGCGCGATCCCCCACGCCGCCAGTGGCATGACGAGGTAATGCAGCACGACCCCCGCCACCACCGGCATCGGCCTGCGCGCGATACGCACGAAGTCCCCTGCCGTCAGCGTCACCCCCATGGTGAACATGATGAAGGCGAGCAGTGGCGTGATGGCGGGCGTCAGCACCAGAAACGGCGCGGGATAGGCAATGGCTGCAACCGAAACAAGCACCGCCCATAGCGGGAACAGCCGCGTCAGGACCGACATGTCATTTTCCGTGCGTGCATCATTTCCTCACCTGCGCCGTGCTGCCCGGCCATGCGGGATGGCCGGACCTGCGTCATGATTATGTGGGGCATCTCCATACGCATGGGCGCGTGATATGGCCAGAGCGTACACGCCCGTACGGGCCGGGTTTTATGTCGTCCCGGCAAACCGTAACGCAACCGCATCCGCGCCATACTGTTGTCATACAGAAGACGGGACGCAGGCCATACCCGGTCGTACCTGCGCCCTGATGCATGGAGGCCCGCGTGCCCGATACCGTTTACCGCAACGCGCTTTTCTTTGATGGGACCGGTGGCTGTCCCGTCATTTCAGACATTGCCGTATCCCATGGCCGCATCGCGGCGATCTCACCCGACCTGCAGTGGGATGAAAACGCCATACAGGTGGACTGCACCGGATTGTGGCTGATGCCGGGGCTGCTGGATATCCACACACACCTTGACCTTGAACTGGAACTGGCCCCCCAACTGCCTGAGGTCGTGCGGCACGGGACCACAACGGTCGTCATCGGCAACTGTTCCATCGGCGTGACCTATGGGCACCTGCGCAATGGGGGGGAAGACCCCATAGTGGACTGTTTCGCCCGGGTGGAAAACATGCCCAAATCCGTGTTGGCCCGGGTGGCGGATGCCTGCACATGGACGGATTCACAGGGGTATCTCAATCACCTGTCCCGCCTGCCGCTGGGTGCCAATGTCGTGCCGCTCATTCCCCATTCCATGCTGCGCATTGCGGTAATGGGGCTGCGGCGGTCCATTGAACGCCGGCCCAGCCGCCGCGAACGCGCGAAGATGGCGCAGTTGCTTGAGGCTGGCATGGCGCAGGGCTATGCCGGGTTTTCCACCGATGCGCTGCCCTTTCATTTCCTGGCCAATGCCCCGCACAAAAAACGCCGGATCCCCACGCAGTACGCCAGTTTTCGCGAACTGTCGCGCCTGACCCGCATCGTGCGCCGCTACGGGCGCGTATGGCAGGCGACACCACCCAAGGATCATATCTTCAGGGCAGTGCGCACCTTCCTGCTCAGCAGTGGGCGGCTGTATGGCCGGCCGCTGCGGACCACGGTGCTGGCGGCAATCGATCTGCGCACCAACCGCGCGGCGGTCACGATGTGCCTCATGCTGTCGGCCATCCTCAATTCAAAGCTGCTGCGCGGCATCTTCCGTTTTCAGGTGCTGCCAGGTCCATTCCGGATATGGAGCGACGGGGCGATCAACCCCATTGCGGATGAAATTCCCGAACTGCGCGCCCTGAATGAACTGGAACTTGATGACCGGGCGGGACGCCTGCGTATTCTGGACAGCCCGCAATGGATCGCGGCCTTTCGCGCGATGTGGATGAAGGGCAAGGCGGGATGGTCCATCGCACGGCTGCGACGGCTGCTGCGGCTGGAGGACACCGTGCTGACGCGCCGACTGTCGGACATGCGGGTGGCCGAATGCCCCCTGCCCCACTGGAAAGGCGAGACGCTGCAGCAGCCCTATCACCGCCTGCGCCGGTGGCAGGCAGGCCGGGGCCGCCATGGCGCCGCCAACCCGGCGGAAGCCGCGTTCTTCGCGACCTTTCCCAACCCCATCGAGGATGACGCCGCCTTTTTCATACACCTGCTGCGGCAGTGGGATACGGACCTGCGGTGGGAAACGGTCATTGCCAACAACGACCCGGTCACCCTTAAAAAACTGCTGTTCAGCCGCCACACGCTACCGGGATTCAATGACAGTGGGGCGCATCTGGCCAATATCGGCTTTTATGACGGCAACCTGCGCACCCTGAAGATCGCCCAGCCTGACGGGCCGCAGCAGGTGGCCATTGCCGTCCATCGGCTGACCGGGCTGCCCGCGGCCTTTTTCAACCTTGATACCGGTGTGCTGAAGATCGGGGCACAGGCGGACCTGTGCGTCATCGACCCCGGTGCCCTGCACCGGTGGGATCCGGAAAAAACCTATGAGTTCGTGTATCGCAGCGCATTCGGCTGCCGTCAGGTCATCAACCGGCCGCCCGGCGTCGTGCGCCATGTCATGATCGCAGGCCGGACCGCGTGGACCGATGGCGGCTATACCCATGATTTTGGACAGGTTCCCTTTGGCCGGGTCATGCGCACGAAGGACCATGCCCGGTGAACGCCACGCCCTGTTCCCTGATGGGCAACGCGCCGCTGCACAGATTTGATGGCTTCTCCCCCCGCCTTTCCATGCTATGGGCTGTAAACCCGCCTCATGACGTTGCGTGGAGAGCACTGCCCCTTGTCATGCCGATTGCAAGCCGGAACCGCACTGTGCACCGTCGTGATGATGGGCGCAGCCGCGGCCCATGCCCAGAACGTTCCCACCATTGACCTGCACGGCATAACCATAAAACCCTACGCCACGGACCAGCTTGATGTCGGCGGGTTTCCCGGCGCGTCGCCTGCCCGTCCGGGCACGGGGGCACGTGGCGCGCGCCTGCGCAATGGCGTGCGGCTGAATATCCATAAACAGGTCGAAATCGGGGCGATATGGGATTTCGGGCCTGCGCCCGGCGGGCCGATGCGCCTGTTTGAAGGTCAGGTTTCCTATATCGGGCTGCGGCATTTCGTGTTTACGGCGGGTATTTTCAAACCCAGCTTCGGCCTTGAATCCATGCAGGCGCAGGGCGATACCGTCTTTATTGAACGTTCCAGCATCTCCACCCTGACCCGCAACCTGGCCACGGGTATCGAACGGCAGGCGGTGCAGGCGGAAACGTATGGGAAACGATATCATTTTGCCCTGTCCGCCACGGCTGGCACCGCAGGCCCGGGCGAAAACGGCAACCAGCGCGCCATGGCGTTCCGACTGGTCGGCCTGCCGGTACGCACGCGCTCACTGCTGTTCCATCTGGGGTTTTCGGGGGAATGGATATTCCGCCCGGCCTCCGCGGGGAATGCGGCCCCCATGCTGTCGCTGTCCGACAACCCGGAAATCAATCCCGGAACGGTTTCAAAATACCTCAATACAGGAAAAATCCAGTCCGACAGCGCGGGCGCTTTCGGGGTGGAGGCCGCCGTATCATGGCAGAAACTGCTGTTTCAGGGTGAAGCCTATGACATCGTGCTGAACAGCCACGTCAACAGCAGCAGCCAGCAACTGCGCTTCCACGGGTGGTACGGGCAGCTTGGCTACACCATCAATGGAAAGGGACGGGAGTGGAAGGGGCGCACGGCGGCGTTTTCCTCACCGTCATGCGACAGAAAGCAGAGCATGCTATGCAACGGCTATGGCGTGCTGGAGGTCGCGGCCCGCTATTCCCAGGCGGACCTTGATGCCGGCCCCATACACGGCGGTGACCAGCAGACCGGATCACTGGCCATAAACTGGTGGCCCACGGGGATCATCCGCACGACCGTACAGTATGAATACGGGCAGATTACGGGCGGTGACATGCCTGAACATTTTCATGCGGTCATGTCGATGTTCCAGATAAAATTCTGACGTTCCCCATCCACACGCAGCCGTGCCCCAGTAGCCGACATGCGGCCCCTGCCCCGTAACGGATGCGCATATGGGGCGTTGATCCCGATATGAAGGGATCATGACGACCACAACAGGAAGGTGACCGGCATGGAACAGCACCCAAGCCCCAGCAACGAAACGGCACGGCCCCGCCAGCCCGTCCTGTTCCTGCCACATGGCGGGGGGCCGTGCTTCTTCATGGACTGGCCCGATACGTGGGACCGTATGGCGGCCTACCTGCGTGGGGTGGCAGCAGGCCTGCCGCAACGTCCGGACGGAATCGTGGTCGTGTCCAGCCACTGGGAAACGGGGATGCCCACGGTGACATCCGGCATGAATCCCGCGCTGATATATGACTATTCCGGCTTTCCACCGCATACGTACCAGCTCCGGTACCCCGCACCGGGTTCGCCGGAACTCGCGGCCCGTGCGTGCGCCCTGCTGGACAGGGCGGGCATTGCCTGCGCGCAGCACCCCGAACGCGGGTTTGACCATGGCGTGTTCATCCCGTTCTTGCTGGCGTTTCCGCAGGCGGACATCCCGATTGTGGAACTGTCGCTGCAACGCGACCTGAACGCCGCACTGGAAATACGGATCGGGGCGACGCTGCGTCCCCTGCGCGACCAGAACATCCTGATCGTAGGTACGGGCATGACGTATCATAACCTGCATCATTTCATGGGCCAGAACCCGCAGTCCAACGTCGTGTCACGGGAATTCGACACATGGCTGGCCCATGCGGTGGAAGCCCCACCGGACGTACGGACCGAAGCGCTGACACAGTGGATGCACGCACCGGGTGCGCGGATCTGCCACCCCCGGCCCGAGCACCTGCTGCCACTCATGTTCGCGGCAGGGGCTGCCGGGACGGACCGGGGCGTGCGCGATTACAGCGATACCGTGATGGGCAAGGCGCTGTCGGGTTTCCGGTTTGGCTGAAGGGGGCGGATGTCCCGTCCATGGAGTGGTTTCATAACACGCTACATGACCAGCATGACCGCAGCCTTCATGCTGCTGGCGGCCCCTGCTGCTGCCGTGCCACCTGTGGGGAAGCTACAGGCCGGATGCTACCGGGTTGATCCAGCCCATACCCAGATCATCTTTTTCCTGCTGCACATGGAGTTCACGCATTATTCGGGCATGTTTTCAGGCATGATTTTTCAGGTGCAAGCAGTACATTGCAGCTTGATCCGGCGCATCCATCCGCCGCGCGGCTGACGGTCAGCGTGCCAATCGGCAGCCTTCAGGCCACCCGCAACAGGCTGACCGGGGAACAGAAGGATATGCGGACTGGTCTGACGCGGACCGTTACCCGGATGCGACCTTGACCGCCACATCGGTCGTGCCCGCTGGCACGGATGGCGCAGCTATTTCAGGCAATGTTACACTGCATGGCGTGACCAGCCCGATGGTCCTGCAGGTCCATTATGTCGGCGCGGGCGTCAACCCGCTGAACAGCGGCCAATACCGTGAAGTTCGAGGCGACGGCCACACTCCGCCGCAGTGAATTCGGGATCACGGCCTATATGCCAATACCGGGCGATACCGTCACGCTGATCATTGCCGGTGCGTTTGCAAAACACAACTGACCTGTCGTGATCCGTACCCATGGGTCGCCGGGCGCACGCAAACGGCATCCTGCGGCTCGCGGGCCACGCACCATTACTGATCCGCCCATTCCCGGCGATTGTCCCGACAACGCCATGATATGCCCGGAAATGGCCAGACGGTTGCCAGAAGCCGGGCGACACGGCCGGTGGCGGCTGTTTCATGCTGGCGCGGGTCGGGAGAATGGCCGGGATCGCAGTTTTCCGGCGTATATATGGCCGACTGATGTCACAACGTGTGGATGGCTTGACCGTATCGTGATGTCCACCTAACAAAACAGTACCAAACCGTTCCATATGATGGTGGCGCATGCCTGATATACACCAGACCAACCCTTCTTCCTCAGGCCAGCGCGCACCAGACAGTGCGACAACGGACACCCCACCGGAAAAACCGGCGGACCCGCGCAGGACCGCAATGCGCCGGCTGGTACTGGCAGGCATCGCGGGTCTTGCCCTGATCGCGTTCGTGGTGTGGCTGGTCCACTGGTGGACGCATGGGCGGTTCATCCAGTCCACGAACGATGCCTACCTGCAGGCCGATCAGGTCACGGTGTCCACCCGCGTGGCCGGATTTGTCGATCAGGTTCTGGTGGCGGAAAACCAGGCGGTGACAAAGGGACAGTTACTGGTGCGCATGGATGAACGCGACCCCCGCGCGCGCTTTGAACAGGCCCGCGCGATGGCGGATCAGGGTAATGCCGCGATCATCCAGACCAAGGCCCAGATCGACGCGCAGAATGCCGAAATCGCACAGGCGCAGGCCCGGCGCGATGCGGCACAGGCACAGGTCGATTTTGCCGACCGGCAGGTTGCCCGCTACCGCGCGCTGGCCGCCACGGGGGCGGAAACGAACGAACATTACGATCAGTTGCGCAACAGCAGCGCGCAGGCCCATGCCCAGCTGGCGCAGGCCACCGCCGCCCTGAAATCCGCGCAGCTCCAGATCGCCACCTTCCGCGCCGAGATCCTGCAGGCGCAGGCCCGCATTGAACAGGCCATAGCCCAGCAGCGCTCGGCGCAGGTGGATCTGGACGCCACCACCATCCGCGCCGCCGTGGACGGGCGCGTAGGCGACCGCAGCGCCCGCGTGGGGCAGTATGCCGCCGTTGGCACGCACATGATGACCATCGTGCCGGTGCAGGACATCTACCTTGTCGCCAATTTCAAGGAAACGCAGATCCGCCGCATGCGCCCGGGCCAGCCGGTCACGGTATCGGTCGATGCGCTGGGCGGTGAGAAAATACACGGCACGGTCGAAAGCTTCGCGCCGGGCACGGGTGCGCAGTTCGCCCTGCTGCCGCCGGACAACGCAACCGGCAACTTCACCAAGGTGGTGCAGCGCGTGCCGGTGCGCATCCACATCCAGCCCGATGTGGCGCAGCGTGCGGTGCTGATCCCCGGCCTGTCGGTCACGGCGGCGGTCGACACGTTGGTAGCCGGCACCGACCCGGCCCCCGGCGGTGGCGGATCATGAGCACGCAGCCAGCAGACGCCAGCGGTCCCACGCCCCCGCAGAAAGCGGATGCGGCGGCGTGGCTGGCGGTGGCCGCGGGCACCATCGGCGCGCTTATGGCGACGCTGGATACCTCCATCGTCAATTCGGCGCTGCCCACCATCCAGGGAGAGATCGGGGCATCAAGCAGCGAGGGCACATGGGTCACCACGGCCTACCTTGTGGCCGAAATTGTCATGATCCCGCTGGCGGGCTGGTTCGAACGCATATTCAAGCTGCGCAATTTCCTGCTGATCGCAGCCGTGCTGTTCACCATCTTTTCCATGTGGTGCGGACTGTCGCCCAACCTCATGCACATGATCATCGGCCGCGTGGGACAGGGTTTTACGGGCGGGGCGATGATCCCGACCGCCATGACCATCGTGGCCACGCGCCTGCCACCGGCGCAACGGCCGGTGGGTATCGCGCTGTTTGGCATGACCGCGGTCCTTGGCCCGGTGATCGGGCCGGTCATTGGCGGGTGGCTGACGGAAAACCTGAGCTGGCATTATGCCTTTTTCCTCAACCTGCCCATCAGCATCGGACTGATGGTACTGCTGTTTGTCGGCCTGCCCAAGGGCAGGATCGACTGGGGCGAATTCCGCAACACCGATTATTACGGCCTTGCCGGGCTGGTACTGGGGCTGGGTGGCCTGACCGTGGTGCTGGAAGAAGGGCAGCGCGAACGCTGGTTTGAATCCGACATGATCCGCGAACTCAGCATCATGTCCCTGCTTGGCATGATCCTGCTGGTGGTAGGGCAGTTCCGGTCGCGCCAGCCGGTCATCCACCTGAAAATCCTGCTGCAGAAAAGCTTTTTCGGGGTGTTTGTCCTCAGCCTCGGGGTGGGTGGCGCACTGTATGGCATCCTGTATCTGATCCCGCAGTTCCTTGCCGCCGTTCCCGACTACAATTCCGAACAGTCCGGCATCATCGCGGCCATAAGCGGCATTCCGACCCTGCTTATGCTGGCGGTGTTTCCTATTCTGGTGCGTAAGCTTGATATCCGGCTGGCCATCGCGTTTGGCATGTTCCTGTATGTCGTCAGCTGTTTCATGAACGCGCACCTGTCGCCCGACAGCGCGGGACCGCATTTTTTCTGGTCGCAGGTGGTGCGTGGCTTTGCGCAGTTCTTCTCGCTCCTGTTCCTCAACCAGGCGGCGACCAGTGCGGTGCCCATACAGTATGCGGAAGATGCATCTGGCCTGTTCAACGCCGCGCGTAACCTTGGGGGATCGTTCGGGCTGGCGGCGGTGGCAACGCTGCATGACCGCAGGATGGACCTGCATACCGCCCGTATCGAGGAAACAATCACCGCCAATTCCCCGCTGGGGCAGGAATTCGTGCAGCATTACGGGCTGGCACGCCTAAGCGCCCTGATCACGCGGCAGGCCACGGTCATGACCTATGGCGACCTGTTCTGGATATTCGGCATCGCCCTGCTGGTGATGATGCCCCTTGTAATTCTTATCAAGCCCATGCCCAAAGACGCCGGCATGACGGTGGGATGACGCACATGATCCCTTTCCCCTCCCTTCGTCATGCACGCGCATGCCGCACCGTTACCTGTATTACCCTGGTCACAATGCTTGCGGCATGTTCCGTGGGCCCCGATTACAAGGGGCCGCCGCACGTCGCCCCCGTGGCCGAACACGCGGCCGGTTTCCATCGCGCAGACCCCACGCTGACCACGGCGCAGGCCCCCCTGTCGCACTGGTGGGAAGGGCTGAACGATCGGGTGCTGACCGACCTTGTCACCACCGCGCTGCGCAACAGCCCCGACATGAAGCAGGCGGCGGCCCGGCTGCATACCGCACGCGCAACCCAGCGTGAACGCTTCGCCGGGTTCTTCCCCGGCGGCGGCATGGCCGCGTTCTGGGACCGTACGCGCCTGCCCACAGGTGACATTACCTCGGTCCTGGGGGGCAGCGGACAACCGGAAGCCATGTCACTGCCGCCTGCCATCAAGTCGGATTCCTATGGCGCGGGATTTGACGCCAGCTGGGAAATCGACCCTTTTGGCGGCAACCGGCGCGGATACGAAGGTGCCCGCGCGCAAAGCGAGGCCCAGATGGCGCAGCTGGCCGATACCCGTGTCCGGCTGGCGGCAGATGTGGGACGCAATTACGTCAGCCTGCGTGATGTGCAGCGCAGGCTCCAGCTTATGCAGCGTTCCGTCGAAATCGAGCAGAACATGCTGGACCTGACCCGCCAGCGCCGGGCGCAGGGCACGGCATCGCAGGAAGACGTCGAACGCTTCGCGGGGCAGCTGTCGCAGGTCCAGGGAGCCATTGCCCCCATGAAGGCCCAGCAGGCGGGGTACATGGACGCGCTGGCCACCCTGACCGGGCGTGAGCCGGGGCAGCTTGACGCGCAGTTATCCATACCTGCACCGGTTCCCCTGCCGCCTGCCGTGGTGCCCGTCGGCAACCCCGCCGACCTGCTGCGCAGGCGTCCCGACATCCGCGTGGCCGAACGCGACATTGCCGCGAACAATGCCCAGATCGGGCAGGCCATCGGGCAGTATTTTCCCAAGGTCAGCCTGTTCGGTACGGTTGGCTTCACCGCCGCCAACGGGCAGCGTTTCTTCTCGGGCGACAGTTTTTCCTATATGGGCGGCCCCACGCTGGAATGGAGCATCCTGAACTTTGCCCGCACCAATTCGCGCGTGGGCGAAGCAAAGGGCGGGCGTGATGCCGCCCTTGCCCATTATCAGGGCGTCGTCCTGTCCGCGCTGCAGGATGCCGAAGGCGCGCTGTCACGCTTTGGCCACCAGCGGGAATACGTGCTGAAACTGCATGAAGCGCGCGGGGCATCCGACCGGTCATGGGCACTGGCGCAGCAGCGCCAGCATGCGGGCACCCTGTCAGTCATTGACGCGCTGGATGTGGAGCGCCAGCGCATCCAGATCGAACAGCAGCAGGCACAGGCGCAGGCCAGCATGACCAATGACTATATTGCCGTGCAGAAGGCACTTGGCCTGGGGTGGGAGTCCGCTGCCCCGTCACCCGCGACAGTCCGCACGGCGGGGCGTTAAAAACTGCCCTGCCCGCTTCGTCAGTTACATTTCGCAATGAAACTTCTGCCTCCGGATGCCTGCCGGGATATTGCCACGGCCCGAATCTGAATTCATAAAAGCCGAACGGCAACGGGCGGGAGACAGGGTTTTGCATTCTCGACCAAGGGGGCGGCACGCGCGTGCCATCCTGTCAGCCCTGATTATTGCCTCATCCTCCCCCACCCTGTCCGCACGGGCGGCCGATGGCGTAACGGCCAGCGCGGCGGCGGTGCCATCCGTTGTTCATGCCGCTGCCAGCACTGCGGATACTGCGCTCATGAACGATCTGGAACGGCGGACGTTCCGCTGGTTCTGGGATGCAGGCGATCCAAAGACCGGGCTGGTGCCAGACCGGTACCCATCCCCCCAGACACTGAGCAGCGTGGCCTCCATCGGGTTCGGTCTGACGGCCTACGGCATCGGGGTCAGCCGGGGCTATGTCACCCGCACGCAGGCCGCGACACGGACGCTTGCCACCCTGCGCTACCTTATGGATGGACCCCAGAACGACACGGCAGACGGGGCAATGGGGTATCAGGGGTTTTACTATCACTTCCTGAACAAGGACACGGGACTGCGATTCAGCCATGATATCGAACTGTCCAGCATCGACACAGCGCTGCTGATGCAGGGCGTGCTGTTTTCACAGTCCTTTTTCGATCGCGATACCCCGCAGGAAACCGAGATCCGTACCCTGGCGGACCAGCTGTACAAACGCGTCAACTGGCAGTGGATGACCCGCCCCGACAACCGGCTGAGCATGGGATGGAGTCCCGAACACGGCTTCATTCCCAGCTACTGGGAAGGCTACAGCGAGGGGATGATGGCCTACATCCTTGGCCTGGGGTCGCCCACCCATGCGCTTGCGCCCACGTCATGGCAGGCGTGGCTGGCCACGAACAACCAGCGCTGGGGGGATTATTACGGACAGACCTTCCTGAATTTCGCCCCCCTGTTCGGCCACCAGTACACCCATGCATGGATCGATTTCCGTGGCGTGCGGGATGCATGGGCGCGTGAAAAACAGATCGACTATTTTGAAAACAGCCGCCGCGCCGTCTACGCCCAGCAGGCCTATGCCATTGCCAACCCCGGCAAATGGCATGATTACAGTGCCACGATGTGGGGCCTGACCGCATGTGACGGTCCCGGTGATGTCACACGGCAGATTGACGGGCAGTCGCGGCATTTCCTGTCCTATTCCGCCCGTGGCGCGGGCCGTGACTACACGCAGGATGATGGCACCGTAGCCCCCACCGCTGCTGCCGGGTCGATTGCATTCGCGCCGGAAATCGTACTGCCGACGCTGCGCAACATGAAAAACAGATACGGGCAGAATATTTACGGCCATTACGGTTTCGTCGATGCGTTCAACCCCAGTTTCCGCAACGGACAGACCTTCTGGACCGACAGGGAATATCTGGGCATCGACCAGGGGCCGATCCTGCTCATGATCGAAAACTGGCGCAGCGGGCTGGTATGGGCTGTCATGAAGCGCAATCCCTATATCCGCGCGGGACTGGAACGCGCAGGGTTTGAAGGGGGATGGCTGCCTGCCGTGGCCACGGCCGCCACGCCCGACACCCGGACGTCGCAGCTTGCGCCGGCCGCCCCCACCGCCGCACCGGCACCTGATGCCACGCGGGGACCAGCCGCCCCGGCCAACCCGTCGTAACGGGCTGAACGGAAAGGTTTTAGAATCATCCGGTCCTGGAAAAACAATACGGCTTCACCGGAAACATCTTTTACGGACCCGCATCGATCGGCACGACGTCAATCAGCTTCTTGTTGACGAATTCCTGTATACCCATGGAGGACAGTTCCCGACCGAAGCCCGAGCGCTTGACGCCACCAAAAGGCAGGTCGGACGTGGTCCATGTGGGGTGGTTGACATAGACCATGCCCGTTTCGATCTGTTCCGCCACCCGGATGCCGCGCGCCGGATCGGACGTAAAGACCGAGCCACCCAGCCCGTATGGGTTGTCATTGGCAAGGGCGATGGCCTCCGCCTCGTCACGAACACGGAAGAACATGGCCACCGGCCCGAACAGTTCCTGATGAAACACCGGGTTGTCGGGGGCAATATCGGTCAGGATGCCGGTCTGCACGAACGCGCCCCGGTTGGGGGGCGTGGGGCCAACCCGCATGAGTTTCGCACCATTCTTTACCGCCAGTTCCACCTGTTCATTCAACTGGTCGGCGGCCCCTTGCGATGACAGGGGCGGAACCCCGCTTTTTTCATCCATCGGGTCACCGGGCACCAGTTTTCCCAGTTCGGTTGCAAAGCGATCGAGAAAGGCATCAGCAATCTGCTCGGCCACGATAATGCGCTTGGCCGCAACACAGCACTGCCCGCCATTGTTCATGCGCCCCCAGACCGCCCATTTCACGGATTTTTCGAGGTCCGCGTCTTCCAGCACGATGAAGGCGTCGCTACCGCCCAGTTCCATGGTGGTCTTTTTCAGCACCTTGCCCGCCTGTGACGCCACAATGGCCCCTGCCCCCTCGCTGCCGGTCAGGGCGACACCAATCACGCGGTCATCGGCAATGATGCGCGCTGTCTGGTCACGGGTGGCATACAGGTTGGTGTACAGCCCTTCCGGCGCGCCAGCATCACGGAACAGCTGTTCAAAGGCGGCCGCCGCCTGCGGCACGTTGGATGCATGCTTCACCACCACCACGTTGCCCGCCATGAACTGCGGCCCCACCACGCGGGCAAGCTGATAGTAGGGAAAGTTCCATGGTTCGATGGCAAACAGGATGCCCAGTGGCTGGCTGACCACCATGGCCTGGTCCCCGCGCCCGCTTTTTTCCGTCAGTTTCTGCGGCGCGAGGAAGGTTTCGGCATTATCGGCATAATATTGCAGGATATCGGCGGACAGTTCAACTTCCGCCAGGCTTTCGCGATACAGCTTGCCCATTTCCAGCGTCAGCAGGCGGGCATACCTGTCTTTCTGTTCGCGCAGCAGATCAGCGGCCTTGCCCACAATCGCAGCGCGCCGGGCAAAGGGCAGTTTCGACCAGTCCCTGTAGGTCGCATGGGCGCGGTCCAGCTTCTGCGCCAGTTCCGCATCCTTCAGATCGGGGAATGTTGCAACGGTTTCGTTGGTAAACGGATTGACTGTCTTGTACGCCATTGGCCTGTCTCCGTCGGGATCATGAGGCAACAGGCGTGGTTCATGCGGCCGCGCGGTTCCTATCGACCAACGCCACCTTCATGCCGCCTGCCCCTGCGAAACGGCCCGGAGGCAGACGGGTTGCGTGGCATTCGCACATAAGAAAAATGCCGCCTTTTAAAAAAGGCGGCATCCGGAACGCTTCATGATGATCTGGTCGGGACGGACGGATCGATCATCAGGCCGTAACCAGCTTTTCCGGCACGGGCGCGGGCGCAGGCACGCGGATCAGGTAATCAAAGGCAGACAGCGCGGCCGTCGCCCCTTCGCCCACGGCAATGACAATCTGTTTGTAAGGCGTGATTGTCGCATCCCCCGCCGCGAACACACCGGGGATAGATGTGGCGCAGTGGTCATTCACGATGATTTCACCAAAGTCATTCAGGTTCAGCGTCCCCTTCAGCCAGCCGGTATTGGGCAGTAGGCCGATCTGCACGAACACCCCTTCCAGATCGATATGATGGTCCGCGCCATCGCCACCGCGATAGGTCAGGCCCGTCACGTTGCGGCCATTGCCCTCGATCCGGGTGGTCAGGGCTTCGGTCAGGACCGTGACGTTGGACAGGGTATGCAGCTTGTCCTGCAACACCTTGTCCGCCTTCAGGTGCGACCCGCGCTGCAGCAGCGTCACGTGGGCCACGATACCCGCAAGGTCAATTGCCGCTTCCACCCCGCTATTGCCGCCACCGGCCACGGCCACGCGCTTGCCCTTGTAGAACGGGCCATCGCAATGCGGGCAGTAGGCCACGCCTTTATTGCGGTATTCTTCCTCACCCGGCACGCCCAGATGCCGCCAGTGCGCGCCCGTCGCCAGTATGACCGTGCGGGAATGCAGCACCGCGCCATTTTCCAGCACCACGCCATGCAGGCCGCCGGGCTGGGGTGCGGGAAACAGTTCCTTTGCACGCTGGCCGGAAATGATGTCCACATCGTACTGTCGTACATGGGCCTCGAGTGCCGCAGACAGTTTCGGGCCATCGGTTTCAGGGATCGAGATGAAGTTCTCGATGCCTGCGGTATCCATGACCTGCCCGCCAAAACGGTCGCCCACCAGCCCGGTGCGCAGCCCCTTGCGCGCGGCATAGACCGCAGCCGATGCCCCGGCGGGCCCTTCCCCGATGATCAGGACATCAAACGGCGCGATGTCCTTCAGCTTTTCGGCGGCCTGCCGGGGGGCGTCGGCATCCAGCAGGGCCAGTATCTGCTCGATTTCCAGGCGCCCCGTCTCGAACAGCTTGCCATTCAGGTACACCTGCGGCACGGACATGATGTTGCGCGCGGCGACTTCATCAGGGAACAGCGCCCCATCAATCGTGACATTGTGGATGTTGGGGTTCAGCACGCACATGGCGTTGAGCGCCTGCACCACATCGGGGCAGTTCTGGCATGACAGGGCGACGTAGGTTTCAAAACTGTACTGTCCCGGCAGGGCGCGGATCCGGGCCGCCACGTCATCGGGGATTTTGGGTGGATGACCGCCGACCTGCAGCATGGCCAGCACGAAAGACGTGAATTCATGCCCCATGGGAATGGCGGCGAACGTGACCTGCGTTTTCGTGCCATCGCGACGAATGACAAAGCTGGGGCGGCGGGTAGCCTGACCTGCCTCGGATACCTGCACCTTGTCCGAAAGGGCGGCGACCTCGTGCAGGAGTTCGTGCATCTCACGCGATTTGGGGGTGTCATCCAGGCTGGCCTCCAGCACGATCGGGTGCGCAAGGCTGGCCAGATAACCCTTGAGCTGCGTCTTGATGGGATCTTGCAACATAGGAATGGACTCCGCTCTTTGGGAAAAGGTGGCATGGCTGGCCCGGCCCCGCAGGGCCGGACCATGACCATGGGCGTCAGATCTTGCCGACGAGGTCCAGCGACGGGGTCAGCGTCTTGCCGCCTTCCTTCCACTTCGCGGGGCAGACTTCACCCGGGTGGGAGGCGACATACTGCGCAGCCTCGATCTTGGCGAGCAGTTCGGCGGCACTGCGGCCCACGCTGCCGGCAGTGATTTCGATGTACTGGATCTTGCCTTCCGGATCGATCAGGAAGGTGCCGCGGTCAGCCACGCCAGCTTCCTCGATATACACATCAAAATTACGTGCGATGTGCGCGGTCGGGTCACCCAGCATGACGTATTTGATCTTGCTGATGGCCGGCGACGTGTCGTGCCATGCCTTGTGGGTGAAATGCTTGTCGGTCGAAACCGAGTAGATTTCCACGCCCAGCTTCTGGAACGCTTCGTAATTGTCAGCCAGATCTTCGAGTTCCGTCGGGCAGACAAAGGTGAAATCCGCCGGATAGAAGAAGAATACGGACCATTTACCCTTCACATCGGCATCGGTCACCTTGATGAACTTTCCGTTGTGGAAAGCGTCTGTCTCAAACGGCTTCAGAGATGAATTAATGCGTGCCATGCGGAATGCTCCTTACTTTGGCTTGTCAGGTGTTGACGGGCCATTTGTCCCACAAACACGAAATGGGGAGAAACCGTTTCTGTCAATGGGTGTGATCGGAAAAACCTTTTTACAAACACCCCGAAATCGGTCCTATCTATAGACATGAGCTATATTCCCCTTTCCGGCCTGTCGCTGCGCGACATCGAATATGTGGTGGCGGTGGATGACCTGCGCAACTTCTCCCGCGCGGCCGAACGCTGCGGCGTCAGCCAGGGCGGCCTGTCGGAACAGGTGCGCAAGCTGGAATCCCTGCTGGGCGTTGTGCTGTTTGAACGCTCCCGCCGCCATGTGACCGTAACCCCCGATGGCGCGCGCCTGATCGCGATGGGGCGCGACGTGCTGGCCGCCGCCCGCGCCATGATCGAGGCCGCGCGCGTGCGCACCGGCCCGCTGGAGGGGCTGGTGCGCATGGGGGTCATTGCAACGCTTGGCCCCTATTACGTGCCCGACCTGCTGCCGCTGCTGCGCGGCGCTTATCCGCAGCTGAAGCTGCAGCTGACCGACAGCCTGACGGACACGATGCTGCGCATGCTGCGGCATGATGAACTGGATGTGGTATTCGCGGCCCTGCCGGTCGGTGGGGACGGGTTCGAATGCGCGCCCCTGTTCCGCGAACCCTTTCTTGCCGCCTTTCCCGCCGGTCACCCGCTGGCGCAACGCAGGACGCTGGCGATGCCCGACCTGCGGGGACCGGACCTGCTGCTGCTGGAAGACGGGCACTGCCTGCGTGATCAGGCGCTGACGCTGTGTGGCATGCCGCCCCAGCGCGACCAGCCGCGTCTGGCCACCAGCCTGGAAATGCTATGGCACATGATCGGCGCGGGCGAGGGATATTCCCTCATCCCCCGTCTCGCCCTGCGCCACCGGGCCGCATGGGAGGGGCTGATCACCGTGACCGCGCTTCCGTCAGCCTATCGCACGATCGGCCTTGTCTGGCGCACGTCCGACCCACGTGGCCCGGCCTTCAGTGAATTCGCCCGCTTCCTGCGTGACAACCCGCCCGAAGGGTGCACGCCGGTCGATACCGTATCATCCGCCCCCGCCCCGCGTGACTGAACCTTGCGTTACGGGCAGGCGTTTTTTCAGGACCATGCAGCGCCGGGACATATGTAAAGAATCCTTATCGCGCCTTTTATCCATGGATATATTCAGGCAATGAGCCGTCGCCCTCGCATGCCTGAGTCCCGGACCAGAAACACGGTCCTGAAAATACTCCGCAATGGCGCCACGCCCACGGCGTCCCCCATGAGCCATGACGTGCGCCTGACGTTCGACACGGACCCTGCCCTGCCTCCCGGCCGCGGCCATGACATCCCCTTTTACGGGCACAGGGCGCGACTTCATGCGCTTGGCCAGTGGATGGCGGACACGACGCAGGCCGTATCCGTCCAGATCGTGACCGGCGGGCCGGGCATGGGCAAGACGCGGCTGGGCATGGAACTGGCTGCCCGCGCGCGTGAACAGGGCTGGATGGCGGGGTTCCTGTCGCCCGCGTGCGCGCATGTTTTTAACGATGATCCCTTCACGACCGTGTGGCACCAGCCCACGCTGGTCATCATCGACAATGCTGCCAGCCTGACTACGCCCATCCGCGCCTGGCTGCACGAACTGGGCCACCAGCCCCACGCGGTCCACCCGTTCCGTATTGTCCTGCTGGAACGCGCCGGGCTGGATACGCTGTGGGTCAATGACATTTTCGGACCCGATGATGCGCAGACGGCCACCCTGCCTGCCATGCTGTCCACCGCGCAATGGCCCGACCTTGCCCCCCTGACCGACATGGACGCGCAATATGCGGTTTTTAGCGCCGCCTATCGTGCAACGGTGGGCAAGGCCCCGCCCGCCGAGACCGCACGCATGCTGCGCCACAGGCTGGACAGTCTTGCGCGTGAGGGATCGACCCTGTTCCTGACCGCGCTGGGAACCGTCGCGGCACGCGAAGGGCTGCTGGTCGCCCGCACGCTGGATGTTCCCTCCCTCCTGTCGCGCGTGGTCAATGAAGAAATCCGGCGCATCAGGGCCATCTGGCACGATGGCCACGTGCCCGAAACCGTATGGCCACGGGCGCTGCACCTGCTTGGCATCAGCCTGCTGTGTGGCGGGCTGCCCCCGGACGTGCTGCGGCAGGTGGCAGAACACGACATTGCGGATGAGCCGCCCACGTCCCTGTCCGCCGTTACTGTGGCCGATGCATGCCTGCATGCCCTTCGTTTGGTCCAGCCGGGGCATGACGGGTGCATGCTCGTCCCCCTGCCCGATCTGGTCGCCGGGGCGCTTGGGCTACACCTGCTCGCCCCCGATGGGACCTCAGCGCTGGACCGGCTGTGGGCGTGCCCGCAGGTGCGCCTGCCGCTGGTCGCGGGCATAAGCCGTGCCTGCCATGGCCTGTGGGACAGGACGGATGGCCCGCAGCCCATCGCGTGGCTGGACCGCCTGCTGCACCTGTGCGGACAGGAGCGTGATACCCTCCGGCTTCTTGCCTGCCTCCTGCCCCGCCATGGTGCGGTGGCCGGAACCACCGCGCTGGACGCAGTGGACAGGCTGGCCACGTCCCTGCGTGATGGTGGGGAGGAGTCGGCTGCACTGGGCCGTGTCCTGACCGCCCTGTTCCACCGCCATGCGGACCTGTGGCATGCCGGCGCGGCACGTAGGGCGGCGCAGGATGTGCTGTCGGTCCACAACCGCCTTGCGACACGGGACCCGACTACATTTCGTCCCGCGCTGGCCGCCACCCTGCATGACATCGCAGCCTATGAGAACGGGCTGGACAATCCGGCTGTGGCCCTGCCCATGGCGCGGCAGGCGCTGGCGGCCTACACCGCGCTGGCCGATGATGATCCCGGAACCTTCCGCCCCGGTCGGGCAGCAGGGCTTTTTCAGGTCGCACGCAGCCAGCATGCGCTGGGGCAGTCTGCAGCGGCAATGCGAACAGTGCGCCGCGCCATCGTCATCCTGACCATTCTGGCGGATGACAGCCCGGTGACATTTCAGCCAGGGCTGGCGGCAGCTCTCGTGCTGCTGTCATCGTGTCAGGCCAGCATGCAGCAGCATGACGATGCGCGCGAGACGGCGCTGGATGCAGTTATCCTGTACACCACGCTGGCCCACGGCCACCCGGATGCATTCCGCCCCGCGCTTGCGGGCAGCCTGCATCAGCTTGCCCTCCGTCAGCTTGAGCTGTCCCAGCATGCTGCCGCGCTGAAATCCATTGAAGAAGCCTTCTCACTCCAGACCGCCATCACGGAACAACGGCACGACGCGGGCATGCCGGAAACCGTGGACAGCCTGATCACCCTGTCACGCTGTCAGAACGCCATGGACCGGGGAAAAGAGGCATATCACGCATTGCGGGAAGCCGTGCGCCTGTGCCGGGCACTGGCTGAAGATGGGCCAGAGGTATTCCGTCCCACGCTGGCCCGCACGCTGGTCACGTTCAGCACGGACATGTCGCCCATCAACCCGGTCCTGTCGGCAGAAAACATGCAGGCGGCGCAGGAAGCCGCCGACCTGTACACCGCTCTGGCGCACAACGACGCCCAACGGTTCACACGCCCGCTGGCCCATAGCCTTATGGCCCTGTCACACCACCAGAAAAGGCATGACCGGATCGAGGACGCGATCCGCAGCGCCACCGCCGCGGTCCGGCTATACATGGATCTGGCCCGGCGCGATCCCGATGCTGTCCACGCCGCCCTGTCTGACGCATTCAGCGACCTGGCGGACCTGATGGCGGGCACCAGCCATATGCATGACCTGACCGTCATGCTGGGGCAGATGCTTGACCTGCAACGTGACATCGTGGCGCGGAACCCGGACAACATGCAGCAGCGCGCGCAGCTGGGTACGATCCTGATATGGCGTGCGGGGCTGGAGATGGAACTGGGCCGGCATGAACTCTCCCTCGCACCATGGCGGGAGGGGCTGCGCATAAGGACCAAACTGGCCGCCCTGGACCCGGAAACATTTGCCGGGGACGTAAGGAAAGCGCTGGAGACGCTGTCCTATGTCGCAAGGCGGGACGGGCAGCCTGCGGCGCAATGCATGGTGCTGTACCGTGAGGTCATCGACTGCCTTGAGCCCCTTGCCCACAGGCACCCGGCAACCTTCACCCCGCCCCTGATCAGCACGCTGGAGACCATGGCGCACCAGCTGGTGGAGACCGGGCAGCCCGCGGCGGCGTTACAGGTCATCCAGCACGCCATATCCATCCACCACGGCCGTCTGGACCAGCAGATCATTGATGACAGCGCCCGCCATGCCGCACTGGCGCGAAGCATGGACATACTGGCCCATATCTACAGGGCCCTTGGCAGGTATGATGACATGCGGCGCATCGTCGAAGCCATGCTCGCCATCCATGAACAGCTGGTTGAAAGGGGGGAGCCGCACTCTGGCTGGGAACTGGCCAGGAAACACAGCATGCTTGCCGTGTGCCAGATGCAGCTGGGGCAGGCCGACAGCGCGCTGGCCTCCACTGATCGTGCCGTAGCCCTGCTGCGCGCGCTGATCGAAAACGCTCCGCCCGACTTGCTGCCTGGCATGGAGGCGCACGAACCCGCGCTGGCGGCAAACCTGACCCGTGCGGCAGCCCTGCATGAAACACTGGGCCAGCATAAGGCCGCGCTACAGGCGGCCGAGGACGCCATGGCCGTATTTCACAGGATTGCCGGACATGACCCGGATGATGTGGAGCCGTCCGCCCTTGCCCAGTGCCTGCAGGCCCTGCCCCGGCTGCGGCAGCTGGTAACGGGCCGCGATGATTTTCTGACCTGCATGCACGACGCCGTGGCGCTGTACCGCAAGCTGGATGCGGCACGACCCGAACGGTTCCGGCCCGATCTGGCCCGCTTCCTTGTCCTGCTGTGCACATATCAGTGGCAGGGCCAGCTGGCGGATGCACTGCAATCCGCGCAGGACGCGGCGTCCATCTACGCCGGGCTGTATGATGCCGATCCGGCCCGGTACCGTGCCGGTTACGCGGACAGCCTGTACAAGGTCTTTCTATGCCATAACGGGCTGGAACAGCTGGACCCTGCGCTAGCTGCGCTGAAACAGACACTTTCCCTGTATCGCACCCTTGCCACGGACCACCCGCAGGAATTCCGCCCGCGGCTTGCGCAGTGCCTGCTTGACCTTGCGCAGTACCTGATGACCTACAAGGAATACGATGGGGCGCTGCATACGGTGCATGAAGCCACATCGCTGCTGACCGACCTTGCACAGACAGATCGCGCCACGTTCCAGCCCATTCTGAAGAAAGTCCGCGCCATGCATACCCGGATCGTCCGGAAACGCAGCAGCCGTTAGGCGGAATGGCGGGCCGTTTCGCCCAAACCTTCGCGCCGCCGTGACGTTGTCATGCGATTACAGGAGGCAAACATGACACGTATCACCAAACTGCTCTGCGCTCTGGCCATCGGCCTGTCCGTTGCGGCCTGCCACGATGGCGGTCGCTATCACCACCATCACCGTGGCCCACATGATGACGGTTATGGCCGCGGGGGATATGGCACCGGGTACGGCGGCCCGGGACGGGGTCCCTATATGGGCGGCGGCATGCGCGGGCCGTAATCCTGCGGCCCGTGGCGTGGTTACGCCCCGGTCAGCCGGGTGACCAGAAGCTGGTTGATGCGGAAGCCCTCCACATCAACCACTTCAAACCGGAAGCCAAGCGTATCCACGCGGTCGGCCTTGCGCGCCATACGGCGCAGGCGGTGCATGACAAACCCGCCGATGGTATCAAAGGGGCCGCCTTCATCCAGATCGGCGGCCTCCAGTTCGCGTCGCACGTCACCGATGGAAGCGGCACCGTCAATCAGCCATGAATTGGCGTCCCGGCGCACGATCAGCTGTTCCTCGAACGGGTTGGCCAGCCCGCCCATCAGCGCACCCATGATGTCCTTGAAGGTAATCAGCCCCACGACCAGCCCGTATTCGTTCACCACCAGCGCAAATCCCACGCCATGCGTGTCAAACTGCGCCAGCGTATCCCACAGGTTGATCGTCTCGGGCACGGACAGGACATCCCGGCGCACCCGGAAAATTGCATTCCCGCTGGACAGCACGCCCTGCGGTCCCGGCGGGGAAACTTCCGCCGGGTCCCGGTCCACCACGGCCGCCAGCACGTCCTCGGCGCGGATGGAACCGACGACATTATCCAGCCCGCCATTGCACAGGGGATAGCGTGAATAGGGCTTGGCCCGGACCTTGGTTTTCTGTTCCTCGATGGTTTCCTGCAGATCGAGGAACACGATTTCATCGCGCGGCGTCATGGCGGATGTGATCGAACGGTCCTGCAGGCCCAGCACGTTCTGGATCATCTGGTGTTCCTGTTCCAGCAGGACACCGGACGCCGTGCCTGCGGCAAGGATGGCGCGCAGGTCCTCTGGCGTGACAGGTTCAACAGCCGAGGCCGCCGGGATCTTCAGCGCCCGCAGGATGGCGTCGGACAGTTTGGAAAACACCCAGACAATGGGATAGAGCAGCCTCAGCGCCAGCGCCGGGAACCAGCCGACAGCCAGCGCGATCTTGTCCGGCGCGTTCATGGCCACGCGTTTCGGCAGCAGGTCGGCAAACAGCACGAACAGGCCCGTCACCAGCACAAAACCGAACAGGGTGGCCAGCGTTTCCGCCGTGGAACGGGGCAGCCCCCACCCCATCAGCCCATGGGTAAGGGAGGGCGCGATCATTTCCGAACTGATCATGCCGCCCAGCACGCCCACACCGTTAAGGCATATCTGCAGGACGGTCATGACCTGCCCGCTGTTGCGCCGCAGCTTCAGGAACGCGGTGGCGCGTTCATCACCCGCCTCGGCGCGGGACCGCAGCCGCGCATCGCGCGCCGCCGCAAATGATATTTCGGAAAGTGAAATGAAAATATTCAGCGCGACCAGAAGAACAAGCGCAATCAGGCCAGAAAAAAACAAAATCACCGGAACACCCATAAAATGACCGGCAGACAATATAGCATGTCATTTTATAAGTCTGTACAGATATGTTTAATCAGACAGGATCATCCCTGTCATTTATACTTTGTCCCGGGATGCTGATAAAAAAGGCATGATCCCGCCATAGGACGACACTCACGGCGGCTGATCATTCCGGCCATCGGGATGAAGTTTTCTGACGAAGATTTTTTTCAGACAGCATCGGGTGACGCCGCCTTTGGATTAAAAGGCGGTGCCGGGAAAGGATCAGGGCGCAGGGTTGGAATGGACCTGATGGATCGCATTGATCCTGTCTTCAAGTTCGGGGGTAATGGTCACGTTTTCCGCCCCCAGAATGGTCTCAAGCTGCGCCACGCTGGTCGCGCCAATAATGTTGGATGTCACGAACCGTCGCGATGTGACAAAGGCGATGGCAAGCTGGACCGGGTCGATGTCATGTTCGCGCGCCAGTGCGACATAGGCACGGATGGCATCATCCACCCCCGGTTTTTCATATCGCTGCCCGCGATTGAACAGGGTCGTGCGCGCACCGGCGGGCCGGGCACCATCAAGGTATTTTCCGGTCAGGTAGCCCTGCGCCAGCGGGGAATAGGCCAGCAGGCCCACGCCCTCGCGCAGCGACATTTCCGCCAGCCCGATTTCGAACGTGCGGTTCAGCAGGTTATAGGCGTTCTGGATGGACACGACGCGCGGTGCGCCATTGCGGGCTTCGGCCAGATATTGCGACAGGCCCCATGCAGTTTCGTTCGACAGGCCGACATGGCGGATCTTGCCTTCCCTCACCAGATCGGCCAGCGCGCCCAGTGTTTCGGCAATCGGCACCTCATCCGCATCGGACGGCGTGGTGAACGTATTGCCCCCTGCCCCGAACAGGCCAACTTTCCGGTCGGGCCAGTGCAACTGGTAAAGGTCGATGTAATCCGTACCCAGTCGCTGCAGCGACCCGTCCAGCGCGTGGCGGATCTGCTGCGGTGTCAGGCGCGTTTCTTCCCCACCGGGACGAAACCATGGCATGGTTCCGCGTCCGACCACCTTGCTGGCAATGATCAGCCGCTCACGTCCCCCACGTGCCCTGAGCCAGCTTCCGACAATCCGCTCCGTCGCGCCATAGGTCTCGGCACGCGGGGGAATGGAATAAAGTTCGGCCGTATCAATGAAATTGATGCCATGCGCCAGGGCCATATCAAGCTGGGCATGTCCCTCGGCTTCCGTGTTCTGCTGGCCAAAGGTCATCGTGCCAAGGCAGATTTCACTGACCCTGATACCGGTACGCCCGAGTTCACGTTGCTTCATGTCAAAAACCTGCGGTCTGAAAAAAAGGAGGCGGCGCGTGCATGGCCCGCACCGCCGCATGACGGGCCGCCATACTTGCAACCCCCTCCGCATGACGCAACCGCACGGACGCGCTTTCCTGTCCGCATGCCAGATGATCGCCGGACTGTCGGGCCGGGGGCCGATCACGATAGACGACATGCCTTGCGCCTGCCGTTTCATGATGATGAAGTCCACATACCCTGATCCGCCACGGATAACCGCTGCAAGGACATCTGAACTATGGGTTCACCACTTCCCCCGCCCCCCGCCGTGACACAGCAGGCGCTGGACGCGCTGGCGGCACGTTTCGCCCCCCGCGCGGGCGCGTATGACCGGTCTGGCGAAATTGCCATGGACAACCTTGATGACTGTCGCGCTGCAGGCCTGACTGGCCTGACCGTAGCACGTGCGGATGGTGGACAGGGCGGCGGAATCAGGCAGATCGTGAATGTGACGGGCACACTGGCCACGGGCGATCCATCTACGGCGCTGATACTGGCCATGCATTTCCTGCAGCATGCCCTGATCGCACGCGCCACCAGCTGGCCCGAAACCACGCGGCGGCAGGTCATTGAAACCGCCCTGCGTGATGGTGCACTGATCAATGCATTGCGGGTCGAGCCGGACCTTGGCACCCCGTCGCGCGGCGGCCTGCCTGCGACACGCATTTCGCTGACTTCAGGCAGGCCGGTGCTGAACGGGCGAAAAATCTATTCAACCGGGTCAACCGCGCTCCGCTGGGGAATGGTATGGGTCGCGACAGATGAGGCACAGCCACGGGTCGGGCAGGTACTGGTTGACCTGCATGCGCCGGGCATACGTATTGAACGAAGCTGGCACCAGATGGGCATGCGCGCCACAGGCAGCCATACTTTCGTATTTGAAGATGTCAAACTGCCCGAAACGGCGCTGGTTGACCTGCGGGCGCCGGATCAGTGGCACAGTAACGATGGCACGCTGGTTATCGGCCACGCGCTGGCCATTGCAGCCCTGTATGATGGCGTTGCCCGCGCCGCCCGCGACTGGCTGATCTCCTTCCTGCATGTCCGCGTGCCGACCGCACTGGGCCGACCGCTGGCCACGTTGCCGCGGTTTCATACCCTGCTGGGGCAGATTGACGCGCTGCTAATGACCAACCGCAGCATACTGGCTGGTGCGCTCGACCGAACCGAAAGCAGTGATTATCCCGGCACGGAGGCCAATCTGGCCAAATACGTCGTGACGGAAAACGCCATCAGGGCCGTGGAACTGGGGGTTGCGGCGATTGGCAATCCGGCACTCAATCAGGACAATCCGCTAGAACGTCATTTTCGCAATGTACTGTGCGCACGTATCCATACGCCACAGGCGGACGTGGCGCTGGCGGCGGCTGGCAAGGTGGCCCTGACGTGAGGAGGGACAGCGACTGCGCGCCTTTTCGCCCAAAAGGATGCACGCTGTTCCCCTGATCCGCGCCATAGATAGTGGCATATCAAGGACATGCGGACAGAATATCCCGGCTACATAAGCATTAGGTGCGATATTTACGTTGGACATGACGTGATGCACCGGAGCCTGAAGGATGCCTTCCGCTTTTCGGACAGGATTGACGCCCTTCCTTCGGTCATCGGTCCTGCGTGACAGCATGGATCGGAGCGTTTTGAAAAAAAGCCATACCAGAACCCCTGCCTCATCGTCTCAAGTCCATGAAATGCTCTGCTTACACGACACAAGTAAAACATAAAATGTTGTTTGGTAATTTATATTATTTAATGAGAAATGCAAAATATTTCCATTGTATTTTTGAAATTAACCATGATTTTTAGAAAATCCCATATCTTTCTTTGACACTCCGCAATCGCCTGACCATGGCACCGGCTGATAAGATTTCCCTGTGCAATGTCATATAGCATATTGCATATTCAGGGCGGATACGATTGAGTATGACCATGACGCCACCAACACCCCCGACCTCCCCTTCCTCTTCATCCACGGGATGGCGTTTTGCCAGGGCGGGGGAACCTGACACCAACAGCCTGCCCGAAGCGTTCGCCAGCGTGCGCGTGCCAGACGCCAGCGCATCATGGCTGCGCCGGTTCATGGCGTTCGTGGGGCCGGGATACATGGTGTCCGTCGGGTATATGGACCCTGGCAACTGGGCCACCGACCTGCAGGGCGGCGCGCAGTTCGGTTATACGCTGCTGTCGATCATCATGCTGTCCAACCTTATGGCGATCGTGCTGCAGTCCCTGTCGGCGCGGCTTGGCATCGCCACCGGCCGCGATCTGGCGCAGGCATGCCGCGATCATTTCCCGCCGGTCGTGAACATTATCCTGTGGCTGGCCTGTGAACTGGCGATCATTGCCTGTGATCTGGCGGAAGTCATTGGCACGGCGGTGGCGCTGCAACTGCTGTTTGGCATTCCCCTACTGGCAGGTGCCCTGATTTCCGTGCTGGACGCTTTTCTTGTCCTGTTCCTGATGAACCGGGGCTTCCGGTACCTTGAGGCATTCATTATCGGGCTGCTCAGCATCATCGCCCTGTGTTTTGCGGTGCAGGTCGTAGCCGCAAGTCCACCCATCGCTGCCCTGCTGAAAGGGTTCGTGCCCTCCACCCGGATCGTGACCAACAGCAAAATGCTGTATATCGCCATTGGCATTATCGGGGCGACGGTCATGCCGCATAACCTGTACCTGCATTCCTCCATCGTGCAGACGCGCGCCTTTCCCCGCACCATACCGGGACGACAGGACGCCATACGCTGGGCCACATGGGACAGCACGCTTGCGCTCATGCTGGCGCTGTTCATCAATGCCGCGATCCTGATCGTGGCGGCCGCTGCCTTCCATACTACCGGCCATCAGGATGTCGCGGAACTGGAAGATGCTTACCGCCTGCTGTCGCCCGTGCTGGGCATGGGCATTGCCTCCACCCTGTTTGCGGTTGCGCTGCTGGCGGCAGGTACCAATTCCACCATTACCGGCACACTTGCGGGCCAGATCATTATGGAAGGGTTCCTTCGGCTGCGCATTCCCCACTGGGCGCGCAGGCTGCTGACACGTGGGCTGGCCATCGTGCCGGTTGTCATTGTCACGGCCGTTTATGGCGACAGGGGCGTGGGTGACCTGCTGCTGGCCAGTCAGGTGATCCTGTCCCTGCAGTTACCTTTTGCGGTGATTCCGCTGGTCATGTTTGTATCCGACCGGCAGAAAATGGGGACATTCGTCATTTCCCGCCCCCTTGCCATGGTATCGTGGCTGATCGCGGCCATTATCGTGGTCCTGAACTCCAAACTGCTGTTCGATACGGTTTTTCCATCGCCCTGATCCTGTGGATACGGCATGTCCATCTGTGTCATGGTATTCGCAGCCGACCGGATATATCCCCACAGACAGCATGTACCGCAGGCAAACTGTTGGAATTCCTAATGACCTGACGATTACACCTCCTCACAGCCGGGATAACAAAGACGGAAACATTTTACTGTCAGCATTATGGTCATTCTGGTTGTTCCCGCCCTGCTGGATCTGTATGGCTGAACAGATACGGGCATCAGGATTCAATCCATGATAAAGCTGTCAGTTCATACAATAATGACCGTCATACTGGCCATTGCAGGCACGGCTTCTGCCGCTGTTGCCGCCCCCGTTTCCGGGCTACCTGCCGACCTTGCGCCCATCACGCTCCATGACGGTACAAATGTAATGGCCCTTCCGCCGGGGGCACTGCCAAAGGACCAGCCGGACATTCCGGCGGGAACAAAAATATCCATATTTCGGGCATGGCGCGATAATGGCAACGCATGGGGCTACCACGTCTTTCTTGTCACGGCCGTGACACCGGACGGACGACAGAGCGTTATCGGGGCCGATCCGCTGCCCGAAAGCAGGGACAGCAGCCTGCGCGACCATCTGACAGATACACCGCACACAAGTGACGACGCCCTTGCCGCGCTGTCGTTCGCGACCGCCCGGATTGACAATACGCCGACGTTATTGCTGATTGAGGCCGTACGTTCCCCTGCCGGGGCGGTGCCGACCCCTGCGCCAGCAACGCTCCACATCTACCGGCTGGTTGCCTCGGACGGCATACCCGGATGGCCCCCGCTTTATTTCAGATCCATTAGCAACATTCCGCTGAAGGGCCTGTTCGTCAATGCCGGCACGGCCCTGTCATCGGCAACGGGGCTGGCCGCGGGCCCGTAACCCCGCCCCCGTAATACTCACGCCTGCGGCGCGTGCGGTCCGGGCGCGGGCGATACGGCGGCTGATACCTTCAGACCATCCGGCCCCGGGCCATTGCCCAGCAGGTTCAGGAAACTGGGCACCGGGAATTTAATGCCCTCATTATTCATACGCACGGCCAGACGGCTGTAATATTCCCGATAGACCGTCCATTTGGCGCCCGGCATGGTCCGCACCGAACCAAGGAAGCGGGCGCCATTTCCATCCGCCTGCTCGATGCCCAGAAAGGAGAACCCGGACATGATGAGGTGCCCGTAGCGCGGGGTCTTGCGCATCAGTTCCAGTTCTTCATGTAATATGGCGCAAAGCTGTTTCGTGTCCTGACTGAGGTCGATCATGAAATCAACCACCACCAGATTGTAGTCACGCGATGTATTGGCTATGGACGACACTTCCGAAAACGGGATGATATGCAGGTCACCATTGACCGAACGTAGCCGCAGGGTACGGATCGACAGGTGTTCGACCGTGCCGGACACGCCACCCGCCGTAACCCAGTCGCCCACCTGAATGGCATTTTCCACCAGCATGAAGAAGCCTGTGATGAAGTCTTTCACCAGGCTCTGCGCGCCAAAGGCGATGGCAGCACCCATGATCCCCGCACCCGTCAGCAGTGGCGCCACATTGATCCCGATCTGTGACAGCGTGGTAACGGCCACGATGATGATGATCAACGCCAGCAGAACGGTCTTGATAATCGGCAGGACCGTGCGCAGCCGGCTGGCGCGCCCCGTCTGTGATGACTGTTCAAACCGGGTAATCTGTCCCTGCAGGGCCGCATTGGCGGCCTCCCACGTGATGATCGCAACCGTATAGGCGACGAGGACGGACAGCATCGCGCCAATGATCTTCGGCCCCAGCCTGCCATGAAACAGGAAATGGATGGCGGGCAGCCCCAGCGCCTGCAGGAAGAGCGTGGCGGATGCAAAAAACATCAGGAATGACAGGATTTTGCGTGACGTGGGATAATAATAGTTCACCCGCGCCTGCAGGCCGGGATAACGCGCCTCCATCGCGGGGGAGACATGGAACAGCCGGTTCTGCAGGTTATAGATCACGACCGACAGCAGACGTGACACGATCACGACGGTTGTGGTCAGGATGACCGTGCGGATGATCCACGCATATCCGCCCTGGATATGCGTGGCCCAGATCAGCCACAGGGCAAAGTTGAAGAACATGGCCGGCACCCACCACAGATAGACCAGGCGCCCAAGGAACATCCAGAAAGGCTGCGCAAGCAACCGCGCCGGTGGCTGTAGCGCCAGTGCGACATGCCTGCGGACACGCCAGGTAAAAATGGCGACCAGTACATGTTCGATCAGCACGACGGAGCGGATGATTGCCTCCGTCCCGCGCGCGGGCATGTCAAACACTCCGCCCAGCGTGGACAGGCACACCACCACCGATGGCGCGGCGACCAGAAAATTGAGCCAGTGCGTGACCATGAAGGCCGTCTGGTCGCTGGCGCTGCACAGGCGGATGGCGGGCGAATGGGGCACGAACAGCGTTTCCATCAACAGATAGACCACGCGCGCGACCACATAGGCGTTGGTCAGCGTAAGCGTGACCAGCATCGCCTGATGCGTTGTGGTCAGCAGGTAGGCAAAACTGGTGCCCAGCGCAAAGAACAGCCCCACCGGCAACAGCTTGATCAGCAGATGCATGAGCGAATAGGGCACACGCGCCAGCAGGCGAAGCGTCGCGTGCTGCGCCTGCATGTCGACCTGCCGGGTCTGTGCCTCGTTGTCCTGCGGCGCGGCAGCGGCCGCCGGGGCTACTGGCGCAGGCGGCTCGGTCCGGGTATCGGGCAGGTTCAGGCGGCGTTCGGTCGCAACCGCCCGTTCGGTCACCTTGAGCAATGGCTTGCGCAACAGCAGGGAAAAGCCATGTTCCGCCGCCAGCGCCAGCAGCAGGATAAGGGTCGCCCGCCCGACAGCGTCAAACAGGATGACCCGCGATTGCGGATCGGCAAAAATGGTATGGGTCCAGTGCACCACGAATACCAGATCACCAAACAGGGCCACGAAATGCTGGGCCTGTACGATCAGCCGACCACGCAGGGTTGCCATGTCCTGCACCAGGTCGCTGCCCAGCGTATCGGGTTCAACCGCCAAAGCATCTGCAGAAGCCTTGGGCGCGGGGGCGGCTGCAGGCGCAACCGGGGCAGACGGAAGCTGGGACGCGATGGCCGATAGCGTACTGGCGAATTCAGCGCGTTTTTCCGGATCATTCATGACGGCCAGCACCTGCCGGGCCTGATCACGGGTCATGCCCTGCGCCGCATCGGCATCGGCGGCATGGCCATGCGCTGGCGCGACCACCATGCACAGGGCAAACAGTCCCGCAACGGCAACCTGCCACAGCGCCAGCAACGAAGGTCCCTTGCCTCTACGCTGACAGGTCCTGGTAAAGTGCCGCATCTTTCCCCTTCCATCCCGGCTGCCTGACCGGCACGGGCAGCCATGTAAACATGGCGACATCACTGGCCATTTCAGACAGATATCGTGCGTTATCGCAGAGATGACAGTAAAAGCGCAGATACGGGGGAGCCGACCTGATATGCAATAAATAATCTACCTTTTTGCAACTTACATGCGGCAGGGGAGTTTTATTTACTATGTTAAGTTTTTATTGAAATAAGACTTATGTATTAAATTTATATGCATTTTTTCTTATATTTGGTTTCAGAATGAATATCACCGTACGGGCATGCGAATTCAGTCCCCTGCCCCGGCATGCAGGGGCAGCAGCCTGTCACCGGCTTCCTTTAAGGGCCGTATGTTTTTTCAGTAGCGGTATCGTATCCGCGCCCCGCGCCACCGCGCGTTCCATCAGTTCCTGTCCAAAGGCCTTCAGCGCCAGCGGGTGCATGTCGTCCAGCGACTGCGCCAGGTCGTGCCGTTCCGTATCCGACAGCGTGGGATCCCCCGCGATGCGCTGGTGCAGGGTCTTTACGGTCGCAGGGCCATCCAGCACCATATGCACGTCATTCGGCCGGTCCAGATAGGCCAGGCCCGCATTGGTCAGGGTGCTGTCGCCGGTAATGCGCAACCCCCTGTCGGTAATGGTGACACCGCCCTTGGTCAGCCCCTGCAGCTCCAGATCAAGCAGGTTTCTGGCGTAGCGCTCCGCATCCGCGTCGTCTTCCGGCGCCAGATCGGCCGAACCGCCATTGGCCGCCATGTGATGGAGCATCATCCCCTGCAGAACACGATCAATCACGCCCAGTCCTCTTTTCCATCATGATTACAATGCTAAAATGGGGTCGCCCTCCATAATAGACAATCAGTGACATGGAAAAGATGCTTATGCACGATCAGTCACAATCGGGTATGTCCCGGCACCACAGCGGCACACGCAGGGGTGGCGTACGGTCCGCCGCCTGATCCATTGCCTGCCCCACCACATGCAGGGCATGGTCCTGCGCCGCACGGGTATTGACGCGGCTGGGTGTATTCTTGCCGTGGGCTATCGTCTGGCGCAGGCGGTCCAGCCGGGCCAGCAGCCTCCCGCGCTGCGCGTCATCCAGGTCAAGCAGTGCGGCACAGAAGGCATTCTGCCAGATCTGCACGCCCAGCTGCGCCTGTTCCGCAGGGGACAGGATATCATCGTGCGATGGGGGCATGGTCGGTCCTTCGTAACATGGCGGGCACCGTCGCTGCATGGGTGCCCTTATGCGAACCGCCATAAAGGGAAATCAGGAAGACGGCCAGTATTGATGCACAGCCGACCATTTCCTGTCACAGGATGCACATACAACCATTTTATACCATGATATCGCAATTCAGGAAGTTATGGTCAATCCGGCGCAGTATTTCCGTAATACGGAACAGCTCCTGCCGGTCAGGCTGCAGTGATTTGCGCGCCAGGAACGCGCGGGCTTCGGTCATGGCCTCCCGCACGGAATAATCATTGCCTGCGGGCTTGAGGTGTTCAATGGCCGTATAATCGACAATACCGACGTTATGATTGCGCTTGTGCGCTTCATGACAGAACAGGATATCGGTCGCCCATGCCCAGCGCAGTTCGGGAAACGGAAACAGATAGGCCATGGCATCACGATGGAACGCCGTGACCGGGCCATCTTCCACATATCGCGTTACACGCGCGATACTGTTCCATTTCCTGTAATTGAACGTAAAGGATGTATAGGAGTGGTAACGGTGCGCGGGCTGCGATATTTTCAGCTTCATGATTTCACATAACGGAATGAACATGTCCAGAAATCGCGGTGGCAGGTCCACATCATCATCCGTCACGATAACCCAGTCATAATCCGGCAGGTTGACCTGTGACAGGGCCGTATTGATATTACTGAACTTTCCTTTCCCCTGCATCATGCGGGCGGTAGCGAAATCAACACTGTGCCGTGTTTTCCGAAACCGGTTGAACACCGTGCGCAGCTTTCTGTCCCGCCGGGGAACTTGAACCGAGGTGACAAGTATTTTCCGGACCGGGTGCCTTGTCGCAACATGACTGACCTGTCTGGCGAATTTCCTGTTATGAAGATCAAATACCATGTCAGACAGTACAGAAACCTTCCGCTTTTGCCAGAAATTCTTATGCTGACAGAACTCCGAATCAAAGAAGTCCTTTTTTTGGGATAGTCTGTTTGGCATGTTCGTTCTCCCATCATTACATGCGTCGTAACCGCACCAATGTGGTGAAAGCGTTTTCCCTCCGGATCTGATGCATCATTTCGGCTTTACCTGGAACTGTTGCGTATCCCGCATTCACCACGAATGACGCCGGGCATGAACGTGTCGGTTTTCACAAAAGTTTCAAATTGTATCTTTATAAAAATAATTATAAATTTAAAATGGAATGATGCACCGCCCACTTCATGCGCGACAGTAATTCCTTTCATATTACAATAAAGATATCCATCGGGCCGAAACTGTTCGTAGCGCCGCGCGATATGGACAGGGGGTGCATGAAACGCCGCAACCAAACCGCCGGGCGGGCCGGCCGTTGCCCCCTGCATCCCATCCAGCCATCTTCAGAGGATACGACGTGATGCGATACTTTCATGCACCTGTCGTGCTGTGCGTGCTGCTGGTCATATCCCCCGCCGCCATGGCGCAGCATCATCCACATGATGAAAGCGTAAGCCAGCCGGGGTCCAATTCGCCTTCCACCATAGAACGCACCCAGCCGTATTCACGCAAGACGGAACCCCTGCCGGAACAGGCCGCACCTGCACCGCGGCAGTCGGGCCATCCGCTGACACGGCAGCCAGCCGGGAATACGCCCGACAGTCCGGGCATGTCTTCCAATCACCAGACCCTGCGCAGCCCTTCCGCCCTGCACTGAACATGCATGATGGGGCGGACACGTGACCGTACCCGCCCCATTCATTCACATGTAAAACCGGGGCAACAGGACCCCCGCCGTCCCCGTGTCACCCGCGGCTTTCACCTTGCGAAAGACCCATGCCATGCGAAGCAAGAAACCGGAACTGCGCCTGTTCTTCAGGAAAGGCCGGAATCCCCTGCAGCGCATGCGTTGTCCTGCGATAACGATGAAGGTTGCTTAACCGCCGCCACGGCCGGTCGGGATGCTGTTTGTTCCACAGGTTTATGGCCCGCAGTTCAAGTTCCTGATTGTTCACGGTGTGATCTGACGTCGTCATGTCCATCTCCCTGCATCTGCATGGTGGGTACTGGAACTGTCACGAGGTTTGTGAAGGGTGCGGTGGCAGCCCGCCACATGCACCCAACGCCAGATGTTAACATAAGTTCGGGCCGATGGCATTTTTCTCCGCACGATGTGATCCGCAATGAACGGACCAGCCGGAACGAAAACCAGTCCGGGCGGTTTCCCGGTCACTATGCCCCTTCATGGTGGACAAGGCAGGTCAGGGGCACCTGCCCGCGTGTGAAGGGATGCGTCACCCGCCGGGGCACATCACCCAGCAGGCTGTGCCATTGCCCGGTCATGTCCGGCAGGACAAGCGAAAGATCCACATCCCGCCCCACGGCCAGCGTCCCGGCATGGATCGCCAGTCCTGATGGCAGACGCGGGGCCACAACCAGCAGGCTGATCCCCCCATGCCGCCGCATGAAGGCAATGCCGTGGGACCGGTCATCCCCCCCGATGTCCACGGGTTCATAGGTTCCATCCGTAAACAGGACCGGATAATTCTGCCGGAATGCAAGGATGCGCCGGATCATGTCCTGCTTGACCCGCCCCGTGCGCCATGTCGCGGCGGCAGCGGCAAAACTGGTGGACTGTTCCAGCAGCATCGCGCGGTAATCGAAATTGACCGGTACCCGGTTATCGGGATCAACAAGGCTGAAATCCCACAATTCACAGCCCTGATACAGGTCCGGCACCCCCGGCGTGGTCAGCCGCAGCAGGGTCTGCGCAAGGCCGTTCACCGCGCCCGCCGGGGCGATACGGTCTACAAATCCGGCCATCTGCCGCAGGAAAGGGGCTGAGACAACAGGATCAAGCAGGCGGTCCACAAATCCGGCGCAGGCGTCCTCATATGCTGTATCGGGGCTGATCCACCCGGTATGGCGCTTGGCTTCACGCAGGGCCTTGGTCTGCCACTGCTGGATGCGCCTGCGGAAATGCAGCCGCTCCGCATCATTTGCAAACGGCTCCAGCGGCCACGCCCCCACCAGCGTCTGGTACAGCATCAGCTCGTCAATACGGTCCGGCCCGCCGCGACCCGCCGCGTGATTATGGGCAAACCAGTCATGCACCTGCCGTTCCCATTCGGCGGGCATCGTGCTCAGGACCGCAAGGCGGGCACGGGCATCCTCCCCCCGCTTGTGGTCATGGGTTGCGGTCGCCAGCAGCGCATGGGGAAAATGTGCCTGCCGCAACACGCAACAGGCATGGAAGGTCGCAACCGGCAGACCCATTACGGCCGGGTCCGACCCCACTTCGTTACGCGACAGCAGGCGGCCATAACGGTAGAAGGTCGTATCCTCCAGCGATTTGGCGGCCAGTGGCGCGGTCAGGTGTTCAAACGCCTGCTGCGCCCGACGCACCAAAGGGGGCGGCGCCCATTCGGGACAGGCGGACAGCAGGCGCGCGATGTCCCCCACCACCATGGCCTGTTCGCCCGTGGCAATCCGGCGGGCCGCCAGTTTCGCCCTGTCCAGCGCCATGGCGTCCCCCCCATGGTCCTGAATCGCCTCATCCCCGAAATAGGTGCGGTACGGACCAAACCACAGCAGCAGGTTTTCCAGCGCGGGCCGTATGTCCTGCGCCGCCCATGACCCGCCTTCATCAGGCAGGCACTGGCGCAGCAGGACTGCCAGATGGCCGAATTCCGCGCAAAAGACCTGATCCAGCAGATAGGCGCGCGCCGCCCGAGCAATCGGGGCCGGCATACCGGCGTCCGGCCCGCACCCGGCCCATAGCCGGTCCAGCACGCCAGCCCCGTCAGAATCGTGCAACGCAGCCGATACCTGGTCCATGAAGTCATAGCCCGTGGTGCCGTCAACCGGCCATGCGGCGGGAAGCGTTTCCCCTTCGGCCAGGATCTTTTCGACATACACCGCCCCGCCCGGCAATGCGTCCTCCGGGCGGTCGGGCGTCAGGGCATCCAGCCGGGCGCGCAGGCGCTGGCAATAGACTGCGGGCGCGCTCAATCCATCGATATGGTCCACGCGCAACCCGTCAACCAGTCCGCGTCGGTACAGGGACAGGACATAGGCATGCACCGCGTCGAACACCTCTTCACGTTCGACACACAGGCTGACAAGGCCGGTAATATCAAAAAACCGCCGCCAGTTCAGGCGCAACACCCCCTCGCGCCACCACGCCAGATGCCATGCCTGCTCCGCCAGCACATCCGTCAGCCGCGCCCGACCCGACAGGTTGGTGCCGTCATGGATCATCGCGATCCGGGCCATGGCCACCCTGCCCGCGCCGGTCGCTGCCCATTGCCGCAGCATGTCCACCGCCGCATCCGTCTCCTGCCCCGGGCGTGCGCGCATTGCCACGGTGGTAAAGGCCGCCAGCAGGTGTCCCGGTGCATCCACCGCGGCCAGCAGACCGGCATACCCCATGGGGCACAGCGGAAAGCGCTGGTCATGGTGATGGATGAAAAACAGCCCGCTTTCCCCATCATGGCGCAGCACCAGCAGCCCCGCCGCCAGCACGTCATCAAACGGGCGATCAAGAACGGGCAGCATGACACGCCCATGCAGATCGGGGTCCGGCACATCCCAGTCAATGTCAAACCAGTTGGCGTGGACCGATGCCTGTCCCCATGTCAGCACATCCCTCCACCACGGATTATGCCCGTCCGCCGCCATGTGGTTGGGCACGATATCCATGATCAGCCCCATGCCATGGGCATGCAGCCGCGCGGCCAGGCGCGCCAGCGCCGCTTCATCCCCCAGCACGGGATCGATCCGGTCATAACGGATCGTGTCATAGCCATGCGTGGAACCGGGACACGCGGCCAGCAGCGGCGAGGCATAGAGATGGCTTACACCCAGTCGCGCAAGCTGCGGCACAAGCGCTGTCGCACCGTCCAGCGTCATCCCGCCACGGAACTGCAGACGATACGTCGCCCGCACCGATGGCGCGCCATGGCGGCTGTTCATGACGACCTGCCCGCCCGCAGGCGCCCCAAACGCCGGCGCGCATCCACACCGGACAGCACGGTGGCGGTCATGCCCGGATACCGCCTGCACCAGTTGGGGTGGCCGCTGGTGGTACCGGGCAGGTTGGGCTGTTCATGCAGGCCCAGCAGGTCCTCCAGTGGAATGACCGCCAGCGGGCATACCGCACGGGCGACGAAGCCAATGGCTTCATCCACCACCCGCGCCGCCCCCGCGGCGGTGGCGGGCGGTTTTTCAGCACCCGGTTTCCTACGGGCGGCAGGACCGGCCGATGAGGTCGTCATGGCCGCCCACAGTGCGGTGCGGTCGTTTTCACGCTCGTCCTTCAGGGTGACACCATCCACCCCCGGCGCCATCTGCCCCAGCTTCACGCGCCAGTCGATGTCGGTTCCCTGCCACCATCCCGCCACGGTGGGCAGGTCATGCGTCGTGGTCATGGCGGTGGCGTTGGCCGACCACGTTACCGGTGGCCTGAACGCGCCCTGTGGCGTGCGTTCGAAAAACAGCACGTTCATGCCCATGATCCCGTGTTTGTGCGCCATTGTCCGGAAGGCGGACGTGACCGTGCCCAGATCCTCGCCAATCACGATGGCGTTGGCGCGCGCGGCTTCCAGCGCCACAAGCCGCATGAGGTCACGCACGGGAAAGGACAGGTACGCCCCCTCGGCCGATGTCCCGCCCTGCGGTATGACCCATAACCGCTCCAGCGCCATGACATGGTCGATGCGTATTCCCCCGGCATGCGCCAGCCCTGCGCGCACCGTTTCGATAAAGGCACGGTAGCCACCCGCCCGCAGGCCCGCAGGGGAAAAGGTGGTCAGCCCCCAGTCCTGCCCCACGGGACTGAGGGCATCGGGCGGCGCGCCGATGGACGCACCGACAAGGAATTCCTGCTGCCGCGACCAGCATTCGCTGCCCGTCGGGTCAACGCCCACCGCCATGTCGGCCACCAGCCCGATCCGCATGCCCACGGCACGCGCCGCGCCACATGCCTGTTCCATGCTTCTGGCGGCCAGCCACTGCACGAACACATGAAAGTTCACGTCACTGGCGAATTCATAGGCGAACCGCGCGACTTCCGGGCTGTCGGGGCGGCGCATCGCAACCGGCCACTGCCGCCAGTCGCCACCACGCCCGCCACGGGTGGAAAAATAGGCATGCAGGGTTTCGAACACCGCGTGCTGTTCCAGCGCCACGCCACGCATCTTGCGGAATTCCGCCAGTTCGGCAGGGGGGTGCGGCACGATCCGTTCTTCATACAGTCGCCGCAACAGTTCATAACGCCGGGCCGCCGCCTGCGGCCAGTCGATCAGGGGCGCATCTTCCAGCATCCTGACCGTATCGACATAGGCCCGACCATTGCGCAGGGCCGCCGCCTGCACGGTTGCCGTATCGAACACCGCCAGCGGATCGGCCAGCAGGACATTGAGGAACAGCCGCGAGGACGGTGAATAGGGACTGTACTGGTCCGGCCGCGCGGCAAACATGGCATGGACCGGGCTTATGGCCAGCGCGTCCGCCCCCCGCGCCGCGGCAAGACGCGACAGGGTCGCCACCGCACCCAGATGGCCGATCCCCCCGTCACCGGGCGTACGCAGGCCATAGACCTGTGCCCCCACGCCCCATGGCCGCATGCCCCCTGCCCCATCCATCCGCGCGTCAATGGTGGGACAGGCAGGCGGCGCCACCGCCAGGGTAGTGGCATGCGGCCCGATCGACAGGTGGTGATACCCGCATGACCGGAACGGCGGCAGGGCCGGCCGACCACGTATGCGACGCAACGGGCCTTCCACCACCTCCCCCGTTTCCGTCTCCAGCCGAAAATCGGTAGCCTGCGTGCCGTCAGGCAGGCTCAGCGGGGTCAGCTGTCCCATTACCGTCACGATCATGGGCGGCAGCCCGGCGGCAACGGGGGCGCCATGCCCCTCCAGCACGGCCAGCAGGCGGCGCACGCTTTCGTTGGAGACACGGTGGATCTGCCCCGCCGCATCGCGCCAGCGCATGCTCAGCCCGACATGGCGGGCACGATCGACAAGGTCGCGGTTATTCATCATGCACCTCGGTCAGGCGGACCATGACGCAATGGGGTGGCAGGCTGCCTGCAGTCATACCGGCAGCCTGCGGCAGCGCGTACAGGCACCGTCCTTCCGGCGCATCGGCCATGGGCACGGGGGCCTCATCCAGGTTGAGCGCAATGCCCAGAACCGCCCCATCGCCCATGCGCCACCGTGCCACCACCGCCTTCGGCCCGATCACCTGCGCACCCATGGCGTGCGCGCCGGACAGGCGGGGCATGATCCAGCGATGGCGGATGACCAGAAGGTCATGGATGAAGGCGGTCCACGCCACATGGTCGGGTGCGGTGCGTTCCGCCTCGCACGGACGGGACGCCGTGAAGGTTTCCGGCGCGTTGGGATCGGGGATGGTGTCGCGTGTTTCGAGGGAAGCGAAATGCGAAAACCCGGCAAATTCCCGACGCCGCCCGTCCCGCACGATACGGCCCAGTTCGGTCGTATGGCTGGTGAAGAACAGGAAGGGACGACGTGATCCCCAGTCCTCCCCCATGAACAGCAGGGGGATCTGCGGGCACAGCAGCACAAGCCCGTAGGCCGCACGCAACGCCTGCTGCGGGGCCAGCACACCCAGCCGTTCACCCATCGCCCGGTTGCCGATCTGGTCATGGTTCTGCAGGAAGATAATGAACCGGTCGGGCGGCAGATCCGCGCTGGCGCTGCCGCGTGGCAGGTGTGTAACGGGCGATGTCTCGCCCTGAAAGGCAAACCCTTCCGCCAGCACGCGTGCAAGGGCGGTCGCGGGCGCGTGGGAAAAATTGCCGTAATACCCTTCATCCTCCCCCGTCAGCAGGACATGCAGGGCGTTATGGGCGTCATCGTTCCACTGGGCACGATACCCCGCGCGCAGCAGGCCCGCGTCATTGTTCTCGTTTTCCACGATCAAGTGTACGTGCCGTCCCGGTTCGGTCCGCGCCCGGACGCGCGCGGGCAGTTCACGCAGCCAGTCACGTTCGGTAATGGCCTGCACCGCATCCAGCCGCAGCCCGTCAAAACGGAACTCCATCAGCCAGTACAGCGCATTATCTTCAAAAAACGTCCGTACTGCCGCCTGCCGGAAATCAATGGCCGCCCCCCAGGGCGTGGGCTGGTCGGCACGAAAGAACGGGGCGGCATAGGCGGCCAGGTAATTCCCGTCAGGCCCGAAATGGTTGTACACCACATCCAGGAACACCATAAGCCCAAGCCCGTGCGCCGCATCGACCAGCGCCTTGAGATCATCAGGATGGCCATAAGAGGATTCGGGGGCATACGGCAGCACGCCATCATATCCCCAGTTCCGCCCGCCCGGTATCTCCGACAGGGGCATGAGTTCGATGGCGGTAACCCCAAGGGCCGCAATGCGCGGCAGGTCGCGCGCGACCCCTGCGTACCCACCCATCGCCCCGACATGGAGTTCGTATATCACGACATCATGCCACGGCCGCCCGGCCCAGCGGGGATACTGCCAGTCATATGCCCCTGAATCGATCACCATGCTTGCCCCATGCACGTCATCGGGCTGGTAACACGACGCCGGGTCGGGCACCGCAAGGTCAGGGGCGACGCGGTAGCGATACCGCGCGCCGGGACCGCAGGGAAAGACACATTCGTACCATCCCCCCTTGCGCCGCGCCATGGGGGCAGGTGCGTGCCCTTCCACCTCAAGCATGACGGTATCGCATGACGGCGCCCACAGGCGGAAGCGCGTGTGCCCACCATCCACCACCGTCGCCCCGGCATGGCGCGGATGCTGGAAATACCGGTTCATGGTGCGTCCCCACCAAGCGATGCATCAGGTTCGGCATCGGGGGCAAGCGACAGCAGCAGCAGGCCATGCGCGGGCACGACAACATCCTTCGTGCCTTCGTCCAGCACCGTTTCAGGCTTTTCGGGGCTGGTGGTGTCCAGCAGCATCGTCCATCGACCCTCCGGCCCAGGCAGCATGGCCCTGATGTCATCGCCACCGGGATTGAGCAGCATGTAGGTTACGTCCACCCCGTCATGCGTGTCCGTGCTGGCGCGCCGAACACCCAGCAGGTGAAAGGCTTCCTCGCCCCACTGTTCCTGCCCCATGGGCGAGCCGTCACGGCGGAACCAGCCAATATCGGCCAGCCCGGGCAGCGGGTGGTGCCGTCCATGCATGTAACGCGCGGCCCGCAATGAAGGATGCGCCCGGCGCAGCGCCGAAAGCCGCGCCACGAACCCGATCATGACCTGCCCCTCGGGCGATGCGGCGCGATCCCAGTCCAGCCAGCTTATGGGATTGTCCTGACAGTAGGCGTTGTTGTTGCCGTCCTGGGTCTGGCCGAATTCATCGCCCGCCAGAAGCATCGGCGTGCCGTGCGACAGCATGAGGGTGGCCATCATCGCGCGCTGCACCCGGCCACGCAGGTTGACGATGGCGGGATCGTCGCTGGGCCCTTCCACGCCCCAGTTGGCGCTGTAGTTTTCGGCGTGTCCGTCCTGCCCGTTTTCCTTGTTGGCGTCATTATGCCGCCCGGCGTAGCTGACCACATCCTCCAGCGTGAACCCGTCATGCGTGGTCAGGATATTGACCGAACTCCACGGCCTGCGCCCGCGCTTGTCCAGCAGGTCGCCCGAGCCGGCAATACGGGCCGCCATTTCGCCCTGCTGCATTGCGTCCCCACGCCAGAACCGGCGCGTGGTATCGCGGAAACGGTCGTTCCATTCGGCAAAGCCGGGCGGGAAATTGCCAAACTGGTAGCCGCCGGGCCCCGGGTCCCATGGTTCGGCAATCAGCTTGCGTTCGGACAGGACCGGATCCTGTATGATCGCATCGAAAAAACCCGATCCCGGGTCGAAGCCATACGGCTCGCGCCCCAGAACGGGGGCCAGGTCGAAGCGAAATCCATCAACATGGAATTCACTCGCCCAGTACCGCAGGGAATCCAGCACCATCTGCAACACGCGCGGGTGCGACAGGTTGAGCGTATTGCCACACCCGGTATCGTTGATCAGGTGCCGCTCGTTCCCCGGCACAAGACGGTAATAGATGGCGTTGTCCAGCCCCCGGTAACACAGGGTGGGGCCAAGTTCGCTGCCTTCGCAGGTATGGTTGTAGACCACGTCCATCACCACCTCGATCCCCGCCTTGTGCAACCGCCGGATGGCCGCACGCAGTTCGTGCGGTGAACCGTTGGCCAGATACCCTGCATACGGCACGAAAAACGCCAGCGTGTTGTACCCCCAGTAATTGGTCAGCCCGCGTTCAAGCAGATAGCGTTCAGGGGCAAAGCACTGGATGGGCAGCAGTTCCAGCGTGGTGACGCCCAGCCGGTGCAGGTGGGCGATCATTTCAGGCGCCCCCAGCGCCTGGAACGTGCCGGGCTGGGGGTTGCGCTCCATTTCACGGCGCATGGTCAGCCCCTTCACGTGGGCTTCCATGATGACGGTGCGGTCCCACGGCACGCGCGGCAGGACATCGTCCTCCCATTCGTACGCGTCATTCACCACCACGCAGCGCGGCATGTAGGGCGCGCTGTCGCGCCGGTCGAACGACAGGTCGGCACGCGGCGAATGCAGGCGGTAGCCAAACTGCATGTCCGACCATGAAATCGGGCCGGTCAGCCGGCGGGCATAGGGATCGATCAGCAGCTTGTGCGGATTGAAACGATGGCCATTGACCGGGTCATACGGCCCGAAGGCGCGAAAGCCGTACAGCAGCCCCGGCTCCGCATCCGGCAGGTAGCCGTGCCAGACTTCGTCCGTGTATTCAGGCAGGTGGAAACGTGCGATCTCGCGCCGGTCGCGCGGGTCGAACAGGCACAGGTCGATCTGCTGCGCATTGGCGGAAAACACCGCGAAATTGACGCCCATGCCATCCCAGTGGGCCCCAAGCCGCGTGGGTGTTCCGGGCAGGAGCGATGACGGAAAACGCATCATGCCACCACCCCTGCCGGATGCAGGTACAGCGCGGCCAGTGGCGGCAGCGTCAGCGCGCACGAACACGGGTGCCCATGGGCTGCATGATCCGTCGCCATGACGTATCCCCCGTTCCCCACCCCGCTGCCACCGTAATCGGTGGCGTCGGAATTGAGACACTCGCGCCACTGCCCGCCGACCGGCACCCCAACGCGGTAGTCGTGGCGGACAACCGGTGTCATGTTGAGCACGACAAGGACCGGCACATGGCCGGGGGCGAAGCGCAGCCACGCAATGACCGTATTGACCGTATCATCGCCAATGACCCATGCAAAACCCGCCGGGTCGCAGTCGCGCGCATGAAGCGCGGGTAACGCGCGGTACGTGTGGTTCAGGTCGGTCACCAGCTGTCGCATGCCGGACTTGAACGGGTCGGACAGGATATGCCATTCCGGCTGACCGTCATGCGACCACTCGCTTTCCTGCGCGAATTCAATGCCCATGAAAATAAGCTTCTTGCCCGGATGCGCCCACATGAAGGCAAGGAACAGACGCATGCTGGCGTGACGCTGCCAGTTGTCACCGGGCATGCGCGCCAGCAGTGATCCCTTGCCGTGCGTGACCTCGTCATGCGACAGGCACAGGATGAACCGTTCGCTGAAGGCATAGTGCAGCCCAAACAGGATTTCAGACAGGTGATAGCTCCGCCATAGCGGATCACGGGCAAAAAACCGCAGGCTGTCATGCATCCAGCCCATGTTCCATTTATAGGAAAAGCCCAGCCCCCCCTGTTCCACCGGCCGCGTGACGCCGGGCCAGGCGGTTGATTCCTCCGCCACCGTAATGGCGTCGGGAATGGTGTCGCGCACCGTCTGGTTCAGCTGCTGCAGGAAGGCCACGGCCTCCAGGTTTTCACGGCCGCCATGTATGTTGGGTATCCATTCCCCGTCCCTGCGGCTGTAGTCCCGGTACAGCATGGACGCCACCGCATCGACCCGCAGGCCGTCGATATGGAAGCGTTCCAGCCACATCAGCGCACTGGCGATCAGGAAGCCACGCACTTCGTGCCGGCCAAGGTTATAGATATGGGTGTTCCAGTCCCGGTGCACGCCTTCACGCGGGTCCTGGTGTTCATACAGCGCACAGCCGTCAAAACTGACCAGACCGTGGGCATCATTGGGAAAATGGGCCGGCACCCAGTCCAGTATCACGCCAATGCCCGCACGGTGGCATTCATCGACAAAAGCCGCGAAATCCGCCGGTGTCCCGTGTCGCGCGGATGGCGCGAACAGGCCCAGCGGCTGGTACCCCCATGACCCGCCAAAGGGATATTCCGTAACAGGCATGAGTTCCACATGCGTAAACCCCGTCGCCAGCACGTACGGGATCAGTTCCGCCGCCAGTTCCCGCCATGTCACGATACGGTCGGGGTCGCCCTGCGGCCTGCGCCATGAGGGGACATGCAGTTCATATATGGACACCGGCGCATCTTCCCCCTGCCGTGCCGCGCGCTTTTCCATCCATTCATGGTCCTGCCACGCAAATGCCGCCGCCGATGCGATGACGGACGCGGTTGCCGGGGGGCGTTCGGCAAAACGGGCGAAGGGATCTGCCTTCTGCGGCAGGATATGCCCCTCACGCGTCATGATCTCGAATTTGTACCGCTCCCCGGAGCCAAGTCCGGGAATGAACAGTTCCCATACCCCCGCCCCATGGCGCAGACGCATGAGATGGCGCCTGCCATCCCAGAAATTGAAGTCACCAATGACCGATACCCGCCGCGCATTGGGCGCCCATACGGCAAAGCGCACGCCCGGCGTCCCGTCCACCACCATGGGCTGCGCACCCATGACACGGTCGAGATGCGGGTGCCGCCCTTCGGAAAACAGCCGCAGGTCCGCTTCATCCAACAGCAGGCCGAAGGCGTAAGGGTCAGCCGTTTCCTCCACCGCGTCGGCCCATACGATCTTCAGGTGATAACGCGCACCGGCAGGGATCGTGCCGATATGCAGCCCGGTATCGCCCATGCGCCGCATGGGCCGTTCCGTAGCACCCGAGCGCGGGCGCTCCACCACCAGCCTTACGCGTGCCGCGTCATGGTACAGGACGCGGACAACATCGACCTTGCCCATATTATGTCGGCCAAGGATGGAAAACGGGTCACTACTGCGTCCATGCACCAGGTCATCAACGCCTTCTGGAAGGGAATAATGGGCTGCATCGTGCCTGATCCTCATGCCGGGGCCTTTATCATCATGTCCATGTCGTGACGCGGTTGGGTGGCGCGCGCCATCAGTACGGCGCAGCCAGCGGGCGGGACAGGCGCGGTGGCCTGCGGGCGATCGTGCGCCTGCGGCCTTCGCGCAGGCGCACGCCCATATCCGCCCCGCCGGGCAGGCAGATCACGTTGGATGCCGCAGGCGACGACATATCCATGCCCAGGGCTTCGGCAAACAGCATGACGTAATGCGCCGCCTTGTCATTCCACGACACGTCGTATCCCGCGCCATTCAGCTGAAGCTGCCGCCAGGCCGGGCGGTTGCGCCGGTACAGCGTGCGGGCCCGCGCGACGCCGGCGACCAGCGTCTCCCCATCCACCGGCGTGAACAGGAAGCCCGTCGCCCCACCACGCGCCAGAGCAGCAGGATTGGCATCCACAATGGTATCGGCCAGGCCACCCACGCGCGATGCAATCGGTACGGCCCCGTAATGCAGCGCACCAAGCTGGGTCAGCCCGCAGGGTTCAAACCGCGAGGGGATAAGCAGGGCATCCACGCCAGCGGGCACGCGGTGGCCCAGTACCTCGCTATACCCGATATGGCAGGCAAACCGCCCGGAATACTGCCGATGCAGGGCGGCAAGGCCGCGTTCGATTTCCCGATCCCCCTCCCCCACCACAATGATCTGGGTATTGCCCGCGAGCAGCCGTGGCATGACATCAGCCAGCAGGTCGATGCCCTTCTGCGCGGTCAAGCGACTGACAATGCCGATCACGAATGCATTCGGGTCCGCCCACAGGCCGAATTCCGCCTGCAGGTCACGCTTGTTGGGCGCGCGCCCGATCATGTCCCCCACGACGTAGGGAAAATGGACCGCGGGATCACTGGCCGGATTCCACGTATCGGTGCTGATGCCGTTCAGGATGCCCTCCAGCCGGTCGCTGCGGTGGCGCAGCAGGCCGTCCAGCCCCATGCCGCCTTCGGGTGTCTGGATTTCCTGCGCGTAGCTGGGGGAAACGGTGGTGATCCGGTCGGCATGGTACAGCCCGGCCTTGAGAAAGCTGATCGCGCCATAGCACTCGCACCCTTCGACCGAAAACGCCCCGGGCGGCAGGCCGAATTCCGACAGGCAGGACGCGGGGAAGCGCCCCTGGAAGGCTAGGTTGTGAATGGTCTGGACAACGGGCGGGCGCGGCGTGCCCAGCGCGATGCCGTCATGATACAGGTAGGCCGCCACAAGGCCGGCCTGCCAGTCATGCGCCTGCACGATGTCGGGTCGGTACTGGTCGATCCGGCCCTGCGCGATATCGGCGGCCATGCGCGACAGGACCGCGAAACGGATGCCGTTATCGGGCCAGTCCTGCCCATCGGGGCACATATACGGGTTGCCCGGACGGTCAAACAGGGCGGGCGCGTCAAGGATCAGCAGGTCCAGCCCGTCCACTGTGGCGGACCAAAGCGTGGCGGCATGTCCCAGCAGGCTGTCCATATGGGCAACCACCCGCCGTTCGCGCGCCGCCGCCATGACGGCGGGATAACCGGGCAGCAGCGTCGTAACCATGACACCATAGGGCGCAAGCGCCATGGGCAGCGACCCCGTTACGTCACCAAGCCCCCCTGTCTTGACGAAGGGAAACATCTCTGCCGTGACGGACAGCAGCCGGATCGGGGAAAAGAAAGGGGTAACCGCACGGACCATCGGCCTGTTTCCTTGCAGGGGGAAAAACCGGTCATATTTTCTGGTTCTGTGACAGTTAACGGGTCATTACCGGCATGGTCTCACCTACACGGTTATGTGATCATGCGGCCGCTACGTTATTACTTTGAAATATTCAAAAATAGCCCGAAGATAATAAAACGGCAATTATGTGGCGACATGACCAAATACAGGTCCGAAGTTATTATTTTACGCCGGTGGCCATCATGTCTATTTCTGCCATGCGATGAAGGACGCTTCCAGCGGAATGGACACATCGGGATGAAAACCCGTGACCCGTGGCGTGTAATCCGTTGCAGGCCGACTGGCGTCCACCTCCGCGTCATAGGACACAGACCCGTCCCGTCCGCCAGCCCCCGCTGTCATGGGCACGACGATGGGGGAGCCGGCGGGGACATCAGCATAAAGCTGGACCCGCACCATATCGGGCGTAATCGACCCCAGATGAAGGTCAACATGGATACGCCAGCGATCCGCCACGCGCGTCACCTGCAACGTGCCAAAGCGTATGTCCGCCCATCCCGCCGCCATTGCCTGCCGCCAGCGCCCGATGTCGGCTGCTTTTGCCCCACCATCAGCCAGCCGCGCGCGATAGGCGGCGGCAGCAGGCAGATAAAACCCGTGCGTATAGTGCCGCACCGCCCTGTTGGCTGAAAAACGCGGGGTCAGCCGCGCCATGCTTTCACGCATGATCGCAACCCAGTCCCGTGGCACCCCTTCCCCGTCGCGCTGGTAAAACAGGGGGACGATTTCATGTTCCAGCAGGGTGTACAGGCTGTCCGCATCATGGGCGTCGCGCGACGGGCCCTCGCCATGGTCCATGCCGTCGCCAATGACCCAGCCTACATCCGGCGCGCCCGCTTCCGCCCACCACCCGTCGGGTTCGGACACGTTCAGACCGCCATTGACAAGAACCTTCATGCCGCTGGTGCCACAGGCTTCCCATGGGCGCAGGGGGGTATTGATCCACAGATCCACCCCTTCCACCAGCCGTCGCGCAATGGACATGTCATAATCCACCAGAAAGGTCGCATGTCCCTGCACGTCGGGGCGGCGGATAAACTCCATCCACCGGGTAATCAGCGCCTGCCCCGCCATGTCGCGCGGATGCGCCTTGCCCGCGATCACCAGCTGCGCGGGCCGGTCCGCGCGGGTCAGGATACGGGCCAGCCTGTCGGGGTCATGCAGCAGCAGGTCCGGACGCTTGTAGGTGGCGAAACGCCGCGCGAACCCGATGGTCAGGACATCCGGGCCAAATGCTGGCGGTGGCATGCCGCATTCATGCCGCCCGCCCATGAAGCAGGCCCGCGCGCTGTGCTGGCCCACCATGAACCCCACCAGTGCCGCGCGGGCCTGCATGCGGCTGTGCCACAGATCATGGTCGGGAATGGCGCGGACGCCGTGCTCCACTTCCTCCAGCGTACCAAGCCAGCGGTCCTTGCCCGTGGCGCTGGTCCACAGGGCATCGGCGGCGGCGCTGTCCCACGTGGGCACATGCACCCCGTTGGTGACATGGGAAACCGGTACCTCGCCCTGCGGCCAACGGGGAAACTGCGGGTTGAACAGGGCGCGGCTGACCTGTTCATGCAGGCGGCTGACGGCATTGACCGCGCCACTGACGCGCAGCGCCAGCCAGGCCATGTTAAAGGGTGCATCAGGGGCCGCGCCTTCCCCCTGTCCGAGCGCAAGAATTTCGGCAATGTCCGTACGCAGGTCATGACAGGCGTAAAAGTCCAGATGCCGCCGGACCAGTTCGGGGGCAAAGCGGTCAAATCCGGCAGGCACGGCAGTATGGGTGGTGAAGACCGTACCTGCGCGGGCGATGGTCAGGGCATGGACAAAGGGGATGCCAAGATCCTCCATCAGCCCGCAGGCGCGTTCAAGGGCAGCGAAGGCGGCATGGCCTTCATTAAGGTGGCAGACATCCGGCCGCAGGCCCAGCACGCGCAGCAGGCGCCACCCCCCTATGCCCAGCACCATTTCCTGGCGCAGGCGCAGGGTGTCGTCGCCACCATAAAGCTGGGTGGTAATGCAGCGGATGGCGGGCGGATTGTCGGGGTCATTGGTGTCCAGCAGGTAAAGGACCGTCCTGCCCACCCGCGCACGCCATGCGCGCAGCCAGATCTGCCCCGTGGCGATACGGAAGGGCACGCGCAGCCGGTCGCCATTGCCATCACATACGGGGGTAATCGGCAACTGGGCGGGATCGTTGATGGGATACAGGGCTTCCTGCTGTCCCGTTGCGGAAAAGCCCTGCCGGAAGTATCCCTGCGCATACAGCAGCCCCACCGCCACGACCGGCACGCCAAGGTCGCTGGCGGCCTTCAGCTGGTCACCCGCCACGTTCCCCAGCCCACCGGAATAGATGGGCAGGGCCTCGTCCAGCATGTATTCCATGCTGAAATAGGCAATGGTGGGCGGCGGCGCCATGGTGCAGGCCTGCGTGAACCATGCCGGTTTTTCCCGGCTTTCGGCATGGGCGCGCACCAGCTGGTCAAGCATGTCACGAAAATCGGGCGTGGCCAGCAGGGCGCGCAGGCGGCTGCGTGGCGTATTGAGCAGCACGGCCCATGCGTTGCGCGTATGATCCCATATATCGGGCGCAAGCTGCCGCCACAGCCGGTCGGTGGCGTGATTCCATGTCCAGTGCAGGTCCAGCGCCAGATCGGTCACCGCCTGTTCCCCACTGGTATTGCATGGTGCCGTCATATCGCTCATGGCGCTACATTCGTGCTGGAGGCGAACATCCCGGTGGTGGATCCCTGCCCATTACGGGGCGAACGCGCACGGTCCGGGGCGGTTGCACGCGGCCCGTTGCCATGGCTGGTCTGCGGTCACGCGCAATCAATTCCTGTCCCCACCCTCTGGACAGGGGCCGGGTCATGCGGGATCAATCAGTTCCCTTTTTATATCCCCACCTGACAGAAGGAGGACCGACCGTGACATGGGTTCCTGATACACAGCGATATGCACATGCCCAGTTCCGCCGCTGCGGCCATTCCGGGATAAGCCTGCCGCCCATATCGCTGGGGCTGTGGCACAATTTTGGTGGGGAGGACGTGTTCGAAACCGGGCGCGCGGTGATCCGCCGGGCATTTGACCGGGGAGTGACACATTTTGACCTGGCGAACAATTATGGTCCCCCTTACGGATCGGCCGAGGAAAATTTCGGCAAGATCCTGAAACACGACCTTGCGGCACACCGCGATGAACTGATCATTTCGTCCAAGGCGGGATGGGACATGTGGCCCGGCCCGTATGGGGAAGGTGGATCGCGCAAGCATATCCTTGCCTCCGCCGAGCAGAGCCTGAAGCGGATGGAACTGGATTATGTGGATATTTTCTATTCACACCGCCCCACCCCCGATGTCCCGCTGGAGGAAACGGTCGGCGCGCTTGTGCAGCTGGTCCGTCAGGGCAAGGCGCTGTATGTCGGCATCTCGTCCTACAGCCCCGAACGCACGCGCGAAGCCGCCGAACTGCTGCGCGCGGAAGGCGTGCCGCTACTGATCCACCAGCCGTCCTATTCCCTGCTGAACCGCTGGATCGAGGTCTCCCTGCTGGATACGCTGGCGGAACTGGGGGTGGGATGCATTGCGTTTTCGCCACTGGCGCAGGGGCTGCTGACCAATAAGTACCTCCATGGCGTACCGGAAGGATCACGTGCGACGGCCGGTTCCTCCTTCAGCCGCGACATGTTGAGCGAGGACAACCTGTCCCATGTCCGCGCACTGAACGATATTGCCGCAAAACGTGGGCAGAGCCTGGCGCAGATGGCCATTGCGTGGGTGCTGCGCGACCCGCGCGTGACATCCGCCCTGATCGGCGCGCGCAATGTCGCCCAACTGGACAATTCGCTGGATGCGCTGGCGAACCAGTCCTTCAGCACGGATGAACTCGCCCTGATCGACCGGTACGCGCGGGACGGGAAAATCGACCTGTGGCGCACGGTCAGCACGCTGTAAAACGGACCACGCACCGGCAGGACGGCGGAAGATGATGGGCGCGCCTGCCATATCCGCGCCCTTCTGGCGGTCCTGCCGGATCAGATCGTGATGTGGGAGCGGACATCCTCCGCCACGAGATCACACGCCTGCCCCGCCAGCACGACCTTGCCACGGTCCTGCACGGGCAGGATGTGCCGCACCGCAACATCCAATGGCCGCCCGCCGGGGCCCAGCCCCCTTGCCACCAGCATGTCATTCCATGCGGATGCGGCAACCCCCGCACATTCGAGGGCAGTCAGCCGCAGCCGTAGCGCGGGCAGCACGACCATGGCCTGCGGGCTGACCAGCACCAGCGTCGCGACAGCCCCCTGTCCGCCCATGACGGCGGGTTGCGCCAGCAGGGCCGAAACATCCGTGCAGTCCAGCCGCAATAGATGCTCACCCGAGCCCTGGCGGCCGAATATCCGGTTTTCCAAAAAAAGGAAGGAGGCGGAGCCTGCCATGTCCACCGCCATGTGACGGTGAAGGCGGCTGCCATCAAAGGAAGATCGTGCCATGCGGAAGCCATTCCAGCCGCGCATTGGCGGCAACATGGCACGAGACCGCGATTTCAGCAGGCGCGTCATCAGGACGGGCGCGATAGATTCGCTCCGCCGCCTGCGATGTCACCAGCAGGTCCGTCCCCTCGCCACAGGCAAGATGACCCTCGATGCGCTCGCCTGCGGCAACGCTACCGGACATGTTGACGATCGCGGCCTCCATCCCCTGTCCCGCAATACGCGAAAAAAGCAGGCGGCAGCGCCCCGCCTGCTCCAGGTGGGCCATGCGCGTAAGCGAACCCTCGGCCCTGACGTCCAGACCGAACCGCCCTCCTGCACGCTGGAGAGGCGTAATCACAAACTCCACTTCCATCCAGATCCGACCACCGTAACCTTACAGACCCTGCATGACAGGTCCGTTGCGTAAAATTGCACAGGACACGCCGCACGGGGCGTCCGGTCGGGTCGATGATATCGGGATGGATCAGGTAGATGCAGCAGGAACTGAACGGATGCCGACCCTGTATCTGGCCGGCATTCGCATCATGCATGACGTCATGTTCATGTCAGTGTATCAAAATCTGGGTAGCGGGATCTGTGGAAAGAACCAGCATACCATGGCGATCAGCGTGACAAAGAAGACGACCATGCACCCAACAATAAAACCATGCCGTTTCTGTTCACGCGTCGTGAATGGCGGCGCGTTGGTGGGATTGACAGGCGCACGCCCGTCGCGCGGATTTCCGTCGGATGAATACTTCATTGGAACCATCCTTTGCCCGATATCCGGGTTCAGCATCATGCATTGCGGAAAGGTGTAGCCAACGGGGCAGCATGGGACGAACACGATATCCCGTCATCTATTGCGGAAGGGACTTTGCCGCCCGCAGATGATTTTCAAGCATGGGCAATGTATTGCTCGCCCATGTTTTCAGGGATGCGTTTTCACCATGTTCAGCATAGCGACGGAACAGGGAGACGGCATCCTCGTGCCCCGAAATCTGGTCCGTTCTGTACTGTAGCGCGAAGTCCCGCCCATGCAGGCCCTTGAGCTTGTCAAGTTCGTCCTGGTGGCTTTCATCAAGCGCGGTCGGTGGCTGTACCTGCACATTACCGCTGCGCAGAAGATCCTGCAGGGCGGCGGATGTCTTTTTATGGTCCTCGACCATTCGCGTGGCAAATGACGACAGGGCCGGGCTGTTGCCCTGCAGCGCCAGTTCGCTGGACTGGATTTCAAACATGTCGCTGATTGTGGCAAGCTTGATGAAATCCTCGGTCCGCGGGGCAATGCCCATAAGGGAATTGACCCCCGTCTTTTCGGGTATGGACTGCGCCACGGCGGGAGCGGACATGCATATCGCCAACCCCAGCATTGCCATCATGCTTTTCTTCATTGGGATTCCTCCAGATGGTTGAAAACGGACATGATCGCGCGCAACGGCCCCGCCATCGCGGCAGGTCGGCACAGGGACCATGCTGCCCGGCAGGTTCGTAAGTATCCGGGCCAGACAGATCAGGTATGGAAAACGGGGGGCACCGTCGGCTGCATCAGACCATACGGGCGGGCTGCCGGTTCCCCCAAAAAAAGCGGACCCCGTAAAGGGACCGCCCGTTCTGTTCAGGATTTTTCGCGGCCGTGGCCCGCATCGTAACGGCAGTCGGCTATTGCCATATGCCGGGGGGCATCGACGCAGTTGCCCGGCATATGCGCAGCCGCGCCGCCATGACGGTCGGCAAAGGTCATTGCTGTCAGACTGATGCGTTCGCGCTGGTTGATGCGATAAACCATGATCGTTCACCTTTTTACAGCGCGGTTGCCTTAATAAGATCCTTGTTTTTCCCCGGTCCCATTCGGGGCCGTGATCGGGAAGCAATCCTGCATACCTACGCTGTGAACAGATCAACGGAACAGGACATGGACGGTTCCGGCACCATCCATCAAAATAAAAAAATAATATTACATCATTGGTTTATGAATTGGATATCAGGTTCATAATATAAAAACCGGGACGTCCCCCATTCCTCCCTTGAAACCGTTGCGGGCGGGAAGCATGTGAAAAGACAGGATATGACTGTCAGCGCAGCGACGGACGCACCCGGCCCGAAGGGATACCTGCGCAACCCGCCCACAGGAATAACGGAACCACTCAATGCAACATCTGTCACGCTTCGCCTTTGCCTGCGCAAGTGTCATGCTCATGCTGCTGGCGCTCCTGCTGCTGACATTCGGCATGGTCAACCTGCTGTCCGCGCTGGGCCATTCATGGCATGCGGGCCGGAACGCCATATTGCAGGCCATAAGCTATGTCGTGATTGCAGTCGCGGTATTTGACGTGGCGAAATATTTCGTCGAAGAGGAGGTCATACAGACAAGTGGCAAGAAAAGCCTGGGCGAAGCACGTGCCAGCCTGACCAAATTCATTACCACCATCATCATCGCGGTATTCATAGAAGGACTGGTTGGGGTTTTTGAAACCAATACCGGCGCGCCATCCGATATCCTGTATCCCGCCAGCCTGCTGGTGGTGGCGACGATGATTGTCATATCCCTTGGCGTGTTCCAGCGCCTGAGCGTGGATGCCGAACGCAAGAAGAAAAAAGTGGGCGGGGAGGAATAACGCCCCGTATCCGGGCGTCCCTGCACATGGCGGGACGCCCGGTCGGGCTGGTCGGTTATTTACCGGTTGGGGCCTGCTTTTGCCCCTGATCGGGAATGGCCGTTTCTGCAAAGTCTTCCGATACGAAAACAAGGCTGTCGAGAACCTGCTGCAGTGCTGCCGATGCGTCCTGCGGGTGGCGCGCCTCGGTAAAGACCGTGGCACGGTTTACCGCGCCCAGTGTCTGGTCCAGCGGTGCGATCGCCATGATGAAGTCGGCATCTTCCGCTACGACCTGCAGCGTCTGCGCGGCCTGCTGGGTCTTGCCTGCCTTCAGCTGGTCATTGGCGGTGGAAATGGCGGCCTTCTTTTCCGGCGCCAGTGTTTCGCTGCCAATGACTTCACCACCAACAGGCACCCACGCGACCGGCGTCGTGCCCGCTACATGCCCGCTGGGGGCGGGATGCTGGGGGGCTGGCTGCAGGCTGTTTTCAGCGGCCATGAATTTGCCATTTGCCTTACCCGCGGCGGTCAGGCGCTTTGTCGCGTCATACAGCGCGGGAATGGCGGCATCGGTCTGGCCTGCATCCAGGATCTGCTTTGCATTCAGGATATCAGCCATCGCGCGCTGGCCATCAGCGGACAGATGATTGAACGCACGGGTTGCCTTGTATTTTTCCCAGTCCGTATGCAGCGATGCCGCATGCGCGCCAAGTGGCGCTGCAACCAGTCCGGTCACGACGGCCAGTGAAGCAATAAGACGCATGATTTTCCTTTTTTCGCAAACATGTCAGGTCACTGATCAGCCCGATCGCTGATCCCATCCGGTATTGTTACAAAAAATTGCTCCCCGGTCCATGCCTATTCCCCGCCGTGACGCGGTTGCCGCCCCGTCGTGGGCTATGCCATGATCACATCCGGACAGAACAGAGGAAACTTTCATGTTTACCCATATCGTCATCGGTTCGAACGATATTGAAGCCTCGAAAAAATTCTATGACAGCACCTTTGAAGCCCTCGATGTGCCGCCGTCGGAAATCAATGCCAAGGGGCGTCTGGTCTATGCCGATCGCACCGGCCGCCTGATCGTGACCAAACCGGTCAATGGCCAGCCTGCAACCGCCGCCAATGGCGGGACGATCGGCCTTCACGCCCGTTCGGAAGACGCCGTGCGCGCGTGGCATGCAGCGGGCGTGGCCAATGGCGGTGTAACGTGCGAAGACCCGCCGGGCATCCGTCACCATGAATCAGGCGACCTCTATCTTGCCTATCTGCGCGATCCGACCGGTAACAAGCTGTGCGCCATGTATCGCGTGCCGCCAGCATAACGCCATATGGTCCCTGCATTGGGGAAAGAGGCATAAAAAAATAACATAGTGATGAAATATGAAGGTTTCCGGGCGTCGCCATTCTTTTTATAAGGCGACGTTTTCTGGAGATATTTGAAAAACCTTCACCATACATCTCTTCAGGACGTGTGGACTGTTCATTATTCGTCTTTTGAAACAGGTACTGAGCGGACATATCGTGATCCCATGTCCGCCGTGCATGCCCCGACGTGCATGAAACAGAGGCATGACCATCCGCTGGTGGAAAAGAACCCATGCACTATCAGGATGGGTTGCGTCATCCCGATACTCTGGTCAAGGGACGCAGGACATATTATCCTGTTCCCGTAACAAGCCCTTGAATAACATCGGAATAGACAATGACGCGCCAGACCGTTCCATCCATCATGTCACCGCGGCGGCATAACCGGCGCTTCATGCCGGTCGTGCTTGCGGCACTGGCGATACCAGGATGGGCACACGCCACCATGGCACGTACCCTGCCGACAGCGGCCCCGCCTGCCGCCGCACCCGACATGCTGGGATCGACCTGTACTGCGGTACATGGCCAGATGGGCCTGCGGGTATCGCTTATGTTCGGGATGTATCGCCCGCACGGTAAAAAAATTACGAAACAGGAATGGAATGATTTCCTGCGCGATACTGTAACGCCGCGTTTTCCCGCCGGGCTGTCGGTGTTTCAGGCAGATGGACAGTGGCAGGATCGTGAAACCGGACGGGTCGGGCATGAACCGAGCCATATCATCTGGATTGTCACCCCACAGATCCCTGACCTGTCCGACCGCATCGCGGCCATCCGGCAGGCCTATACCACCCGTTTCCAGCAGCAGTCCGTTGGACTGTCCATTACGGCAGGCTGCAGTTCGTTCTGACAGCCTGCCGGGACTGACCGGTCAGATACCGCCGGAAATGGGCAGGTTGACGCCGGTCATGTAACTGGAATCATCACTGAACAGGAACGCCACCACGCCGGGAATTTCGTTAATGTTGCCATAGCGCCGCATAGGGATGCTGCCGATCATCTGCTGCGCCACTTCCTTGGGATCGGTGGAGAAATACTGGCTTCCGGCCTTCGCCTGAAGTTCCACCTGCCGGTCCCACATGAAGCCCGGCCCCATGAAGGCGGGGCTTATGGCGTTAACACGGATATTGTATGGGGCCAGATCCTTTGCCGCCACTTCGGTCAGGCCGATAATGGCGAATTTGGATGCCCCGTACGCCGCCATGTTGGGCGGTCCCTGCACGCCTGCCATGCTGGCGGTATTGATGATCCCGCCAGATTTACGCGCGACCATATGCCGTGAAACATGCCTGAGCACATGGAACGCGCCGCATACGTTGATCTGCATGACGCGGGCGAAGTCGGCTGCGGGATACTCCTGTATTGGGGCGAAAGCGCCCTGATAACCGGCATTGTTGAACAGAAAATCGATCTGTCCCAGTTCCGCCACAACGGTTTCGACCGTCTGCCGGACCTGTTCATCATCCGTTACGTCACAGGTATAGATATTAATGCGCACGTCATGTTCAAGCAGTGTCGCACGCGCCTGTTCCAGCTTGGCCGCATCAACATCCAGCAGCGCCAGATCAGCGCCCTGACTGGCCAGGCGGGTCGCCACCGCCAGGCCGATATTGCCTGCGGCGCCGGTCACCACTGCTACTTTTCCTGAAAATGAAAGGGGAACACCAGACATATGTATTTCCTTGGTCACAACGGGTCCGGATTGAAGAAAGAAACGACAGCACGCCTGTCCTGCCTTACCCGGCCCGGACAGTACAATGGCTTCCTGCCCTAACGGGTTCCCTGCGCGCCGACTATAGGAAAATCTGAACAGGACCTATCTGGTTGTCTGCATAAAATTCATGCCCTGCGGGATCAGGGAAAATGCTGTATCCGGCACTCATGGTCCTGCAGTTCTTCGCCTGACGCAAGATCACCATGGGCAATATCAACACGGTCATCCAGCATCACGAAAGCCGTCTGCCCATCGGGCTGCCTGACGGCGGTAATCACCAGTGTATGCTGTCCCATTTCCCGTGCCGGGTCCGCCAGATCGTGCGCAAGCAACCCGAAGGGCCGCGCACCCGACAGGTCCCCCACACTGATCAGACGGGCACGATAGGCATGCCCGGCAAGTGGCAGGTCAGTCCAGTCGCGCCCAAGACGTGGCGATGCCCAGTGCAGCGCCACCTTGATATCGGGACGGATGCAGTCAACATGGATATGCAACTGGTTCTGGCTGCGCCCGTAGGCCGAATTGATGGCCAGGGACATATCCTCTGGCGGCAGCGGATGGGGTAGCCTGCCATTGACACGGGCCGTCTGCCGCCATGCATAGGCAAAGTAGTCCGGCGCATCCGGACGCGTAACAAGGGGATCTTCCACACCCGTGACCCGTTGCGTCGGGATCACCAGGTACTGCCCCACCCCGACACGGTCCTTCAGCACGGCGTAGCCGGCATGCGTATCGGTTTCCTCACACGGTCCGGCATTTGCCTGCACCGCGCATTTTTCGTGCACGATATGCCACAGCACATCGGGGGAGCTACCGGCACGGGCAATACAGCCACAGACCAGTGCCCCGGCCATGATACCGATTGCCCATGTGATCTTCTTCATCCCGTTTCCCCGCCTTCAGCCCGCATGCACATGCCCCCATTTTCCGGCCCGTCGCGACATAGCTGGACGGCATGACAGAAAACGGGCTGTCACACACGCATCCCACTGCCACCATGGGATTGATAATACCGCCGACCTTCAGCCCAATCATGGCATACTCTCTCCCCTTCATGAAGACGCGGATCATACGGTCACTGACGGGGCGGATTATGACTGTTCCTGGATGCCGGAGACGACAGCAGCCGATCAGGATGGCCCACAAATTCATGGAGAATTCGGCGGAACGTTTTTTTCGGCAAGGTGACATGTCCTGAAGCTTTTTGCACAGAGCCTCACCAAAAAACCTTTATGATTTCATTTCATCTTCAGGCGTTGATCAGGGCCAGCCCTTCGGCAACTGATACGAATTCATTTCCGGTATCCACCCGCTCCGCCCCGAACCGTCGGTTGAACAGGTCGCGCACGGCGGGCACGAACGATGTACCACCCGTCAGGAAGACCCGGTCAATCGCGGTAGCAGGCAGTTGCGCCCGTTCCAGCGCCAGCCCCACCGCATCATCAAACTGCTTCAGATCGGGGGCAATCCAGCCTTCGAATTCCGCGCGCGTGATTTCACGATTTATGTGCACGTCACGGTGGTCATACCGCAGCACCGCCCGGTCGGCAGTAGACAGGTCCCGTTTTGCCGCCCCCACCGCGCGGTACAGCGCCTGCCCCTGCTGGTCATCAATAATGTTCATCAGCGCGCGCAGCCTGTCGGGTTCGGACGCGGTGCGGGCGACATCGGCGATATCACGCAATGTCTGGGGGGTGCGCATCAGCGCCAGGCGGTGCCAGCGCCCAAGGCTTGCATACCATTCGGCCGGAACCGGCAGCGGCTGCCCCCCCATGACGCGATAGGTGGAATGGCGGCCCAGTTCCGGCGCAATGACATTGTCGATGATACGGTAATCGAACTGGTCGCCCGCAATGCCGACACCGGCATAGCCCAGCGGCGTGGCGTGGCGCAGGTTGGCGGGATCAAAGCGCAGGATGGAAAAGTCGCTGGTGCCGCCGCCAAAATCGCCAACCAGCACGGTTGCGGGCGCATCCAGCCGTCGTGCGAAATGCCAGCCTGCCGCCTCGGGTTCCAGCGCCACGTCAACATGGTGGAATCCCGCCGCGCGGAAACTGTCGCGCAGGCGCTGCTCCCCCAGTGCATCATCGGGCCGTTCGCCCGCGAAATGCACGGGGCGGCCCACCGTGGCCGTGACATCGGCCGGGTCGATGCCAAGCGTGCGCGTAAGGCATGTCAGGAAACTGGCGATCAGCATTTCCAGCGTCATGACCTGTCCCATCAGGCGGGTCTGACGGAATGATGCCTGCGCCAGATAGGATTTCATGGACATGATCAGCCGACTGTCCGCCGGGTCTTCCAGATAGGCGTCGATTGCCGCCGCCCCGATCGCTTCATGCAGGGCGGATCGACCCGGCACCCCCTCCTCCCGCCACAGGCACAAAAGGGTGCGGCAGGTTTCGGAAGGCGGATGATGAGGAAAGGAAAACCGCGCGGGATATGGCCGCCCCTGCGCATCAAGCAGGACCACGACAGTGTTGGTCGTGCCGAAATCTATGCCGAGCCTGACGCCCCGATTGGATCCGATGGAAGACATACCGCCTCAATAGGCATGTGCCGTGCGCATGTCCATCGGCTGGCGGGCGTTTTGTGGTCCTTCTGCATTCAGGACCCCGACGGCTTTCCCGTCATGAGCCAGAGCATGAGCGCAGGCAGGAAGAAAAAAAGCCCCGTAGCCGCCAGCAGCCACGGCATGAGGAACACCACATCCGTATGCAGCACGAAGCGGCAGATCAGGTTTGCGATCCCCAGCATCGCCACGACACAGAAAAAAGCGCCCGCGTTCATCAGCAGCGTCCGGCCGCCGTTAATTTCCCGGAGTTTCTGTTCCATCATACGATCCCTCGCCTGTCCCGTGCGCCGGTACCCCCGACCGGCCTGCTGTACCCCAAGACCGCGCGGGTTGGAAGCCACACGCGCATGCCACCGGCCCCAACGCGCCGGGGCGGGCTGGATGACAGACGTTCACGGCGTTCTGCCTTCGGGCTGGATGTAGCCATCGGTCAGGGTGCGCAGGAACGCAACGATATCATCAATTTCAGCATCCGACAGCGCCGGCCTGTTGCCCGGACGGGGCCCAAAGGGCGGGTCCATGTTGATGTTGTCATGATACTGCGCAGGCAGATCATCATACATGCGCACTCGACCATCCGCGCCGGTCGGGTACCACATCCCCGGCCGCGTATCCCGCAGGGCATAAAACGCCACGGCCTGCCGCAGGGAATGCATGACGCCATTGTGGAAAAATACCCGTCGCGTCGCCACGTTGCGGAGCGATGGCGTGCGAAACAGACCGCAATATTCCGGGTGGTCGCGCAGGTCCGTGCGGTCGGGACCGCACAACCCCAGGTCAAAATAGCCGGGATCACGGTTCAGCGTGATATGCATATTACGCGGCACACCAAGGGCGATAAAGCCGTAATCGGTAAACTGCGGGGGCGTGCCATCATGCCCCGGCGCGCTGATATGGCACGATGCGCAGTTTCCCTTGTCTTCCTGCTCAAACAGACGCAGCCCGCGTGCTTCGTGGGCGGACAGTCGTGCCCGGCCCGCCAGTACCGCGTCGTATTTGCTGGTGTATGGATAAAACAGCCGTTCATCCTGCTGGTAGGTCGCAAGGGCTTCCACCACCATCGCGAAGCGGGCATCCGTATCGCTATCGGCCGGCAGCAGTGCGTCAAGGCGTGCACCATAGCCTGCGGCCCAGACCCTGCGGACCACGTCCGCCCTGCTGGCATTCGCCATTTCATAGGGCGACAGCAGGGGGATGCCCGCCTGCGCCTGAACGGTGTCGGCGCGGCCGTCCCACGTCAGGCCGCCGGTGGGGCCGTTATCGATACTTTCATCGGCTTCATCTTCCGAGTCATAAAAATGCTCGGTAAACTGGGGTACGTCCTGCAGGTATTTGAGGGACGGCACGGCACGATGGCCGCCAGCCTGCACGGATCTGTCATTGGCCTGCGCAAAGGCGTGCCCGTCCGCATGACAGGACGCACAGGCCATGCGCCCCGATGAGGACAGCCGCGGGTCATGGAACATGTCCCGGCCCAGCGTGGCCATGGCCTGCGCCCGTGCACGTGCCTGCGGGCGCGACAGGGCCACAATTTCGTCAGCCCGCCCACCGGCATCGGGCAGGAGCATGGACAACAGCACCAGAAGGATGGGCAACAGGCAGGTCCAGCGTGACATGACCCGATATGTCAGGGAAGGCACCTGTTTCCGCTCTCCGTTGCCGTGGCGTCAGGGGCCGGAGGGCCGGATGACGCAGGCCGCGATGTTACGATGCGCCAACCATCAAGTCAAAACCCTTTCCCGTTTAACGGAGCAGCCCACGCCAGCATGCCGGTTCAGTCCGCCACGGGGCCTTCGTCTTCCTCATCGGGTTCCAATGGTTCGACCAGTCCATCCTTGTCCGGATCAATGGGTTCTTCCTCATCATAATCCGGGCCGGGATCTTCGGGCAGGTCCAGCGGCTCCTTCTCATCGGGTTCACCCTGCCCGGGGTCATGGCCCGGATCATCGATGGGGGGGCGCGGCACGACCGAAGCAGGCCGGAAGGGAATGGTATCCAGTGGTGTTCCCGTTTCCTCAATCATGAACATGGCATGTCTCCATTCATGGGTCAGCATGCAACGGGCACGATGAAAACGGGTTTCGCCGCAGCGGGGATATTTTCAGCCCATGACCGCGCGGGACAGCGCGGGGAAACTGACCTCCGCCATGATATGATGGCTGATCCATGTCCCGCGGGCTGACACGGGGCCATGATGGACATAGTATCGACCGGCTTATTTCAGGAGAGACGATCATTGCCCGAAAACAGGCGTAAAATCATCATAGACACCGACCCCGGTCAGGATGATGCCATTGCCCTCATGCTGGCGCTGGCGTCTCCCCACCTTGAGGTGCTGGGGATTGTCAGCGTGGCGGGCAACGTGCCGGTCGCGCAGACGGCAACCAATGCATGCAAGATCCTGGAACTGGCGGACCGCAGGGACATAAAGGTTTATGCGGGCTGCGCACGCCCGCTGCGTCGCCCCCCCATCACCGCCGAGCATGTGCATGGCCAGAGCGGCATGGATGGCCCCGTCCTGCCCGCCCCCACCATCGCGCTACAGGCACAGCACGGGGTAGATTTCCTGATCGACACGATCCGCGCGCACCCTGCCGGCACCATAACGGTGGTCACGCTGGGTCCCATGACCAACCTTGCCATGGCGCTGGTCAAGGCGCCGGATATCGCGCAGCGGGTGGAACAGGTCGTCGCCATGGGCGGGGCCTATTCCGAATGCGGCAATATTACCCCGAATGCCGAATTCAACATGTTCGCCGATCCCGACGCCGCCGATATCGTATTGCACGGCCAGATCCCGCTGACGCTGCTGCCGCTGGATGTAACGCATCAGTTCCTGGTCACACCACCCCGTCTGGCACAACTGCGCGCCATGCCGGGGCGGTGCGCGCAGGCAGCGGCCAGCATGCTGGGCTTTTCCGAACGGTTTGACCTGAAAAAATATGGCTGGGAGGGCGCGCCCCTGCACGATCCCTGCACCATTGGCTGGCTGCTGGCACCCGACCTGTTTTCGGGGCGGGAGGTCAATGTATCGGTGGTGGTCGATGGTCCACTGATGCAGGGCGCCACGGCCGTGGACTGGTGGCACGTGACCGATCGGCCCGTAAATGCCCGTTTCCTGAGGCATGTGGACAGCGATGGCCTGTGGTCCCTGCTGGCCGATCACCTGGCGCGCCTGCCCTGACGGCCATTCCGGATCGCATGTTTCAGGGCGCCCCCTTCCGCCAGGCAGGCGGCGCCCCATGAAACGTTCCGAAACGGCGTTACCAGAGAATAGTCCGGTATCCTGCCCCATGCGGTATGGGCAGGCGTGGCCCCGCACCTGCTGCCGCCACGGGGAGCGTATTCCCACCTGACCTGATAACAATACGTTCAGCCGGACGCATCGGCTCCCTTCCCCCATCATCATATGGAAAAGCCCGGCAGCGGTTCATGGCCGTGCCACATCGGCTTTTGCTGCCTGCCCGCGTGATATGCCCCGACATGTGCGCGAAACGTGGGATTTTCATATTTGCACGGGTTATGTGCAAAAATATGGACCCTCCGTATCACCGTTCGGCCTTGTGCTTACGGAAAATTACACATAAACAATCGTGGAGAAGTGCCGAAAAGCACTTATTTTTTGGTGTAATTTGCATATGCAGCGATCAGAAACCGACAGGGCAGACGGCCCTTTCCCTGCTGGATGGACGACACCCCTGATCAATGACCATCAAGCCATGAAGCCCGAACGCCATGCATCTGCCTGAATCGATCAACCTGCTTTACGTGCTTTCCGGCCTGGGTGTCGGTTTCCTTGTCGGCATGACGGGCGTGGGGGGCGGGTCGCTCATGACGCCCCTGCTTATCCTGCTGTTCAAGGTGCATCCGCAATCAGCTGTCGGTACGGACCTGCTGTATGCGGCCCTGACCAAGACGGTGGGCACGCTGGCCCATGGCCGCCGCCAGTCCGTGGAATGGCGCGTGGTGGGGCGGCTGGCCATGGGCAGCATACCCGCCACCATACTGACAATCGGCATGCTGCACTGGGCCGGCAGTCCTTCGGCACAGGTGACGCATGTGATTTCCGTGGCATTGGGCATCGCCCTGCTGATCACCGCGCCCAGCGTCCTGTTCCGCCAGCGGCTGCAGACCCTGTCGCGACAGAAGGCAGGCAGCGTATCCCCCGCCATGACCGGTCGGCTGACCACGCTGCTGGGCGCGGTGCTGGGGATCATGGTCACGCTGTCTTCCGTGGGAGCCGGGGCCATCGGCATGGCGGCGCTGATCTTTCTGTATCCCAGGCTGGAGCTCCGCAGGCTGGTCGGATCCGATATTGCCCACGCCGTGCCGCTGACAGCGATCGCAGGCATGGGGCACTGGTGGATCGGGGATATCGATGTCGCGCTGCTGACCTCGCTTCTGTGTGGTTCCATACCGGGCATCATACTGGGCAGCCTGTGCATCGGACTGGTTCCCGATCGGGCGCAGCGGTTCATCCTGGCGGCGATCCTTGTGATCGTCGGGCTGAAGGTCGTCTGACGGTACCCACACGTATCGGGGGCAGGATCTTGCACCCGGGACGTAATCCATTACCGTGCCGCAACCATGGCAGGCGGGAGGCACGGGAATGGCATATGGAAAATACGCACTCATCCTCATCAGCATGGGCTACTGCTGTGTGGGGTGGGCACAGGCGGCGTCCGATGTGTCCGCAATGGAGATGCGACGGATCTTTGACACCCTGACCCTGCCGGATGCCCCGACACGCTATAACTCGGGTTCCGGCCTGCCAGGGCCGGATTACTGGCAAAACCGGGCGGATTACGTGATCCATGCGCGGATCGACACGCCCACCCATGCCCTGTCGGGGGAGGAAACCCTGACCTATACCAACAACAGTCCCGACAGCCTTGATACGCTGTGGCTGCAACTGGATCAAAACATATACCGCCCCCATTCCCGCGCGAGCTTCGTCAACCCCGAACGCCACGCGCGCACGACCGACGGGGTTACACTCGATTCAGTCGCCATCCTTCATGAAGGACACGAAATACCGCTCCAGCCCCATATATCCGACACCCGCATGCGGCTTGCCCTGCCCGGTGCGCCATTGCCACATGGACACAGGCTGCGCCTGCGCATCCGCTGGCATTACACCATCCCCGGGCCATGGGGCGGCCGCACGGCGGTAACGCCAACCGAGGATGGCGACATATATGAAATCGCCCAGTGGTATCCGCGCATGTGCGTTTATGACAGCCATCGTGGCTGGGACACGCTGCCGTATTTGGGGCAGGAGTTCTATCTGGAATACGGTGATTTTGATTATGCGGTCACAGTGCCGTGGAATTTCACGGTGGTGGGGTCGGGCGCGCTGCTCAACCCTGCCGCTGTCCTGACCCGGACCGAACGCGGGCGCCTGGCGCAGGCCGCCCGCAGCCGCGCAGCCGTGATGATCCGCACGGCGCAGGACGTGACCGCCCCCGACAGCCATCTGGCCCATGCAGGGGAAAAGACGTGGCATTTCCACATGGAAAACACGCGCGACGTTTCCTTTGCCGCGTCGCCTGCCTTTATGTGGGACGCGGCGCGAATGGACCTGCCGCCCGTTCGCCCCGCCCCCGGCATGCCGCCTGCGCCACGTCTGGCCATGTCGGTTTACCCACGCGCGGGGCGCGGCCCTCAGGCATGGGACCGTTCCACCGAATACGTCCGGCATGCCATTGAATACTTTTCCCGCCAATGGTTCCCCTACCCCTGGCCCAATGCCATCAATGTCGGCGGGCATGGGGCAGGCATGGAATATCCGGGTATTGTCTTTGACGGGTGGAAAGACCGTGATGCAGCATTGTTCTGGATTACCACCCATGAACTCGGCCATGGCTGGTTTCCCATGATCGTGGGCAGCAACGAGCGACGTTATGCATTCATGGATGAAGGATTCAATACTTTCATTGACGCCTACGCATCCCGACATTTCAACCATGGGGAATACGCCCCGAAACAGGACCCGGAATTCGCACCACAAACCGGCCGACCTGCGGATGACATCATTCCTGTCCTGACGGACCCGCAAGCACCGCCCCTTATGACAGCAGCAGAACTGGTACCGGAAAAATACCGGCATTCGGTTTCATATTTCAAAAGCGCATATGGACTTGTGCTGCTACGTGAGCAGATACTTGGTCCCGAGCGGTTCGATACCGCCTTTCGGCGATATATTCAGGCATGGGCATACCGCCACCCGACGCCATCGGATTTTTTCCGGATAATGGAAAGTGAAAGCGGGGAAGATCTGGGCTGGTTCTGGCGCGGCTGGTATTTTGAAAATGACTGGCCCGATTATGCAGTGTCCGATTTGTCCTATATCAATAATGACGCCCAGCAGGGTACGCAGGTCAGCATACGCACATTGGGTCGGCTCATGCTGCCAATAACGCTACGGCTGGAATATGATGATGGTACGCATGCCGATCAGGTTATCCCCACCGAAAGCTGGCACCAGACGGATACGCTTACGGTGACCTTTCCCGGTGGCCCGCCCGTCCTTCGGGCTGTTCTTGACCCGGACCATACCCTGCCCGAACCGGACCGCGCGAATAATATACGCAGCATGAAGTAAAGCCGTCATCCCACGCGGAACTGCGTGCGCATGACCTGTGACGATATTTGACCATGGATCTTGATGAAAATCTCAGACGTCGCATTTTTCAGGAAGCGGTGCTCTCCAATGCTTTGAAACAGGCGTCGCCGGAACTCTTCATCCTATCTGGACGATCATTTTGTAAACAGGTTTTCAAGATAGTTTTCGACCAATGAATGGTCCCGGTTCCATCCGCCTGATCGCCATATATAATGGAGGACAACACAAAAATGAAAAGCCATATATGGCGTATCATATCGTTACATTGATAGTTCAACAAAACAGATCGGCTGCCCTGCCCTGTCTACTGGCGTTTCTTCCATGTGCATGAAATCTGGACATGAAGCCATGCTGCCAAGACGGACACCACAAAACCGGCCACATGCAACATGGGCAAGTGGAAGGGCGCGCCTTTTCCTTTGTCATTACATATGAGAAATTTTCTTTTCCATTCCCCACAAACATAAATGCCCAGCCTGCGAACAGGCTGGGCATTTATTATGTCATAACGTCTGATATTATGCTTCTGCGTCAGCAGCTTTCTTACGGCGCTGCCGGGTCTTGCGGGCAGGCTTTGCCGGGGCAGCTTCCACAGGGGGGGCTTCCGGTTCCGCCACGACCTTGCGACCCAGACCGATCTTCTGGGCCAGGGACGAACGATGCGCGGCATAGTTGGGCGCGGTCATCGGATAATTGGCGGGCAGGCCCCATTTTTCACGATACTGTTCGGGGGTCATGCCGTACGCTGTCTGCAGGTGGCGCTTGAGCATTTTCAGCTTCTTGCCATCTTCCAGACAGATCACGTAATCAGGAAATACTGATTTCTTGATCGGCACTGCAGGCTGAAGCGGGGCGGGTTCGACCGCCTTTTCCACGCCCAACCCCTTCAGCGCAGTATAAACCGTTTCGATCAGGGTGGGGATCTGCTCAATGCCAACGGTATTATGGTTGGTATGCGCCGCCACGATCTCTGTCGTCATGGATACCAGTTCGGTATGCGGAAGATCTTTATTATCCAATGTCTGGTCTTTCCTCTGTCGATTGATGTCCGGGGACCTCTCTCCCCTATCAGTAATAATCATGTGTCTATTATGCAACCACAATAATAGCCTTCTGCCGCGTATTTTTTATATATCCCCCATTACAGGCGCACACACGACCAACGCCAGCACAGGTTGCATATCAGTGTGTCCACATGTTCCCACACGCCTGATTACACGCCAATAACCTCGTCCATTATCGCATTCATGCAGGATATGCAATTTTTTCTCTGGAACCATTGAACAGATTTATCGCAACTTCGAATTTTACTAATTTTTGTTAATGAATTTTCATTATTTTACAAATACATCATATAAAAAATGCAGCCGGAATTCCCTATACGATTGCTGTAATAAACGATCCGGAATGAAAACAAAATGCCAGAATCAATATAAAAAAGGAAAATTTTTCATATCGACAGAAGTCCGTTTATTTTCAATATCATGTAAAGTGAATATCATGCCATCAGCCACATTGACGGATGATGGAAATTTCTTTTCTTTCATTTGATTTCAATGCTACGGCCCGAAGTTATCACAACATCCAGACGTAAACCATTCAGTTATTACATATTAAAATAACGACATCCAGGATGGGCCATACTGACATATCCATATACATATAAATATGGACATCATCGCGGACGGCCTGCACCACTTATGGCGCATTCCGGTCATGGCGTGTGTTATTACATAAATGACAGAGCCGGCATTAATCCCGGTCAGAAATCATATACAAGTAATACACGCATCAGTTGTATACCTGTCCAACCGCCCCGCCCGTCATTCAGATTTATGTGACATCACCCATGCCGCGGCACCCGGCCAACAGAATGTGTTCAGGAATATTACATTATTTGTAACAATTATATGATTATTGCGCATAAATAAACAGAAGGCAGGATGCGCCCACATCCTGCCTTTCCCCTGCCCGTTTCCGTAACAACGGAATCCCTAGCTTAGCCCGTCCACCATGACATGCGGCAGTCCACGACTGCACGTTTCAACACGGGCAACAATGTCATAGGTCTGGCTTAGTGTATCAGGCGTAATGACATCGAGTGGAGGGCCGGCTGCAATAATTTTACCATTGCGCAGGATGACATCGTAATCCGTCATGCGCACGGCAATATTCAGGTCATGCAGCACCATGACCGTCACGATGTTACGCCGTTCGGTCTCACGACGTAGTACATCCATGACGGCAAACTGATGATGCAGGTCCAGCGCACTGAGAGGTTCGTCAAGTAACAGGGCATCCGGATGCCGCCCCAATGCCTGCGCCAGCCCCACAAGCTGACGCTGGCCGCCCGACAGTTCATCCATATACTGCATGGCCAGATCCGCTATGCCGAATATGTCCAGCATGTGCAGGGCCGCGTCAATTTCGTCGCTGCCCGTGACTTCCGGCATCACACCCGTGGCGTTCTGGGCCGCAAGCAGGGATTCCAGTACCTGCAGGTGCACGGTGGCCGGCAGGGTCTGGGGCAGGTACAGGCAACGCCGTGTGCGCTGCGCCAGCGACATGCCTGAAAGCTCGTCCGGACCCAGCATGACCCGTCCCGTCGCCTCCCCCAGTCCCGCCATGGCACGCAGCAGGGTGGACTTGCCACTACCATTGGGTCCCAGCAGGGCCGACACCCTGCCCCTGGGGAACGGTCCTGCCGTCAGGTCATCCAGAACGATGCGCCGGCCGTATCTGACGGTCACATGTTCCGCAAACAGGCCGCCGGTCATGACAGCCCCTGCCGGCGCAGGACAATGGCAAGGAAGAACGGAATACCGACCAGAGCCGTAACGATACCCGTGGGGATCACCACACCGGGCATGATGTTGCGCGCCGCCACCGAAGACAGCGACATAACCAGCGCACCGACAAACATGCTGCCGGGCAGGTAGAAACGATGGTCCTCCCCCAGCAGGCGACGGGCGATATGGGGGGCCACCAGCCCGACAAACCCGATTGTCCCCACAAAGGACACTGCCAGCGCCGACAGGATGCTGACCCGCAGCAGCGCGCCCCGCCGAACCTGCGGCACATCGACCCCCAGGCTGGCCGCACGTTCTTCCCCCATGCGCAGCACGGTTAGTTTCCATGCCGCGCGAAAGGACAGCGGCGCCACCACAACGCAGGCCGCCGCCAGCAGCCCCAGCTTGGGCCATGTTGCCCGCGTCAGGCTGCCCATGGTCCAGAACACCAGATCCTGCAGCGCGTCTTCATTGGCAACAAACTGTAACAGGGACACAAGCGCGTGGAACGCAAACACCAGCGCAATACCAAACAGCACAACGGTTCCCGTCCCTGCATTGCGCCTGCGCGACACCATATCCAGCAGCAGGACGGACCCGATGGCAAACACGAAGGCATCGGCCGACACCACCCACGCATCCGGCACACCGGGCAGTCGCCATTGCAGGATAATGGCGAGGGACGCGCCAAACGCCGCCGCGGCCGAAACCCCCAGCGTAAACGGGCTGGCCAGCGGATTGGCCAGAACGGTCTGCATTTCCGCCCCCGCCAGCCCCAGCGCCGCCCCGACGCATACGGCCATGAGCGCATATGGCAGGCGGATCTGCCAGACAATGACGCTCTGCCCCGCCGAGACATCATGCGGGTGCAGCAACGTGCGGATCAGCGCGCCCACCGACAGGCCCGATGGCCCAAGGCAGAAATCAAGCACGACCGATGCGACGATACACCCGGCAATGACCGCCAGAATCCCCAGACGCCGCCGCAGCAGCATGCGGTAGGACCCGCGCACCTGCCGGGCGAAATCCGACAGGTCGGGGGAAGTGGCGTGGAACGCGGTTACGGTGTCATCATCAGGGACGCGCATTGATCCAGAAGGTCCCTTCCTGCCTGACCGGGAGAAAACGGGCATACAGCTCCTTCTGCGTCGCATCCGGGTCCAGATCGCCAAACAGGTCGGGGTGGAACCATTTCGCCATGACCTCGACCGCGAGGATATTGTATGGCGAATCATAGAAGGAATGCCAGATTCCATAATCATGCCCGGTGGTGACCGCGCGCAGGCTGGAAATGCCCGGACGTTCCGTCACCCGCAGCAGGGACGCGCGCGCGACGTCCGGCGTGACCTCCGCCCCCATGCGCAGGCCCGGCCCGGCGGCCTTCGGTCCCTTGGTGCCGTCGGCAATATAGATGTCGGGATCAGCGGAGATGACTTTTTCCAGATCGATATCGCCGATATATCCCGGCAGTAGCGGGGCAGCGATGTTCTGGCCACCGGCGGCGTCAATGAACGCCCCCATGTTGCCCTTGCCCGCCGTATGGCAGCAGCTTTCACGCATGGCCGCCAGCATTTCGATAAAGACCTTTGGCCGCTGCGCCTGCGGCAGCGACGCCACCCGGTCGGTCACATGCTTAAGATGCGACTGATAGAAGGCCAGGTATTCCGCCGCCTCGTGTTCACGATTCAGGACCTTTCCCAGTATCTGCATGGACGTGACGGTGTCATGCAGCGGATCGGCGCGGAAATCGACAAAGATGACCGGCACATGGGCGCTTTCCAGTTGCGAGACCAGTTCGCTCGCCGCCCCCGGTCCATGGCCGGACACCGTCAGGATGGCAAGGTCGGGGTGCAGGTCCAGAACCCGTTCCGGGCTGACCGTATCTGCCGTGGTCTTGCCGATCAGCGCCACGTTCGCAGCCTGCGGGAAGGTTGCGACGTACTGGTCATAGCTCTGGGTATCCGCGCCGCGGAATTCCCCCTGCCACCCGACGATCCGATCAAAAAGATGCTGTTTTTCCAGCGGGGCAAGGGCGTAGATCAGCCGCCCTTCCCCCAGGATGATGCGATGGACACTGGCCGGGACATCCACCTTGCGGCCCGCAAGGTCGGTCACGGTTTCGGCCCGTGCCATGGGGATCACCGCTGACAGACCCATGGCCGTCACCATCCCGCATGCCAGCACGCGCCAGCTGTCCAGTATCCGTCTCATCACTTTACTCCGACCTGTGAGGTCCTATCCCCGTTCGGGAATCACTTCTGGGGGTAGGCGAAATTGAATTTCTCGGTAAACGGCTGCCAGAATCCCGGCGTGCCGGTTTCCTTGTCCACATGGTGCAGGAAACCGCTCTGCTCGGGCGAGGAATAGGTCAGCACGACGGTATAACGACCGGGGCCATCCATCTGCACGTTATCGGCGTAATGGGGGCCATCCTTGGCGGTCATGAAGTGCATCGTGCCTTCGGCCTTCCATGGCGTGCCGTCCTTGGTCAGCGAATAGCCGATCGTCAGGTACGGCACCCACGCTCCGTCGGGGTAGCCCCACACGTTATCGGCAGTGGCATGGACGTCGGTTTCAAGGTGGATGGTATCGGGCCTGGTATTGTCGGTCATGCCGGCAGGCATGGGGTCCACCATGATCCCGGTCAGGTAGCTCGACGCGATTTCCATGTCATGCGCATGGACAGGACCGCCAATGGGATATTCACGCGCCTGCGCCGCAGTGACACCAACGGGCAGCGCCGCGATAGCCAGTGCTAGTATAGAAAACTTTTTATTCATGATGCCTGTTTCCATCTCTCTGATCATTAAGTCACGACATAATGTTTTATTTTTTAATTACAGTAATGCCGCGACAGATCGCAGATTCCCTTTCGGCTGATTACACAAATCTGATAATGATAATTGTTATCAATGTCAACGGATGGTATGTCATGTCCGATACACACGGAGACCACCCGCATGATCAGCCATCCCCTCGCGTTTATGCGATTGCCCTATGAGGTCCTGATCGCAATGGACAGCCGGATGCTGCACTTCTGGCTGCAGCCGGTCCATTACCTGATCCGCATTGCGCATATCGTCAGCATGGCCATGTTTTTCGGGATGGACATGCTGTTTGATCTTGGCATCCTCACCCCCCGCATGGCGCCTCGCCTGGCCCCTACCGCGCAGTTGATGGTCCGTCCGCTGCACATCACCTTTGCCATCGCCATGGTCACGGGTGTGGTGCTGTTTTTTTATGATCCGGTGCATATTGGCAGCCGGGCGTACCTGACCCCCAAACTGCTGCTGATCACGCTGGCCATGTTCAATGCAATGTGGTGCCACCGTTCGGTTTATTTATCTGTACTTAGGGGGCATCCGGTCATCTCGCTGCGCGGCCGGGTGGGGGCAAGTATTTCACTCTGTCTGTGGACGGGCGTGATGATCATGTCCTGCCTGAATAGTGAAGGTGTACCTAAAGTTTTCTTGCGCTGACACCTGGATTGCAATTTTTGCATGTCGCCTGCTGTTGACGGGTTTGCGTCAAAGTGTGATTGAGAGTCATTCTTGTTGATAGTGATTCTCAGTTGCGGTGGAAAGCATGACCCTGGAACAGACACGGCGTATTCTGAAGGGATCGAGCTTTTTCGTTCCTGCCCTTCCCTTTGGCAGCATGCGACAGCGCCTGCGCACCGGATCATGGATCATATGTTTCGGGCTGGCCCTTCCTGCGACCGGCTTTGCACAGGTCCAGACCCAGATCGAGGAAGACCGCGCCCGCCTTGGCAATTCCACCCCGCTGGTCGAACAGATCGACCCTGCCACCGTGCGCGATTCAGAACGCGCGCAGGCCGATGCGGAAGAAAAGGCCGCAGACGATGGTGACAAACTGGATACCAGCGGCAACCTGCTGGGCAATATGTGGGGCGCACGCCCGTGGCTGTACAAACACGGCATCAGCTTCGACATTCAGGAAGTCGATGAAGTCTGGGGCAACGGCACTGGCGGATCGGCTTCAGGCAGCGATGGAGCGGCCGGTTCGGGCACCGGCCCTGCCTATGACGGCGTGACCATGCCCACGCTGACCATCGATACCGAAAAACTGTTCGGGCTGAAGGGCGGCCTGTTCAATGTCAGCGCACTGCAGACGCGCGGACGTTCCATTTCGCAGGATCACCTGGCCAATTTCAACCCGGTCAGCGGGTTCGAGGCTGACCGCTCCACCCGCCTGTTCGAACTGTGGTACCAGCAGTCGTTCCTCAAGGGGAAACTCGACGTCAAGATCGGCCAGCAGGACCTTGATACCGAATTCCTGATCAGCGATTACGCATCGCTGTACCTGAACGCCAATTTCGGCTGGCCCATGGCCCCGTCAGTCAACCTGTATGGCGGCGGCCCGTCATGGCCACTCTCCTCGCCCGCCGTGCGGATCCGTTACCGACCCAGCGAGAAGTTCACCTTCATGTTCGCCGCTGCTGACGACAACCCGCCGGGCAACCGCTATAACTCGCTACCCATCCAGCAGGCCACGGGCGCAGTACTGGGCAGCAACAGCGATCCCACCAGCCAGACCTATAACGGCGCCAATGGCACAAACTTCAACATGGGTAATGGCGCGCTGCTGATTACCGAACTGCAGTACGCACTCAATCCGCAGCCCGCCGATATGTCCAACGTGACAAAAAATCCCGGCCTGCCGGGCGTCTATAAATTGGGCGGATATTACGACACCGCCAGATTTCCCGATTACCGCTACAACAACATGGGGCAGGCCCTTGGCGGCCCCAATGACACCACCGGCATCCCGCGCTGGGACCGGGGCAACTGGATGGTGTACGGCATCATTGACCAGATGATCTGGCGGCCTTCCATCCAGTCCGCGCGTTCGCTGGGTATTTTCGTGCGCGCCACGGGCAATGGCGGCGACCGTAACCTGATCAGCTTCGCCATTGACGCGGGCCTGAACCTGAAGGCCCCGTTCCGGGGACGTGACAACGACACGATCGGGCTGGGCTGGGGCATTGGCCGCGCCAGTTCGGGCCAGCGCCAGTTCGACCGTAACGTGGCCCAAACCGGCACCTACAGCCCGGTGCAGGGCAACGAGAACCACCTTGAACTGACCTATCAGGCGCAGGTTACGCCGTGGCTGGTGATGCAGCCGGACTTCCAGTACGTCTGGCATCCCTCGGGCGGGGTGGCAGACTGGACCGGTTACCGCCGCGTGGGCAACGAGGCCATTTTCGGCCTGCACAGCAGCATTACATTCTGAAAAACCGGCTGATGCCAGCCACAACCCGGCACCTGAACACCCACACGCCAGCCAGTCGCGTGCCTGCCGCCCCGGCATGGGCTACGTCGCCCCCACGGACACAACCGGGGATTTCATAAATATTACTTATTAAAATATCATAACAAACGATTGGACCGGCCCGCCCCTTCCACCCCATGGTCCGCCACGACATGACCCACGGGTTACGCACATCCTGACCATGATGTAGGGGCTGAAGAATAATGGGGGCACGGACCGCAACTTTACCCCTGACCGAACGCATTACCACCGTGCTGCTTCATCCTGTAAGGCGCGTGTCCTGGATTTATGCGCCGACCCTGCCGGACCTGGCATTCGCGGTCCGCACGTCGTTTGCGGCCATCATCTCGCTATTGATCGCGATGTGGATGGAACTGGACAGCCCGCAATGGGCGCCTCTGACGGTGTGGGTGGTGGCGCAATCCTCTCGCGGGGAAAGCCTGTCCAAGGCGCGGTGGCGGATTTTCGGCACGCTGGTAGGCGGTGTTGCGGCCATTACGCTCATGGCGGCGTTTCCGCAGGCGCCGGCGCTGTTTTTCACCTGCCTGTCCCTGTGGATCGGGCTGTGCTGCGCACTGGCAACGCTGCTGGATCAGTACCGGGCCTACGGGCTGGTGCTGACGGGGTTTACATCCGCCATCATTGCCACGGGGGCCATCACGCAGCCCGATGATGTCTTTGCCATAAGCGTCGCCCGCACCAGCTACATCATACTGGGCGTATTGTGCGAAGCGGTTCTGGCGGTCGTGTTCATGCCGCGCATGGTGGAACATGCGCGCCAGCAACTGCTCGACCGGCTGGCAGAGACATTCCGCGCCACATGCGCCAACATTATCCAGCAGATCTGCGCACCCGCTGGCCCGGAACAGCAGGCCATTACCGGTTCCCTGCTACAACAGATCGTCACCTTCAGCGGACAGATCGAATTCAGCGCGCTGGAACTGGGGCCACGCAACCATGTGGGCGACCACGCCCGCCGCGCGCTGGCAGGCATGCTGGTGATGCTGGCGCAGGCACGCGCACTGCAGATCCTGCATCCCCGCATGACCGCGCCGCCACGCATGGATGATACGCCGCCCGAGCGCGCACTTGCGACATGGCTACAGCAGAATACGCCCGATCCCGCCACCGATACGGTGGACAGCCCGGAATGGCAGCCGGTGACCACGGCGCTTGTATCCGAAGCTGCGCGGGTCCGCAGCGAAATGACCGCGTGCGCCACCGCCCCGCGTGGGGACCGCTTCCGTTTCAGCCTGACATCGCGTCGCCATATGCATGAAGCCGTAAACAATGGCATCCGCGCGGCAGCAGCCATCATGGGGGCGTGCATGGTGTGGGAAATCACCGCATGGCACCATGGGCCTGCGTTCATTTCCTTTGTCGCCCTGATCTATGGCCTGATGGCGACACGGGAGAACCCGCTGGTCGCCACCACCCCCTTCCTGAAGGGGGGATTGTGGTGCGCGGCGGTGGCGTCGGTTCTGGCGCTGTGGATCATTCCCGCCATTACCGCGCCGGAAATCCTGCTGGCCGCCCTGCTGGTGCCCATGACAATTGGCGGGCTTGCAGCCCGCAGGCCCCACCTGGCTGGATATGCCTTTTCCTTCAATATGTTCCTGCCTGTGCTGATTGGCCCGATCAACCAGGGACGGTTTGATGAAGTCTCCTTTTTCAACAATACCATGGCGTTTCTGGCCAGTATCATTTTCGTGCTGCTGACCTACCGTCTGGTCGTGCCCTTCCGCATGGATGTCCATATCCGCCGGACGGAAGCCTGGGTCAGCCAGCGCCTGCGGCACCTTGGTCGGATCGGGACCCGTACTGACGCCACAACCTGGCTGGCCGCCTGCGCCGCCAGCCTTGTGCGCATCCTGTTTCAGGCCAGTGCCCTGCCGCCCCCTGTGCTGGGCGCGTGCATGGCGCGGCAGATCATGTCCATGACTGTCGGCATCTATGTCATCCGCCTGCGTGAACTGGTCCGCGGGGGCCACCTGTCCCCACGTGCCGGGCGGATCGTCGGCCTGTTTCTGGCCCGCTGGGACCGTGGACAGGCAGCCGCCATGACACCATATGTACTTGCATGGACCCGGCATGAGCAGGCCCGCGTTACGACACCGCAGGCAAGGCAACAGATGGCGGAAGTTCTGGCCTGCCTGCGGATCATTACCACGGGCCTGCACGAAAATCCGGACATCATGACCCAGAAGGTGACAAAGTATGTCGTATCGGATATGTCGTGAATATCAGACCTATTTATCAGCAAAAAGGATGATGTTAATGCGTAAGATCGCTCTTCTGGGCGCAGTTGCCGTCATGGCATGCGCCACTGCCGCCCATGCCGAACCCGGTGGCTGCCTGAAATACGGCGCCGTGGGGGCCGTGGGGGGCCATGTTGCCAACCACCATACCGTACTGGGCGCCGCCGCCGGTTGCGTAACGGGCATGTACAAGCGCCACGAATACCGCAAGGAAGCCAAGGCGAAGGCCGCCCTGTATGATCAGGAACACCCCGGCGCCAAGGGCAATTATGAAGCAAAGGCCACGGCGTACGACGTTGAACATTCGACCACGCCCGGCAAGATGACGCCCGATGCGGCATCCGGCACGGCCCCGGCTGCAGCCCCCGCCGCACAGTAATCACAACCCCGCAGGCAGGCGGTCATGCCGGTTGCCTGTGGTTGCCCATCGGGATGGAAACGGGCATTCTGGCCCTATGGTCACGGTTACGTGATGTTTCCTTTCCGATAACCAGGTTCAGGGCAGACATGCGTGCACTTTCTTTCCTGCTTCGTGCGACGGCGGCAGTCGTCCTGACCGGGGCCCTTGCATGGTGGCTGGCCGGATCCTTTTTCCATATTCCGGTCATAGGCGTCGGCCTTGCGGTGGAAGCCGTGATATTCTGGGTCTGCGGTCTTTTATATACCGAGGATTACCCCCATCACATGGCAACCTTTGCCGGAATGACCGTCATATTCGGGTTGCTGAGCATTGCGGTCATGCTGCCTTTTGCCCGGCAGTTTGTCATGCTGCACGGCACATGATGCGACGGAATGGAACATATCGTAAACAATATTTTTTCTTCGTTTATGTGTTTTTGGGAAAACTATTATCCATAAGTGAAGTTAATGAACTGTGGATCTCGTGACACCACAACGTCTCCCAATCCCTAAACTCGGCGTCCCGCTTCGGCGGGGCGTCCTTTTTTTGTACGGTCATGGCATCCCGGCAGGGGGTATGTCTGCGGACAGCGGTGCGATAGGATCAACCCTGCAGGTTTCCCCGGGAACAGGATACATCAGGACATCGCCCATGAAAAAAAGACTTCTTGCCGCAATGCTCTGCCTTTCCATCCCTGCGGGATCAGCAATCGCCGCTGATGGCACGGCCCTGTTCCAGTCAAACTGCAGCATGTGCCATCAGCCCAATGGACAGGGCGTGCCGGGGCAGTTCCCGGCACTGGTCGGACGCGTGGGAAAGATCGCCAGCACACCCGAAGGTCGGCAGTATGTTGTTGCCGTCGCACTGAACGGCATCATGGGGGCCATCACGATACAGGGCAACAGTTATGCCGGGTTCATGCCCCCCTTCAAGATGCTGGCGGATGATCAGGTCGCCGCCATCCTGAATCATGTCGCGGGCCTGCCGGACGGTCCGGATGCAACCATCTTTACCGTGCAGGACGTCGCCGCCGCACGGGGGAAATCCATCGCGCCCTCCGCCATGGTGGAAAAACGACAGGCGCTTGACGCACTGCATCCGCTGCCCTGATGACATGATGAAAGGCGGATCGTGACCTGACCCGCCTTTCATGGAATCCCGTGTGATGCTTCTCAGGCAACTGGCTGGGATCGAATATTTCTATTATTCGTTTACTTTGAATTCGGCCTGTACCAAAGCGGAACAGAGGAAGTACAGCCGGTAGATCAGGCGACAGCGTCAGGGCAGGAAACCGGTTATGCTCCGTCCTGCCCCGTCAACACCCATCTGGCCCTCCGGCACTGAAGCATGCATCCGGTCATTATCCTTTCTGCATGATCTCTGAACAGACACAAGAAAACGTAAGTAAAAATTAAGTATTACAGGGGCACCAATACCTCATTCATATCATAGATAGGGCAGTTGCCATTTTGATGTCACAACACATATGTGCGCGCTTGTTTCATAACTGCCTCCAAAAAACATATTTCATTATTTGTTATGAAATAAATATTACTTAAATTATTGGAAAATTCGCATTCTGTGTCCGGCAATATGCAATATGGACAGAGGAATATCCCTCATTTCATATCTTTATCCCCTTTGCGGGAACCCCACCGGCAATCACGCATTGGCGTGATGTCGTGTGCGGCAAGGGTAAGGCATATTTTAATATCCCGACCCGCATGACGGTGACATGGTTTGTCATATTCATCCGGTGTGGAATGGAAAACCAGCATGATACACAACAACACAGACGCCAATCCCGCCCCGCTGGGGCTCATGGGGTTTGGCATGAGTACCGTCCTGCTTAACCTGCACAATGCCCAGATCGTGCCGATGGGTTCCGCCATCATGGCGACAGGGCTGGTTTTTGGCGGGCTGACGCAGTTCATCGCGGGGGTAATGGAATATGGCAACCGCAATACTTTTGGCATGACGGCCTTCATGGCCTACGGGGCGTTCTGGATATCGCTGGCCATGCTGCTGTTCCTGCCGCAATGGGGACTGATGCCCGCGTCGTCCCCCGCCCTGCTGGGTGGTTACCTGTGGCTGTGGGCATTGTTTACGGCCATCATGGCAGTGGGATCACTGGTGGCATCGCGCATGCATCAGGTCGTGTTCTTCAGCCTGACGCTGCTGTTTGTCCTGCTTGGCAGTGCTGCGGTATTAAATCGGCCCATGCTGGATGTCATCGCTGGATATGAAGGACTTCTATGCGGTTTCAGCGCCATCTATCTGGCCGCCAGCGAGATCCTTGCAGCCCAGTTCGGTCACGCGGTCCTGCCGGTAGGCTGGCCCCGCACCACAGGTGACGCCCCACACAAGGATGATCTGGTCCTGCATATTTCCTGATCAGGACGGACCGGATGTTTCCCGTGCCAATGGCGCGCGCCTATTGCCCGCGCGCCATCCCGGTCCGTTCCCGGTCCAGCAGCCACTGCTTGCGGCTGACACCCCAGCGATAGCCAGACAGGCTGCCATCGCGCCGTATGACGCGGTGACAGGGAATGACAACCGCCAGCGGGTTCGCGCCGCATGCACCCGCCACGGCACGCACGGCTTCTGGCCTGCCAATATGCGCCGCCAGTTCCGTGTATGTTGCCGTTCCGCCACACGGGATGGCGCGCAGGGCCTGCCAGACCTGACACTGGAATGGGGTACCCCGCATATCCAGCGGCAGGCCAAACGTTGCCCATGGCGTTTCAATGCATGTCCGCACGGCAGCCAGCACACGATCCGCCTCCGCCTTTCCTGCGGGAACGGCATCCGGAAAACGCTTCAGGGCTGCATCATGAAGCGCGACCGGATCATCACCCAGCATGATGGCCGCGACACCACCATCCCCGGTCACCACCTGTACCGCCCCAAGCACGGATTGTCCCGTGACAAGGCGGGCACCGGAAACAGCAGACGATACGGATGTCATGGTCGGGACATTCCCTGTGGCTACACGTTTCTATCCCATGCGCCTGCGGTAATACAACAGGGTTCAACGTTCCGGACGGCGGATCGTCATTTAAGCGTATAGACGCTGTCTAAGTGACGTGCCCCCTTTTTGTATCCACTTAATAAGGAGAGTTCCCGTTTTTTATGGCTTGGGCCTGATGGAATGACAAGGGTCTCGGAGGCATGGATCAGAGACCTCCAGCCCAGTTTCCTGTTCCTTCGGTATCCCTATGATCTGCTCTTCCGTAAAGCCACTGCGTTTCATCCGTCCGTATCCTTCCCGATCGGACCCTACCTTAAAATGGGCACATTTTCGGGGAGCATGTCAGAATCCTTACCCAAATTTTCTGCCAAGGTAATGTTAGATACCAAGTGCTGTTTTGAGATCAACGGCATTGGTCAGCAATGCTACATATGTTCTGGCAAGGTTTGCTTCACTTTCACTTTCAGAAAGAGCGGCAGTCAATAGTTCCTCCCGCGACATGTCACCATGTTGATAGCGTTTCTGAAGTGCTGCAGTGCGCGCTTTTTCAGCATTAAGGAGAGAGAGCTGCCTTTGATATTGTGACCTTAAAAATTGTTCGTGTGACAAGAGGTTTTCGATCTCAACCCATGCATTCAAAACGACGCTTTGATAAAATATGCCCGCGCTCCTCTGTTCAGAATGGCGCAGCGCAAGCTGACTGGACAGACGGCCACCATTAAAGATCGGGAGGGTAAGTGTCGGGCCAAAGGACGTGTTGCGTGCATTCCACCCCAGTTCGGCCACTGTCAGCGCATCGAGACTGATCTGCCCTGTCAGGGTAACCTGCGGATAGAAATCGGCCTGTGCCATGCCAATCGTCGCTGTGGCCGCGTGAAGCCGCGCCTCCGCCGCCCGGATATCCGGACGTTTCCGGGCCATATCGGAAGGAATGTCAACAGCAACCTTTGGCATTGTCATATCCAGAAGGTCTGCGGGTTTTGCCAGTTCGGGTATGTCCGCATCCGGTCGCCCTGCCGCAAGCACGGCCAGTGCCCGATGTAACGAAGCCTGTTGCAGGGCAAGTTCATCTTTTTCACCAAGTGCGGCCTGAGTGACGCTTTGCTGTTTCTCCAGATCAACACCCGCAAGGAGGCCGCGTGCATGGACAGCCCTGGCTATGGTCAGAAGCTGCGTTGCCCGTTCCAGCGTTTTTTCGGCGCATTTCAGGCGGTCCGAAACCCATAGCCACTGAAAATAGGTTCGTGCAATTTCTGCCTGTGTCGAAAGATGCATGGCATCCACATCGGCTTGTACGGCAGACAACTCCGCCTTTGCCGCCTCCCTTAGCCGACGCTGGCGTCCCCATATATCCAGTTCCCATGAGGCCACCGCGCCAATACTGTAATTTGTATAGGAAACACCCTCAGGCTCCTGCCTTACCGCATCTGGAGAAAGACCCAGCAGGGGCTGCAGGACCTCCCCTACCCCTGATGTGGCAAGGCGTTCATGCGTATAGGAAGCCTGCCCGTTCAGTGACGGGAGACTTTCAGCCGATGCGGCGCGACGCTGTATGCGGGCGGCTTTGACCCGTTCACGCGCCAGCGCCATATCCAGATTTCCGGTTTCGGCGCGGAGCATAAGCTGATCGAGCACAGGATCATTAAACATATGCCACCATGGCAGGGATGACGGCCGGGCATGTTCCACAGCCCCCGCATTCTGCCACTGCTCCGGCAGCACCGGCTTCGGCCGTACGAAATCCGGCCCCATACTGCAACCGGCGACCGCAAGCAGCATGGGAAACAGGAGCATGCGCACCCTGCATTGGAAAAAACGCGTCTCAGACATGGGCGGATGCTTCTGCGGTGGTAGCCGTACGGTCGAACAGGACAGCGTAAAATGCGGGCACGGCAATCAGGGTCAGTGCTGTTCCACCAACAAGCCCGCCAATCATGACAATGGCCATTGGCCCCCAGAACACATTGAAGCTCAGGGGAATAAAAGCCAGAATTGCCGCCACCGCCGTCAGGCAGACAGGGCGCGCGCGGGTCAGGGTCGCATCAATGATGGCCGCATGCAGCGATGTGCCATTCTGATGACTGGACTGGATCTGATCGACCAGCAGGATCGTATTGCGCATGATCATGCCCGCCAGGGCAATAAGCCCCAGCAGGGCCACAAAGCCAAACGGCGCCCCTGTCACCAGTAGGCCGGACACCATCCCGATCAGGCCAAGCGGTGCCGAAAACAGCACGAGCAGGGAGCGGCTGAAGCTTTGCAACTGAATCATCAGCGCCAGAAGCATCAGCCCCCCGGTCAGCGGGAGGAAAGCGAAGATCGCACTATCCGCTGTCGAGGAAAGCTCCACATCTCCCCCCGTTTCAATTCTGTATCCCGCAGGAAGGCCCATGCGCAGGGCTTCCATTGCTGGCGTTGCGCGCTGCACCACAGTCGCGGGCTGGATATCCGTTGCAACACCCGATTGAACGGTCATGCAGAGTTCGCCATTTCTCTGCCACAGGATCGGGAAGTCGGTTGTCACCCGTATGGTGCCAAGCTGACCAAGCGGCACGACCCCGTTTCCTGTTACAATGGGAAGGTTCGTCCACAGGTCGGGATCAGAGCGCACGGTGCGGGCGGCCCGCACCATGACCGGGATATGATGGTGCCCATCGGGCATATCACCTGCGACCTCTCCGGAAATGGCTGCCTGGAGCTGTGCGGCGACACTGGCGCGATCTGTCTGGAAATACGCAAGTTTATCCGGATCCGCTTCAAGGGTCAGGCTGGGTGTCCGGTTCCCCCAATCCGCCTGCACCGAGACCGCGCCTTCGGTGCCGCGCAGGATGTCATCCACCCTACGTGCAATCGCCCGCAGGGTGTCCGGGTCTGGCCCTATGATGCGGTACTGCACGGGGAAGTCAGCAGTAGGCCCCAGGGACAGACGTTGCACATGCAGGTGCACGCCTACAGGAAGGGACATGGCCTCAACCTGCTGGATCAGCTTTTCCCGCGCATCAAGGTCCTGTGCAACAAGCAGGAGTGTCGCGTGGGCGGCACTGGGTGTGGCCGGGGCATACGGAAGGTAAAAGCGCGGCGCGCCATCGCCAATATGAGCCTCCATATGACGCAGCGATGGGCTTCCCCCCAGGTGCTTTTCCAGAATGCCGACGGCCGCATCGGTTTCCCCAATGGCTGTTCCCGGTGGCATGGCAACATCCACAATCACTTCCGGGCGATCGGACTGCGGAAAAAACTGCTGGTCAACAAACATAAAACCGCCGCACGCCACGATCAGCAGCATGACCGTGCCACCCGCTACGGCTTTTTTATATCGCAGGCTGGTGCCAAGCATGTGGCGCAGCATACCCGTCAGCCGGGACTCACGTGATGCCTGTGAGGGCTGTCTGGCCTCAGGCAGCAGATGAACCCCCAGAAACGGGATAAAAACGACCGCCACAACCCAACTGAACAGCAGTGCCGCGGCACTGACCCAGAAAATTTCACCGGCGTATTCACCCGTTGTCGACTGCGCCAGGCCAACCGGCAGGAAGCTCACAACCGTCAGCACCGTGCCCGTCAGCATCGGGAATGCGGTGTGGCTCCACGCGAAAGAGGCTGCCTCTTCGCGGCTGCGCCCCTGTTCAAGCTGCACGACCATCGCTTCGATACTGATGATGGCATCATCCACCAGCAGCCCGAGGGACAGGATAAGGGCCCCAAGCGAAATACGGTCAAGCCCGATATGCTCCGTGCCCATGTACAGGCTGACCCCGGCAAGCGTCAGCGGCACGGAGCAGGCCACAATAATCCCGGCTTTCAGGCCCAGGCTGACAAAAGCAACCAGAAGCACAACACTCAGCGCCACGACGAACTTGATCAGGAATGTATTCACGGCCTCCCGGATGACCCGGCTCTGGTCTTCCACCTGCGTCAGCTTCATGCCCGCGGGCAGCACGGCTGTAGCCGCCGCCTTCTCAAGCGCCCTGCCCAGCGCAAGTCCGTCCGCGCCCTCAGCCATTGCGACAGCAATGACGACGGCCGGCCTGCCCCCGTAACGGATCAGCGAAGGTGCCGGATCTGCATACTCACGGCTCACCTGGGCAATATCCCTGACACGGATGGTGCCGGAATGGCCTGCCAGTGGCGTCTCTTCAACGGACTGCACACCGTCGAGGGCTCCGGACACATTCAGGGGAACAACGGTTGTAAAATCTACCGAACCACCAGATGCCAGAGTTGATCGCCCCTGAAGCGACCTTGCAACCTGATCGGGACTGATTCCCCTTGCGGCAGCCTGTTGCGGATCAAGATCGACGGTAACCTGCTGCGGGATCTCGCCGCTGATCTGGACCTTCCCCACACCGTGAACAGCCTGAAAAATCTTCTTCAGATATTCGGATGTCTTGATGAGGTCTGCATTTTCTCCCCCGGTCAGGGCAAACACATACCCATAGACATCGGCATAATCATCATTGGCGGCAAGTGCCACGCCAGACGGCAGGCCAGGAGCAAGGTCGGATAACCTGTTGCGGACCTTCTGCCAGATAACCGGAACACGTTCCTTTCGTTCATCATCGCGCAGGAAAATCTGCGTCACGCAGGCTGCCGGAATGCAATATGTACTGAGAACATCTATGGCTTCGATATCACGCAGGCCCTGCTCAAGCGGTTCGGCCACCTGCCTTTGCATCTGCTGGGCGCCTGCGCCCGGCCATTGTGCGGAAACAACCATGTTCTTGAGCGTGAAAGCGGGGTCTTCAGCCCGGCCAAGGTGAAGAAAACCATATCCACCAGCAAGGAAAAGACAGGCCATCATGAAGCTGACAAGTGCCGGATGGCCGACAGCCCAGCGTGAGACGTTGAAACGATCCATCATCAGCGTTCACCTGCCTGCCCGGCAACAAGAACAGCCTGTCCCTGCTGGAACGAACCGTCAGTATTGGTGACAATCCATTCACCGTCCGTCAGGCCTTCAACTAACGCATCTGCTCCTCTCAGCCCGACAATACGGACGCGCCGCAGGACAAGATGCGGCGCCTGCCCATCCGTCAGCCCCCACAGATGGGCATGCATCTGGTCTGCTGAATCTACGGCAGTAAGCGGCACACGCACGGCATGGGACACGTCATGCGCGGCAAGAACAACCATGACGAGGCTGTTGACGGCTACGGGAAGCGGATGGTCCAGTTCCAATTTGACATCCCGCATCTGACTTGTGCCGTCAACCGCGCCAATTTCCCTGATGGCAGCCTGAACGGGCTGGCCATCCTGACCAGGCAGGTCAACTTCCGCCCTGTCACCAGCACTCCAGGATGAGGATGATGGAACCTTGAAGTGGACTTCAGACGCCCCTGCGGACAATCGTATGATTTCGCTCCCGGCGCCAACCAGACTACCCGGAACACCCGTGACGCTCATGATCCAGCCATCTTCAGGCGCCCGGATCCTGCTTTCAGCCACCTGAATCTGGGCCTGCGTCAGGGCTGCAAGGGCTGATCTGTATTTTGCCTGAGCCAGGTGCCATGAATAGGCACGTTCTTCGACCGTCCCAGAGGACAGCCCCCCTATGGTGTCCAGTCCCCGGCTTCTTTTATATGTTGCGGCAGCCTGATTCATTTCGGCGCGGGCGGCATCAACCTCGCCCTGTGCCTGGGCTTCCATCTCCAGCAGCAGCCTGTCTTCAAATGTGGCCAGAACATCGCCCTGATGAACATATTGACCGCTGGTAACCGATACCGATGTCAGACGCCCGGCCTGTGTCGGTGCGAGGGGAATAGTTCTTTCGGCCCCGTATGATCCCATGAAGACAGCCTTCCGTGGTGAGGCGTCATGCACCCTGATGGCCTGTACGGCAGGTAGGGGCGCGTGCTTTACCGGGGAAGATGTCGGCTTACACCCTAAAAGGCATAATGCTGCAAACAGGGGCAGCGCCCTTGTCAGGATGTCTGTGCGCGTTCGACAGGGCATATTGATTTCCGAAAAATACAGACTTTTTTCTTTACGGCAGTGCCGCGATAACCGAAATTCCCAACAGGACAAGAATAATCATGGTGGCCTGTTGCCCATCAAACCGGTTCCGAAAGTAAAACCAGACAGAAAAAAAGATGAAGGACGAGATATAGCCTGCTGTCATGACGGTCATTGGCGGAATTCTGGCAAAACCCAGCGCCTGTTTTTGCGCGGCAGTTGCCACGGCACCAGAGACAACCGCCCCTGACAAAGAGAAAACGCCCTGCATTTCAGCCGGCTTTATCAGGGGCCTGCGTTAACTGCACCATCAGGTCATGCAGACTGTCGCGCATAGTCTGGTCTACAATGCCAGCCTCCAGGATGTCCCACAGCGAAAGGCCATCAGCAGCCATACAGGCGAGCAGAAGGGCTGGTGTCATGTTCTCGAACAGGCCGATGGAGCGGATAACGCTCCAGTAATGCTGGATCCATTCCTGACTGAGTTGCGGATCAATCAACATGGCAGCAAGCAGATGGCGAATAATGACCGGCGTCTCTTTCGCTCCATCATGGTTAAACCCGATATACGCCCGCGCAGACCTGCCGAACGCAACAGGATCATCCTGCATGGAGGCAAGCATCTCATGCCTGAACAGGTCCATTTCACGCATGAAAAGCCCGTCAAGCAGGGCTTTCTTGTTCGGAAAATGGTGCAGCAGGCCGCCTTTGCTGACGTTTGCCTCCCTGGCCACCAGTTCCAGGGTAAACGCCTGAATCCCGTTCGTGACCAGTATCCGGCCTGCTGCGTTGAGCAGGTCGTTCTTTACGACTTCGGGTTTGTTGGTGCGTTTTGGTTTTCTGGTCATGTCCATTAAATACCGTCCGGACGGTATGTTTTCAAGAAAAAAAATAGGGGGCGGGCATAGACAGGACGCCAGAGATCTCCGCAGCACGGCGCATGGGTGGAAACATCACTTTACACATGGGCACCGGGCCATCACCCGGCAGTCCAGCATCTTTCCCGAACTGCCAGGTCGTCACGGGCCGCGGGGTATTGTATTGTGTGACCATGAGTGACCGATCCGACGACGATATCCTGACCGTATGGTACGATGGCGGCTGTCCGCTCTGCCTGCGCGAGATTGCGCTAATGCGTCGACTGGACCGTGCGAATCACATTCACTTTGTCGACGTTGCCGACCCCGCACAGCCCTGCCCGCTTGACCGGCAATTGCTGCTCGATCGTTTCCATGCCCGCAAAGGCACCGTAATCTACGATGGCGCAGCCGCTTTTGCCGCCATGTGGCGCGCCATTCCGGTGTTGCGGCCACTTGGCGAACTGGCCCGGCTGCCACCGATACTATGGGGGCTTGAGGTGGCCTATCGCCGGTTCCTGCGGGTGCGGCCGATCCTGCAACGCTGGGTAAGATAAAGATTGCCGCTGTGTTCTGAGTAGGCAGCGGCATTGGCCATGCTGTTGTCAGCCGCCTTGCGCAGTCCGGACAGCATGCGCGCATCCATGCCTGGTCACGTCGGCCCCTGCAGCGGCTTCGGCCTGACGGATAAGGACAGCATTGCCGATGCTGTAACCAAGATCGATGCCCCTCCGGAACTGGCTCTGGTCACCGCCGGGATATGGCATAATGCCACGCGGAACATTTTCCCCGGAAAGACAATGCGCAGCCTCTATGCCGCATCCATGACCCGCGCCTTTGCCATCAACCCCACCGGACCAGCGCTGATTGCCAAGCACATGCTGCCGCGCCTGCCGCGTGAGCGGCGTGCGGTATTCGCGGTTCTTTCCGCAGGGGGCGGCTCTAATTGGCGACAACCGGCTGGGGGCTGGCATGCCTACCGTGCCAGCAAGGCGGCACTTGACATGATGGTGGTCAATTTCACCATCGAGATGCGGCGCCCCCACCCTGAAGTGATTGTGGTAGCCCTGCCCCCGGCACCGTCGGCACCGCGCTTTCAGCACCCTTTCAGGGCGGTGTGCCAGCAGGAAAGCTGTTTTCGCCCGCCACGGCAGCGGACCATTTCCTGCCGGTGATCGGGGCCCCTCCCTGCCCCCTGCCGATAGCGGCACCCTGATTGCGTGGAATGGAGAAAGGCTGCCATGGTAAAGATGCGCAGGAAAGCCGATCTGCCCAGCAAGCCCTGCGGGCGGCCCTTCGCGTGGCGCAAGAAATGGGCGCGCGACTGGAAGGCCGTGCGTTACTGCTCCGATCGCTGCCGCTCAGCCAAGGCTGGCGAGAAAATGCCCGGCATCACGCGTTAGTCGCGCCTGTTTTTCGGGCGTGAACCGCTCCCATGTGCGCACCATCTGCGCCATGCGCGGATTGCCACGCAGCAGGCCAGCATGCCGCGCGATAAAATGCCAGTAAAGCAGGTTGAACGGACAGGCTTTCGGCCCCTCCTTTGCCTTGACGTCGTAGGAACACGCGGCACAGTAATCACTCATGCGGTGAATATAGGCACCGCTGGCCACGTAGGGCTTGCTGGCCAGCAGGCCGCCATCGGCAAACTGGCTCATGCCGATGGTGTTGGGCAGTTCGACCCACTCGAACGCATCGGCATAGACGGCCAGATACCATTCGTGCAGCGCATGCGGGTTGATACCGGCAAGCAGCGCAAAATTGCCGGTGACCATCAACCGCTGGATATGATGTGCATAGGCTTCCTCGCGCGTCTGGGTCACACAGGCACGCACGCAGTGCATGGGCGTGTCGGCGCTCCAGTAAAAAGCTGGCAGGGGCCGATGGGCATCCAGCTCATTACTGTGCGCATAGTCCGGCCCGCGCCACCAGTAAACGCCGCGCACGAACTCACGCCAGCCGATGACCTGGCGGATGAACCCTTCCGCGCTGTTGAGCGGCACCCGCCCGGCACGCCATTCGATCTCGACCGCACAGCACATCGCCAGCGGGTCGAGCAGCCCAAGGTTGAGATAGGCCGACACCACGGAATGACACAGAAAACGATGCCCGCTGAGCATCGCATCCTGATAGCAGCCGAAATCGTGCAGACCATGCCGCAGGAAATGGACAAAAGCGGCCTCGGCCCCGGCGCGGGTAACTGCAAACCAGAAAGGTGTCAGATCTCCGAAATGATCGGGGAAACACGCCGCCACCATCTCCAGCACTTCACGTGTGATGGCATCAGGCTCAAAACGCAGCGGCTGTGGCAGACCCAGCGGACCGGGTGCAGGATTGCGATTGTCGTGGTCGAAATTCCATCTCCCCCCGGCAGGCTGGTTGCCTTCCATCAGCAGGCCTGTCTTGCGGCGCATCAGCCGGTAGAAATGCTCCATGCGCATACCCGTGCGCTTTTCAGCCCAGGTGGCAAAGCCGTGGCGGTCGGCCACAAAACGGTCATCAGGCAGCAAGGTGGTGGATGGCCATTGGGCCATGTCGCGCATCAGCCGCCACTCGCCGGGCTCGGTTGCCAGCACATGCACAGCACCATGCCGGGCGCAGGCCCGTCTGACCTCGCCGCACAGGCTGCCGGAATTGGCCGGATCGCGCAGGGTAACGTAATCGACATGCCAGCCGGCTTCACGCAATTCCGCCGCGAAATGCCGCATCGCCGCAAGGACCAGCGCGATTTTCTTCCTGTGATGGCGGATATAGGTCGTTTCAGTGGCGACTTCCGCCATCAGCACCACATCGTTTGACCGGTCGGCCGCCCGAAGGGAGGAGAGTGTCGGCGTCAGTTGATCGCCCAGAACAAGGACTATGCGTTTCATATCGAAAGACTAGCGTGCGACGCTTCTGCCGCGAAGCCTGACTTCAGGGCAGGAAAAAAAGGGGGACGTTCATCAATCTGGCTTCGCAAGTGCCCGGTCAATATCTGGTCGTGGGGCGCAATTCCGCGTGAGAGGGCCGCCCCAGCCCCCCCGCGTTAGCAACCGGCAGTTACTCTATCCCGACAGCCAGCCCGCAGGCGCGGAGAACGATGATGGGCAGCAAGCCAGATGAACAGGACATTGCGCGTCGTGCGGTGATTTTCTGGGCGGCCACGGCAGCAGCGTTCCCTGCTACGGCAGTTCGCGCCGCCAATGCAGCGCCGGGCTAGGAAAACGTACCGCCAGTAGACGAGGGCCTTATCCGGAGCGCAGACGTCACCTTCCCCCATTAATGCCGCTGCCGAACGCCCGGCACCGCCATTGCCCAACCCGGCCCCTCCAGCCCGTCGTGTCGGTTTTGCCATCATGGGGCTTGGTCGTCTGGCGCTCGGTCAGATCCTGCCCGCCTTCGCGGAATGCAGGCATGCCAGGCCCGTCGCGCTGATCAGCGGTGACAGCGCCAAATACCGGGCGATTGCAGCGCGATACGGGATCACGGCCGATGCCTGCTACGATTACGCCTCGATCGGCCGCATCCGCGACAACGCCGCGATCGAGGCCGTCTATGTGGTGACGCCAAATGCGCTGCACCGCGATGGCGTTATCGCCGCGGCCAAGGCAGAGGCAAGCATGTGCTGTGTGAAAAATCCGTGGCGACTTCTGTTGCAGAGGTGCAGAACATGGTCACAGCCTGCCATGATGCAGGTCGCCTGCTGATGATCGCCTATCGCTGCCAGTATGAGAGCTGTAATGCCGAGGTGGCATGTCAGGCACGTGCAGGCAGGTTTGGCGATATCCGTCTGATCGATGCCGTGAACGTGCAACATCAGGGCGCCCCCCACCAATGGCGGCAATCAAGGGCGCTGGCCAGCGGCGGGGCATTGCCTGGTATCGGTCTTTACTGCCTCAACACGGCGCGCGCTGCTGGGTGAGGAACCAGTCGAGTTATTTGCAACGCAGTGGAGTCAGGTCGATGATCCCTGTTTCAGGGAGGTCGAGGCAAGTGTTGCGTTCACGCTAAAATTCCCTTCCGGTGCCATCGCAACCTGTTCGACGAGTTATGCCGCGCATGAACGCCGGGACTTTCGCGGCTATGGCACCGAGGCCGCAGCCGGGATTGAAAACGCATTTGCCTATGAAGGGCAGCGCCTGTCGATTGCACGACGCGACGGGCCTGCCGAGCTGGTTTCGGTCGTATCCCTGCCGCAGCGCAGGCAGTTTGCAATTGAAATCGATCACTTCGCCCAGTGCGTGCGCTCGAGGCAACGCCCGTGCATGCCGGGCGAGGAAGGGCTGCAGGACCAGATCCGGATGGCGGCACTCTATGAAAGCGCGCGCCTGCGCCTGCATAAGCCGATCATCCTGCCGACCCGAAACGACAGGGACGCCTTTCGGGGGCCCATGCCCAAGGCAGGTACCTGGCATCATCGCTGCTGCTCATGTCTGCCGCGCGCAGAGCCAACCGATACGCGCATGCAGGGATGGGCCGAGCGTTGCCCGTCCAACATGTTTTCTGTTGAGCCGACAGGTGGTTTTGCGGAATTTCCCTTATTCATCTTTGCTGCGAAGCAACGTATGGTTTCGTGCATACCCTGCCGCACCTTCTGCATGCGGACGTAGCGCGGCCTGACCGCAGGCCTGTCATGCGCGACAAGGCTGACAACAGGAGAATAAACATGAGCGATGAACAGTTGAGCCGAATGCCGGTGGCTGACCGGGCAGAGGACAACGCCTTCTTCCCGTCAGAATATTCCCTGACGCAATATACGTCCTCAAAAACCGATTTTGACGGCACCACCTACCCTGAGCCCTACACGGGGGAAAGTGGAAGATCCTGATGATCGGCACGCAGGAGCGTTACCTGATGATGAAAGGCGGCGAGTTCTTTTCGACCGGCAATCACCCGGTTGAAATGCTTCTGCCCCTGTATCATCTGGACGCTGCGGGATTTGAGATCGATATCGCGACCATCTCCGGCGATCCGGTGAAGTTCGAGTGGTGGGCCTTCCCGCATGAGGACGAGGCCGTCAAATCGATCTACAAGAAATACGAAAAGCAGCTCAAAACACCGAAGAAGCTTGCCGACGTGACAGGCGAGGGCCTTACCGCTGAATCGCCGTATCTCGGCGTGTTCATTCCGGGCGGTCACGGCGTTCTCAATGGGGTGCCATTCAGCAGGCAGGTCGGTGATGTCCTGCGCTGGGCACAGAGCAACGGACGTTTCACGATCTCGCTCTGTCATGGCCCCGCCAGCCTGCTCGCGACAGCGGTCGATGGTGGCAGGTTCGCATATGAAGGCTATGAGATGTGCGTCTTTCCAGACAGTCTGGACGCCGGGGCCAATATCGAAATTGGCTACATCCCGGGTCCGATGGCGTGGCTGGTCAGTGAAAAACTCCGGGAATACAACGTAAAGATCGTCAACACGGGGATTACCGGCCAGGTGCACCGTGATCGTAACCTGCTGACGGGCGATAGCCCGCTGGCATCGAACAATCTTGGCAAACTGGCGGCTGAAGTCCTGCTTGAGGCTGCCAGCAGATAAAACCGGCTCCACGGTCGCGGGCGGTCACCTCGCTTGCGACCTTGGGATTCTCCAGCAGGCGCCCGGTATATCCGCATGGCGTAAGGTCCGGAGATTCTCCGATGTGGAAGACTGTTATGATGAGGGACAGGCCGGATACGTGATCCTGACGTCTGGCGATCCCGGCTGGAAGCAGCCTGAACGCTACGGCGTTAAGGCGTCATTGCCGTCCCATGCCACATGCGTCCGGATGGTCAAGGGTCAGAAGCAGGCGCGTAACAGGAACCGGGCGATCCGATATTGGCGGCGAACGGTGCAGTACCGCCCCTTTTGTCGACCAGCCGGGATATAATTGCCCTTTCAGAAGGGTAATCCAGCCCGCTGGCGTTTCATAGATGGTCTCGCTGTCAGCGTATTTCCACTGAACCCCGGGACCGGTGTAGGTGCACAGGAGGCGTAACGGAACATGGTCAACATGAAAGCGGCGGCAACTATCATGACGGACCTTTTCCAGTCGGAAGCGGATTTCCGCCGTACCTGACAGACGCTGATAGCGGCGGACAAGATTCAGGGCGTCTTCAGCAAGCGCCTTCGTGCCTGCTGGCAGGAGCGCCCCCAACTGGGTCTCAAGAATTTCAATGCTCCCCCGACGCAAAAACAGATCCGGGCCATGGGCATTCCACAATGCCGCGGCCTGCATGATCTCCTGCTCCGTGTGGCGCTCTTCCTGAACGATGAAACAGTCGGTTCTATCGATGTTCTGGAACGGCATGGGGATGGCAGGCGGCACACGGGTCGGACAGGACTGTCTCATGTCGGGGTCCTTTAGGGATTGTTATATTATAACGTAACATATAGGTTCGGCGGATCGCAACCGAATGAATGGTGTCCGTCATGCACGAAAGACTTCCGGTAACGGTGCTTTCCGGCTTTCTGGGAGCCGGGAAGACAACGCTTCTCAACTACGTGCTCAATAACCGCGAAGGCCGGAAAGTCGCGGTAATCGTCAACGACATGAGCGACGTGAACATTGACGCCGATCTGGTGCGCGACGGCAGCGACCTGTCCCGCACCAATGAAACGCTGGTCGAGATGAGCAATGGCTGTATCTGCTGCACGTTGCGCGATGACCTGCTGCATGAAGTCCGACGGCTTGCGGAAGAAGGGCGCTTCGATTACCTCCTGATTGAATCGACAGGGATTGCAGAACCGCTTCCGGTTGCAGCGACATTCGAGTTTCGTGACGAAGCGGGCGAGAGCCTGTCCGACATTGCGCGGCTCGATACGATGGTCACGGTGGTGGATGCCGTCAACCTTCTGAAGGATTACGCCTCGACGGACTTCCTGCGCGACCGGGGCGAGACGGCAGGCGACGGGGATGACAGGGCACTGGTTGACCTGCTGGTCGAACAGATCGAGTTTGCCGATGTGGTTGTGCTGAACAAGGTCTCGACCTCCACAGTGGCGCAGCGCGAGGCCGCACGGCAGGTCATTCAGGCCCTGAATGCCGACGCGGATATTATCGAAACCGATCAGGGCATCGTGCCCTGCGCACGCATTCTGGATACGCACCGCTTCGATTATGACCGGGCGCACAAACACCCGCTCTGGTACAAGGAACTGTTCGAATTCCATAACCATGTCCCCGAGACCGAGGAATATGGCATCCACACGTTCGTCTGGCGTGCCCGCCGCCCGCTGGTGCCAGAACGGTTCAAGGCCTTTATCGACTCTACCTGGCCGGGCGTGATCCGGGCCAAGGGCCATTTCTGGCTGGCGACCCGCCCGCAATGGGTGGGCGAACTGGGGCAGGCCGGTGCACTGGTCCGTACGCAGGCCATGGGGCGCTGGTGGGTGACCATTCCCCAAAACCAGTGGCCGGACAGCGATGAATGGCGCGACCTGATCCTGTCGAAATGGGATCCGGTTTATGGGGACCGACGGCAGGAAATCGTATTTATCGGCACGGCAGAGATGGACGATGCCGCCATTGCAGCAGTTCTGGAGGCCTGCCTTGTACCCGAGTTTGATGCAGGGCGATTCAATCCGCTGCTGTTCGCCCATCTGCCTGATCCATTCCCGGTCTGGGGGCAAGGAGAAATGGCAGATGCGTAAGGTGAAGGCAGATAACGAACGGACATTACGCCACGAGATGTGGCGGCGGTATGCAGGCAATGACTGGGCAGCCTTTGACGCCCTGCCCGCAGCGATCCGCCAGCGGGTGGCTGCGCATGCCTATGATGCCTGGTCGGTCAACGTCATGATGCTCTGGCAGCATTACAGACGGCTCTATGGACGCACGACGCGTGCCGAGCGGGCATTGATCCGGTATCTTGACTATTGCGAGCGGCTGGAACGGGAAGCGTTTGCGTCACGCTACAGCGAAACCTACGGCACGGTCCTGCCGCATGACGCAGCCTGCGTGTCAGTGCTGAGGTAAAATCAGTATTTTACTGGCATGACACGCACATCTTCATGGATCATCCTCATTGGCATCGCCAGGACGTGTCGTCAGTTAATTCTCATGATGGCGAAAACGAGTTGCAGTGCTGCGAGGAATGTTGACGTCAGCCTGTCGTAGCGTGTTGCAATGCCTCTGAACTGCTTCAGCCTGGCGAAGAAGCGTTCAATGATGTTTCTGTTTTTGTAGAGCCGGAAGCTGAGTTTCCGTGGATCGCGTCGGTTTTTCCTTGACGGGATAACCGGTGTGATCTGCCGTTCTTCGAGTTTTTCGATAAGCGGATCAGCATCATAAGCCCTGTCGGCGATAAAGGCTTTGGGATCGACCTCATCCAGCATGGGGGCTGCTTCCGTGATGTCCGCTCTCTGCCCGGGCGTCAGGGACAGGGCGACCGCCTTTCCTGCGGCACCGACAATGGCGTAAATTTTCGAGGTCAGTCCGCCATGGGGCCACCCGATGGCCTGATCCGCGCCCCTTTTTTACGGGCGCCCGCACTGTGCTGGTGCGCCCGAACAATCGTGCTGTCGATCATCATGCAGTCGTTGTCACGATCGGCGGCCAGATGCCGGAAAATCCGTTCGATCACGCCGCCTTCGCACCAGCGACGTAGTCGCCGGTGGACGTTTTTCCAGTCCCCGAACCGGGCAGGCAGGTCACGCCAGGGAATGCCGGCACGGTAACGATACAGCACGGCTTGCACAAACAGACGGTTATCGGCGGCCGTTCCGCCGACATGACCTTCACGACCCGGGAGACGATCTTTTATCCGTTCCCACTGGCTGTCACTCAGGCCATATCGTCGCGTTCATTCTCTCCCTGAAAACAGGGAGAAAACATCACAGATCAAACGGGAGTACAAGCCTCATGGCGCCAGATGCAGACTGACGGCACGCCCCAGGGCATCCGGTCCGTTGAAAGATCTTCCGGGTGCCGCTTTTTTAGAAAGGCCGCACCCGGAACCCTTTATTCAGGCCATTAACGCAGGATTCCGGTATGCCCGATGGAATACCGTCCCGGCTGCGGCCACACGGTCAGGCCATGCGGTTCCTGCCCGACGGGAATCTTGCGTGTCGCCCCCGTCGTGGTGTCGATGGCATAGACCACGTCATCAAACCGGCCGGACAGCCACAGCGTCCCGCCGTCATTGCTGACATTGCCCATGTCGGGGCTGCCGCCGCCGGGAATGGGCCAGTTGGCCACTACCTTGTCGGTTGCGAAGTCAATTACGCTGACCCCGCCCGCCTTGCCATGCGGCGGCCCGTGGATCTTGTGAGATCCGCGGTTGGCCACATACATTCTGGTACCGTCGCGGCTGGGATACAGCCCATGCGTGCCAACACCGGTGGGGATGAACCCCGTTTCACGGAACGTATCGCCATCAATCACGAACACTCCGTCCGCATGCATGTCCGCCACATAGAATTTATGGCCGTCCGGCGCGGTCAGGATATCCTGCGGCATGCCGCCGCCCGACAGTTTCAGGTAGCCCATGACCGTACGGTTGACGGTATCGACCTTGGCCAGGTAGCCGCCAAATTCACAGGTGAAGATGGCATAGCGCCCGTCAATCGAAAAATCGGCGTGGTTGACCCCCTTGCACTGCGGAACGGAGACCGAACCCTGCATTTCCATTGTATGCGGGTCACGGAAATCCAGCCGTTCACGTGCCTCGGCAACCGTAATTGCGGATTTGCCATCGGGGGTGAAATACATGTTGTACGGATCATCCACCGCCACATTGGGCAGCGGCTGCGTGGTGCGCGGGTCGATGGGCGTCAGGCTGCCATTGGTCGTGCCTTCGGCATTGTTCGTGACCCACAGGGTACGCAGGTCCCATGACGGCACGACATGCTGCGGACTTTTGCCAACCTTGAAGCGTGCGACGACCTTGTATGTCTGCGGGTCGATCACATACACATTATTCGACCGCAGGTTGGGCACATAGATACGCGGCGGATCCTGCGCGACTTCGGGATTCAGGTTCCCGGCCCGCGTTTCGGTATAGATGTTTTTCGGGTCCACCACGGGTGGCATTCCGGGAATGGTGTCCACGGCCTGCGCAAGCGCGCTGCCGCCCAGCAGCAGAAGCGTGCCCAGCCCCAGAACCGGCAGTTTTTTCTTTTGTATCATAGTGTGATCCTGTTCCTTGCGGCCCCTATAGCACGCCGTGCCGACGGTGCAATCAGTGCGAATTCTGTCCTGTTGGATCGTGTTGCATGGCCGCCACGGCCGCTGCCACCTGCGTGTCGGCGCCCACCTGCCCCAGTGCCGCGCTGGCCTGTCGGGGGTCACCGCCGTACACGCCCTGTGCCGGGGTGGGCATGCCTGCCGCCCGCAGGGCCTGCGTGCGCACAAGGTCGGGGTCCAGCGCCAGCATAAGCGACGTATCGGACAGGTCGGCATGCATGCCCACTTCCGCCGCATGCCCGTGCTGGCGCAGCCAGGTGGAATAGGCCCCCGGCACCACGTCATAATAATTCGCGACATACAGCACGTGCGCGCCCTGCGACAGCCAGCGCCGGTTGAGCGTATCCGCCACCGCGCGCAGGTCCTTCTGATAGCCGCCATGGTCGCCAATCAGCACCACGCGGCGGAAACCCTGTACCCGGAAGCTTTCGGCCGCATCCGAGAGCAGGGCCCGGAAGGTTGCGGGCGTAATGCTGATCGTACCGGGAAAGCGCATGTGCGACGTGCGCGGCGACGTGCCCCCTTCGGGTACATACGCCACCACCGGCGCGACCAGGGCATGGCCCGCGGTCCGGGCAATGCGGCGCGCAAGGATCATGGCCCGCACGTCATGCTTGCCCACCGCAATGTAGGGGCCGCTCTGTTCCGTGCCGCCGACGGGAATGATGATTGTGGTGTCGCCCGCATGGATGGCATCGCGGATTTCGGTCCATGTCAGGTCGGCAAAATCAACCGTATCCGGCGCGGACGCCCGCGCGGACGATCCCACAAGCACCAGCGCCAGCGCCAGCCCGGACAGGAAACCAGAAAACATACGCATGAACGGCAGCACTCCCCCGACACGTGATCCGTGCCGCCCCTGTGCCCTGTCCCCGCGCTGTTGGCAACCGTCATGCCGCACGGGAATGGAACCCTGCCCGCCCCGGTCCGTTGGACACGTCGAATCTTCCCTCACACCTGCCTGTTTTTCCAACCTGCACGGACCCGCACGCCATCATGAAAAAGACATCACATACCCCTGCCCCCTCCACCACGCATGTCGGAGCAGGCGGCGAAACCCACCAGACCGCGGGCGGTGAAACCCCCGTCATGACCACCCAGCAGGGTGTCGCGGTATCGGATGACCAGAACACCCTGCGCGCGGGCGCCAATGGACCGGCGCTGCTGGAGGATTTCCATTTCCGGGAAAAGATCTTCCATTTCGACCATGAACGCATACCCGAACGCGTGGTCCATGCCCGGGGCTATGGCGCCCACGGGTATTTTGAACTGACCGACAGTCTGGCCGATGTGTGCAAGGCCGATATCTTCCGCAATGTAGGCGAACGCACGCCAGCTTTCGTCCGGTTTTCCACGGTGGCGGGCAACAAGGGGTCGGCAGACGTGGTGCGCGACGTGCGCGGTTTTGCCGTCAAGCTTTATACAAAGCAGGGCAACTGGGACCTTGTGGGCAACAACATCCCTGTCTTTTTCATACAGGATGCCATCAAATTCCCCGATTTCGTCCATGCAGCCAAGCAGGAACCCGACCGTGACTTTCCGCAGGCCCAGACCGCACATGACAATTTCTGGGATTTCGTATCGCTGTCGCCCGAAGCCACGCATATGGTCTGCTGGGCCATGTCCGACCGTGCCATACCGCGGTCCTTCCGCTTCATGGAAGGGTTCGGGGTGCATACCTTCCGCCTGATCGATGACGAAGGGCGCTCGACCTACGTCAAATTCCACTGGAAGCCGAAGCTGGGCCTGCAGTCCGTCGTGTGGAACGAGGCGCTCAAGATCAACGGTGCCGATCCTGATTTTCACCGCCGCGACCTGTGGCAGTCGATCACAAGCGGCAATTTTCCGGAATGGGAACTGGGCGTGCAGCTGTTTGATGACGAGTTTGCCGACAGCTTCCCCTTCGACATCCTCGATCCCACCAAGCTGATCCCGGAGGAACAGGTGCCCGTCCGCCGCGTGGGCCGTCTGGTGCTTGATCGCATGCCCGACAATTTCTTTGCCGAGACCGAACAGGTTGCCTTCTGCACCCAGAATGTCGTGCCCGGCATCGACTTCACCAACGATCCGCTGCTGCAGGGGCGCAATTTCTCCTACCTTGATACCCAGACCAAGCGCCTTGGCGGCCCCAACTTCACGCATATCCCCATAAACGCGCCCAAATGTCCGTTCCACAATTTCCAGCAGGACGGGCACATGGCCATGCACAACCCGAAGGGCCGGGCCAATTACGAACCCAATTCGTGGTCCCAGCCCACCGGTGGCCCGCGTGAAAGCGTGGATGGATACCGGTCTTACCCCGATGCCGTGTCGGGCCAGAAGGTGCGCCAGCGTTCCGAAAGCTTTGCCGACCATTACAGCCAGGCCCGGCAGTTCTTCATCAGCCAGACCCCGGTGGAACAGACGCATATGCGTGACGCATTCGTCTTTGAACTGAGCAAGGTGGAAACCCCCGCCATCCGCGCGCGCATGGTCAGCCACCTGCTGCATGTGGATCGTGGGCTGGCCGAAGCGGTGGCGACGGGGCTGGGCCTGTCGCCCATGCCTGCACCCGCGACGGCGGCGCGGCCCGTGGTCGAGGGGCTGGAGCCATCGCCTGCGCTGAGCATCCTGAAAAGCGGACCGGACAGCTTTGCCGGCCGCAAGCTGGGCATTGTCGTCACGAACGGGGTGGACGCGACCCTGCTGGCCGCCCTGCGCGATGCCGCCGAAAATGCGGATGCCACGGTGGAACTGATCGCGCCCACCGTGGGCGGCCTGAAGGACAGCGCGGGCCACGACCTGACCGCGCAGCAGAAAATCAATGGCGGCCCTTCCGTGCTGTATGACGCCGTTGCCCTGCTGCCGACGGTTGAAGGGGCAAATGTCCTGCGCCACGAAGCCACCATGCGCGACTTCATTTCCGATGCTTTCGCCCATGCCAAGTTCATTGCGCATAACGATGCCGCCGAAATCGTGCTGGCCGCAGCAGGGCTGCACCCCAAGGCACGCGACAACGGCGTGATCGCCATACACAGCGCGCAGGACGCGGCCCGTTTCATCCAGACCTGCGGCGCACTGCGCCTGTGGGAACGTGAAAGCCACGTCCACGCCGTCTGACCCCTTGCCCCCGGCTGCCCCCAACCCCCACAATAAGGAGGCAGCCGGACAGGGTATGCCCGGCATCAGGACAGGCAGAAAGCAGCATCCCATGACCACTGATACCCCGCCGGCCCACCGGCCCCATGTTTCCATCGTGTACTGCACGCAGTGCAACTGGCTGCTGCGGGCGGGATGGATGGCGCAGGAACTGCTGTCCACCTTTGGCGAGGATCTGGGCGGTGTCACCCTGGTCCCCGGCAGCGGTGGCCATTTTGAAATCACCGTTGACGGCCACACCATATGGGAACGCAAGCGCGACGGCGGTTTCCCGGGACCGAAGGAACTGAAACAGCGCGTGCGGGACGTCATCGCCCCCGACCGGGACATGGGCCATATCGACCGTGAAAAAACAGCGCCGCACGACCCGCCGGGCACATTGTAACGTCCCCCCGCCCACACCATACTAACGGGTATGATCACATCATATGCCCCCACCGCCGCGCACGCCGCGGGCAGCCACGACATCCGTCAGGAAGTGGCGCGCCTGCGCAGGCTTGCGACGCTGCTTGATGCAGCCTTCCGCATTCCCGGCACGAAGGCGCGCTGGGGACTGGATACGCTGATCGGGCTTCTGCCCGTAGGCGGGACGGCGCTCATGCTCCTGCCCTCACTTTACATCGTATGGAAAAGCTGGCGTCTGGGGGTGGGCCGCCCCACCCTTGCACGCATGCTGGCCAATGTTGTGGTGGAAGCCGCAGCCGACCTTGTGCCCGTGCTGGGCGATGTATTCGACACCGCCTTCAAGGCGGACCTGCGCAACGTCACCCTGCTGGAACAGCATTTCGGCCTGACCACGCCCGAAATGCCATGATCATGGCGGGGTGCCACGCCCCTTGCGCGGCAGGCCCGATATAAGACACAACATGGCATGATCCGTTTTCTTCCGCACCAGATCCCTGCCCCATATGTCCGGTACACCTGACCATACACTGGCGCTTGCGCTGGACCTGCTGCGTCGGGGGCAGTTCGCCCATGCCCGTTCCATTCTGGAGGACTGCCGTCCCTCCCCGCGTGTTGAAATCCTGCTGGCGCATGCCCATGCGGGCTGCAACCGCGTGCAGGAAGCCGCCCGCCTGCTGTGCCGCCAGGCCGTGGCCAATCCCGGCGCGCGCCATCCGGCACATGATATGCTGGGCCTGCTGCTGCCGCATGACCGGGTGGAAGAAGCCGAGGCAGTGCTGCGCGCCGTCCGCCAGCGCGCGCGACAGGACATCCGCACCCATGACATGCTGGGGGAACTGCTGTTGCAACGCGGCCGGACGGCGGAAGCGCAGGAAGTCCTGGCCGAGGGTCTGGCCCTGTCGCCCGCACAGCTGAGTACCGGCAACCTCATGGCCGTCTGCCTTATGGAACAGGGGGAATTCGCGGCCGCGCACGACCTGCTGTCCTATATTGTGCAGCACCATCCCGACAGCGCCATGACGCAGGCCAACCTTGCCCACCTGCTGGGCGCATGGAACAGGCTGGATGCGGCACTGGCGGCGCATTCCCGCGCACTGGCGCTGCGCCCGGATGATGCGCGGCTGCGCATGAACCATGCACTGGCGCTACTGAAAAGCGGCCGCATGGATGATGGCTGGGCCGAATATGAATGGCGGCGGAAAATGCCGGGCCGCCAGCGCCTGCCCGAACAGCGCATGCTGCCTGTCCTGCCGCCGGATGCCGACCTGCGGGGCCGATCCATCCTGATCACCCGTGAAGGTGGACTGGGGGATATGCTGATGATGCTGCGCTTCGTGCCTGTGCTGGTGGGCATGGGCGCGCGGGTCAGCATTCAGGCCCCCGATACGCTGCATGGCCTGATCCGGCGCATGGGCGGCATCCGGCGTGTATTCAGTGAACGGATATCCCTGCCGCCACATGACTGGCACTGCCCCTTCCTCAGCCTGCCGCATGTCCTGCGCAACACGCCTGGCCATGCGGGAGCCAGCGTGCCCTACCTGCACGCCAGCGCGGAACTGGTGCGGCAGTGGGCGCCATTCCTGCCCATGGGCACGGACCTGCGCGTGGGGCTGGTCTGGGGTGGGGCCAGCCGTCCTGACATTCCCGCAGCCCATGCCATGGACCGCCGACGGTCGATCCCGCTGCGGAAATTCGCACCGCTGGCCGGAATGGCCGGGATCAGTCTGGTCAGCCTGCAGAAAGGTACCTATGCCCGGCAGATGCACGACATGCCCGCGGGCATGCGCCTGTATGACCCGATGGAAAGCGTGCGTGACATGGACGATACGGCCGCGCTGATCGCGGGGCTGGATGTGGTTGTGTCGGTTGATACATCGGTTGCCCATCTGGCGGGGGCGATGGGGTGTCCCGTTATCCTGCTGGACCGGTTCGATAACTGCTGGCGCTGGCTTTCGGGCCGGACAGACAGCCCGTGGTATCCTACCCTGCGTATCATACGCCAGATCCACAGCGGAAAATGGGATGATGTGATCCATCGCCTGTGCAGCATGCTGTCCAAGCGTGACTTCCCTGCCGCACGCCGGGACGATGCCCGCAACCGGCGATAGGGAGCGTCGTTGCTTTTGTGGCTGTTGGCCTCTTTGCATATCTGCGGCTGTTCATGAAACATCCTGCAGACTATGACGCAGCTGTCTGACTGTTACAGCCAGCCCCAAGGTACAAAGTTTCCGGGCGCGGCAGGGATTGCCACCCCTGCCCGGTCCACCCAGCGCAAGCAGGTCAGCCCTGATACACACGCCCCGGCGGCAGCAGTTTGCCGGGATTAAGGATGTGGTGCGGGTCCATGGTATTCTTCAGCGCGCGCATGACGCTCAGTGTGCCCTCGCCATGCTCGGTTTCCAGAAATTCCAGCTTGCCCATGCCTACGCCATGTTCCCCGCTGCAGGATCCACCCAGCGCCAGCGCACGGGACACGATTTTCCGGTCCAGATCCAGCGCGCGCCCGTAGCCCTGGGGTGTATGGTCGGTAATGATCAGGGCGTGGAAATTGCCATCCCCCACATGACCCAGCAGCGGCACGCGCAGGCCGGAACGGGCAATGTCTTCCCGCACACCGGCAATCAGTTCCCCCAGACGGGAAATGGGCACGATGCAGTCGGTAGAAATGACACGCGCGGTCGGTTCGATCGCCTTGGCGGCCCAGAATGCGTCATGCCGCGCCTTCCACAGCCGCGTGCGGTCTTCCGCCGTCTCGGCCCAGGCAAAGGACAGGCCATTATTGGACAGGGCGATCCCCTCGGTCTGGGTCACCTGCTCCGCCACGGCTGCGGGCGCGCCCGCGAATTCAAAGAACAGGGTCGTCAGCGGTTCATATCCCGTCAGGCCGGAATAGCGGATGGATGCCGCCATCTGCACGTCATCCAGCAGTTCAACGCGGCTGATGGGAATGCCGCACTGGATGATTTCAATGGCGGTCTGTATGGCGTCATTCAGGTCGGCAAACTGGCACACGGCTGCGGAAATGGTTTCCGGCCGTCCATGCAGGCGCAACTGCACCTCGGTCACAATTCCCAGCGTGCCTTCCGATCCGACGAACAGGGACGTCAGGTCATACCCGGTGGAGGACTTGCGTACACGGCCACCCGTGCGGATGACTTCCCCCGTTGCCAGCACGACCGTCAGCCCGAGGACATTTTCCTTCATCGTGCCATAGCGCACGGCCGCCGTGCCCGATGCACGGGTTGCGCACATACCACCCAGCGTGGCTTCCCCACCGGGGTCAACCGGGAAGAACAGGCCGGTATCGCGGATCTGTGCATTCAGGGCCTGTCGGGTCAGGCCCGCCTGCACGCGACAGTCCAGATCCTCCGCGTTCACTTCCACGATGTCCGTCATGGCCGACAGGTCAAGGCTTATGGCGTAATCCGCCGGGGTCACGTGTCCTTCCACCGATGTCCCGGCCCCGAAGGCCACGACAGGCACCCGATGGGCATGGCATGCCCGCAGGACAGTGGCGACATCATCCGTCGCTTCGGCAAAGACCACGGCGCCGGGCAGGTTCGCGGCATCCATGGCCTCGCCATGGCTGTGGGCTTCCAGCACCGAGTGGGATGTACTGATCCGCGCCGCCATGCCATTTTCGCGCAGTGTGGACAGCACACTGGCAAGACGGTCGGCTGGGGAAGAAGGGCAATCGGTCATTCGAGGACTCATCCGGACAGAAAACGGCAAAACGCCATTGTAACAACACCGACGCCAATGACCATGCCAACTGCTGCGTTCCCGGCACATGCCCTGCATGACATGAACGGACGCAACGTGCCCATGCCCATGCCCGTGCCCGTGCCCGTGGGGACTGACATCAGACCACCAGGACGTGTCGTCAGTTAATTCCGATGATGACGGAAACGGGTTACACTGCTGCGGGAAATGTTGACTTTAGCCTGGCGAAGAAGCGTTCAATGATGTTTCTGTTTTTGTAGAGCCGGAAGCTGAGTTTCCATGGATCGCGTCGGTTTTTCCTTGACGGGATAACCGGTGTGATCTGCCGTTCTTCGAGCTCTTCGATAAGCGGATCAGCATCATAAGCCCTGTCGGCGATAAAGGCTGCAGGATCGACTTCATCCAGCAGGGGGGCTGCTTCCGTGATATCCGCTCTCTGCCCGGGCGTCAGGGACAGGGCGACCGCCTTTCCTGCGGCACCGACAATGGCGTGGATTTTCGAAGTCAGTCCCCCACGGGACCGCCCGATGGCCTGATCCGCGCCCCTTTTTTACGGGCGCCCGCACTGTGCTGGTGAGCCCGGACAATCGTGCTGTCGATCATCATGCAGTCGTTGTCACGATCGGCGGCCAGCTGCCGGAAAATCCGTTCGATCACGCCGCCTTCGCACCAGCGACGCAGTCGCCGGTGGACGTTTTTCCAGTCCCCGAACCGGGCAGGCAGGTCACGCCGCGGAATGCCGGCACGGTAACGATACAGAACCGCTTCCACAAACAGACGGGTATCGGCAGCCGTTCCGACGACATGGTCTTCACGACCCGGGAGAAGATCTTTTATCCGTTCCCACTGGCTGTCACTCAGGCCATATCGTCGCATTCATTCTCTCCCTGAAAACAGGGAGAAAACATCACAGATCAAACGGGATTACAGGCTTCATCGTGCCAGATGCCAACTGACGACATGCTCTAACCAGCAATACACCCCGTGACCCGCGAAATCGTATCCAGCCGCATCAACATACGTATGGCCCGCACCGCCGCCATGGTGCGGTCGTGCAAGCAGGGCGCCTCAGTCGAACGTTTTCCCGCGCGGGCGCACGATCGGCAGGATATTGCCGGTTACGGCGTAGTACACACGCTCTGAAATATTTGTTGCATGGTCGCCAATACGCTCAAGGTTCTTGGCAATGAACAGCAGGTGCGCACACGGACCAATATTGCGGGGGTCTTCCATCATGTACGTCACCAGTTCACGGAACAGGGAAACATATAGTTCATCCACCGCCGTATCCGAATGCCAGACAAGACGCGCCAGTTCGGGATCACGCTGGTCCATGGCGTCGATGGTACGCCGCAGGTTTTCCTGCACCAGTCGCCCCATGCTGTGCAGTCCCGTCAGTGAGATGGGACATGACAGCAGTTCGTTGCGCATGGCCCGGCGTGCGATGGAAGCCGCGCAGTCCCCGATACGTTCCAGATCGCCCGAGATCTTCAGCGCGACCACGACTTCACGCAGATCGCCCGCCATGGGCGCGCGCAGGGCCAGCAGGCGGATGACCAGTGCCTCGGTCTCACGTTCCAGTTCATCAACCTGCGGGTCCATTTCGGGCGCGTCGAGGGCTGCGACCTCATCATGTTCGACCACGGCGGTAATGGCCTGCGCCACCTGCCGTTCCACCAGCCCACCCATCTGGTTTACCAGCGAACGGAGCTGTTCCAGTTCCTGCTCATAACTCTGGACCGTATGTACGGATTCATGTGGCATCATTACTGCTTTCGCTTTTAGCCGAAGCGGCCGGTAATATAATCCTGGGTGCGTTTGGCGTGCGGCGCGGTGAACATCTTGTCAGCCGTATCCACTTCCACCAGTTCGCCCATGTAGAAAAACGCGACCCGATCCGCGCACCGTGCCGCCTGCTGCAGGTTGTGCGTCACGATGGCAATGGAGAATTCCTGCTTCAGTTCATCCAGCAGTTCCTCGATCCGGGCCGTGGAAATCGGGTCCAGCGCACTGGTCGGTTCATCCAGCAGGATGATTTCAGGGCGCGTTGCAATGGTGCGCGCAATGCACAGCCGCTGCTGCTGACCGCCCGACAGGGCGGCGGCCGATGCACCGAGGCGATCCTTTACTTCGTTCCACAACGCCACGCGCCGCAGCACCCCTTCCACGCGCTGGTCCATATCCGTGCGCGACAGGCGTTCATGCAGCCGCACGCCAAAGGCGATGTTGTCATAAATGGACATGGGAAACGGCGTGGGTTTCTGGAACACCATGCCAATGCGTGAACGCAGCACGTTGACATCCAGGCTGGGGGACAGGATGTTGCGCCCGTCAAACAGGACTTCCCCCGTTGCGCGCTGACCGGGATAAAGGTCATACATCCGGTTGAGGATACGCAGCAGCGTGGACTTGCCACAGCCGGACGGCCCGATCATGCCCGTGACCTGACGCGCGGGAAAATCCAGCGATATGTCCTTCAGCGCATGGTTGCTGCCATACCAGAAGTCCAGGTTGCGTATGGCCAGCGCTAGGGCTGAGGTATCGTGGCCCGTCGTATCATCCATGATAGGTTTGTTCATTATTGTGCAGATCCATTGCGCGTTAGCCACCAGCGGGCCAGGATGTTTGTTGCAAGCACCGCGACAGTAATCAGCAATGCCCCGGTCCATGCCATCTGCACCCAGTCATCATAGGCCGAACCGGCGTACTGGTAGATCGTGACCGGCAGACTGGCCATGGGTTCGTTCAGGTTGGTGGACCAGTTGAGGTTGCCAAGCGAGGTAAACAGCAGGGGCGCAGTCTCGCCCGAGATCCGCGCCAGCGCCAGCAGGATGCCGGTCATGATCCCGCCACGCGCCGAACGCAGGCAGACACTCAGGATCACCCGCCACCCCGGCGCGCCCAGCGCATAGGCCGCTTCACGCATGGCGCGCGGGACAAGACGCAGCATGTCTTCCGTCGTGCGGACGACAATGGGGATGAACAGTACCGCCAGCGCCAGCGTGCCCGCCATGCCGGAAAAATGGCCTGCCGGTTCCACAATGATCAGGTAGATGAACAGACCCACCAGAATGGACGGCACCGACAGCAGCATGTCCGACACGAACCGGACCAGCATGACAATCCGTCCGTCCTGACCGAATTCGGACAGGTAGATCCCCGCCATCATGCCCAACGGCGTGCCGATCAGGGCGGCAAGGCCGGTCTGTTCGCAACTGCCGATAATGGCGTTCGCCAGGCCGCCGCCACTGCCGGGGGATGCCGTGCTGTGCACGAAGGTCGGCAGCGTCAGCCCCCCTGCCCCCTGCGTCACCAGTGTCCACAGGATCGAAAACAGCAGGAACAGTACGACAACCGTCGCCACATTGCACAGCAGGCTGACAAACCGTTCAACCAGCCTGCGCCGCACGGCCATTGCGCCGCCGCGCTGCCATCCACCGGCATCAATGGATTGCGATTGGGGGGCTGACATCATGGCTTTCCTCAGTTCGACACGCCGCGCTGCAGGAAAATGCGCGAGCAGGCCAGGGTGATGAATGAAATGATCATAAGGATCGCACCAAGCGCCAGCAGGGCGGACAGCTTCAGGCTACCGGCCGAGCTTTCGGGAAATTCCAGCGCGATCAGCGAGGCAATGGTGTTACCCGGCGCAAACAGTGACCAGCCAAGGCGGTTGCTGTTGCCAATGACGAAGGTCACGGCCATCGTCTCCCCCAGCGCACGGCCCGTGCCCAGCATGATGCCCCCCATGACCGCCTGCCGCGACCACGGCAGCACGACATCGCGCATCACCTCCCACCGCGTGGCGCCAAGGCCAAAGGCGCTTTCCTTCAGCACGGCGGGAATGGAGACGAATACATCCGTCATGACGGAACAGATGAAGGGCGTGATCATGATGGCCAGGATCAGGCCGCCGGTCAGCAGCCCCGTCCCGTAGGGCGCACCGCGAAACAGCAGGCCCATGCCGGGCACATGGCCAAGGTAATGCGTGGCCACAGGTTCAATGTAATGCGCCATGAACGGCACCACTATGAAAAACCCCCACATGCCGAAGATGATGGAGGGCACCGCCGCCAGAAGCTGCACCGCGGTTTCAATAAACCGCGCCAGCGCCGGAGGAGCCATTTCCACCAGCCAGAAGGCCACGCCAAATGCAAAGGGCACGGCAAAGACAAGCGCGATCAGCGTCGTGACCAGCGTGCCGAAAATGGAGGTCGCGGCACCAAAGTGATCTGAAATCGGGTTCCAGGCCGTGCTGGTGATGAAGCCGGGGCCAAAGGCGGAAAATGCCCGCCACCCCCCACTCACCAGCACGATGATGATACCGGCCATGACAAGCAGGATGAACCATCCGGCCAGGCGGGCGAGCATGCCGAAAACCAGATCACCGAACCACCCGCGCGTATTCGTATCCATTGCAACGCCATCGCGGACCGTAATGGTGGATGGACTTTCCATCATGTAATTCCTGCTGTGTATGACACATCAGCAGCACTAGGCCGCAACATCACGCCGTGGCAATAATAACTTGATCTATTTTGTATGAAGTTTTTATGACACCAGTCACTACATAAATGTCATCCCATGTATATTATGCATGTCATAGAAAGTTCATCTATTTTCGGTTGCGCGGGCACCTGAACTACTGCATAGCACCCGCAGCGGGGTTAAACGGCGCCTTACGGCATTCCCCAGGTAAAACAGACAGGACTCACCCTTATGTTTGAATCCAGCGTTATAGAAATCGATGGCATCTTTGTCGGCATCGTTTTCCACAACAGCCCTGACGAGCCATACAAATTCCGCGCCATGCATGAACGTGTCACGCAGATGGACGGTGACATCCTGCCCACATTCGAAGCGGCCGTAGCCCGGGCCCGCACCCGGTTCCGGACGGGCCGGTACAAGCCCGCCCGCGCCATGGAAGCCACGCGACTGCGGGCGTGAGACATTCCTTTTCCGCCCCGACATGCTGATATATATTTAGCATATATTCAAATATGAATATTATATTAAACCCGAAACTATCCTCTTATATTTTACTTTTTACTTATTTATGGTGCGTGCAACAGTAACTTACTGGTGTATTGTTTCATGCTCCACTTCGCCCCCTATTCGGCATTTTCGATCATCGCACTGGTCGTATGTTTTGCGCTTGTCTGTGTCTTTGAATTCGTAAACGGCTTTCATGACACGGCCAACGCCGTTGCGACCGTTATCTATACCAGGTCACTCAAACCCCGGACCGCCGTGATCTGGTCAGGTTGCATGAATTTTGTCGGTGTCCTGCTGGGCGGAATCAGCGTGGCCTACGGGCTGGTTGAACTGCTGCCGGCGGACGTGCTGTCGCCCCCCAATGGTGATCCAGCCGTGCCGATGCTGATTTCGCTGTTTGGCACGGCGCTGGCGTGGAACCTGTTTACATGGTGGTTCGGCATCCCGAACTCCAGCTCCCACTGTGTGATCGGGGCACTGATCGGAATTGCCATCGGGGATGCGCTGCTGCACACGCGTGACCTGGGCAATAGCGTTGACTGGTCACAGATCTGGAAAATCCTGCGCGCACTGGCCATCTCCCCCCTGCTGGGGCTGATCGGCGCGGGTGGCCTGTATTTCATCATCCGGCACCTTGTCCACGATCCCGAACTGTACCAGCCGCCGCAGGGTGACAGACCGACCCGTGGCTGGGTCCGTGGCCTGCTGATCCTGACCTGCACCGGTGTCAGCTTCTCCCATGGCAGCAACGATGGTCAGAAAAGCATTGGCCTGATCATGCTGACCATTATCGGCATCCTGCCCGCAACCTTTGCCCTTGCCCCCGACAGCACACCGCGCATCCCGCATATTGCCGAATATGCCACCAGCGCCGCACCGCTGATTGAACAGTACGACCATGACGGCCTGCGTGACGAAGCGATTGCGGCGGTTGGCCGCCTGTCCCACACCGATGCGCAGAATGTCGTTCCCTCCGTCCTGCGTGCGGACATGTATGAAGTTGTGGCGGGACTGAAGGCTGTATCCGTCAATCCCTCCGCCTCAACCCATGAGCGCGCGCAGGCTAAGGTGCTCGGTAACCAGATGCGCCCGGTCGTGGAATATGCACCGTGGTGGGTGCGCCTGCTCAGCGCGCTGTGCCTGGGGATCGGCACCATGATCGGCTACAAGCGGATCGTGCATACGCTGGGTGAAAAGATCGGCAATACCCACCTGACACCAGCCCAGGGGGCATCGGCCGAACTGGTGGGTGCCGGGCTGATCGCAACCGCAGGCTATACCGGCCTGCCGGTCAGCACGACACATATCATAACCGCCGGGATCGCGGGCACCATGCTGGGATCGGGATCTGGCATCAACCGTGGCATGCTGGTCAAGATCGCGCTGGCGTGGATATGCACCCTGCCGGTCACCATCACGCTTGCTGCCGGCCTGTTCTATCTGCTGAATTCCTGACATTCACTGAATGGCTGACAAGACGAAACCGGGATCGCATGCCCTGCGGTCCCGGTTTTTTCATGGACAGCGTATATACATTACTATGCCCTGTCTGACTGAGATGTCCCGGTCAGCATCATGTCTGATGAGTATTTTTCAAAAAATAATGCCGCCTTTGGAACAAAGGCGGCATCCGGAAACCGTTTATCTGTATCAGTCCCCAATGTTGAAAAGCATTCAGTATGTCTGCGGCACGATCATGGTCTCGGGCACGGGCTGGCGAATGTAATCAGGACTGAAGACACGTTCGGGCAGGCGTACCTCGGGCTTGCTGACATCATGATAAGGCACCTGTGACAGAAGGTGACTGATACAGTTCAGGCGTGCTTTCTTCTTGTCATCAGCAGGAACGATCCACCATGGTGCTTCGTCAATATTTGAACGTTCCAGCATGATCTCCTTGGCCAGCGTATAGGATTCCCACCGCCGCCGGCTTTCCAGATCCATGGGGCTGAGTTTCCACTGCTTCAGCGGATCTTCCATGCGGGCGCGGAAGCGCAGTTCCTGTTCGTCATCGGAAATGGAAAACCAGTATTTGACAATCTGTATTCCGCTACGCACCAGCATCCGTTCGAATTCGGGCACGGAGCGGAAGAACTCCTCATACTCATCATCCGTACAGAAATTCATGACCCGCTCAACGCCCGCGCGGTTATACCAGCTACGGTCAAACAGCACGATTTCCCCCGCCGCCGGCAGGTGGCTGACGTAACGCTGGAAATACCACTGCGTCCGTTCGCGGTCATTAGGGGCAGGAAGGGCCGCAACACGGCATATGCGCGGGTTCAGGCGCTGGGTAATGCGCTTGATCACGCCGCCCTTGCCCGCCGCGTCCCGTCCTTCACAGATTACCACCAGCCTGTGCCCGGTTTCCTTGACCCAGTCCTGCAGCTTGACCAGTTCCCCCTGCAGGGTCAGCAGTTCGCGGAAATACGCCCGTCTGAAATCAGGCGTGCCCTTATCCCTGTCCGAACCCAGGCGGACATCATCCAGTTCCAGCTCTATTTCTTCATCAATATCGTCCAGTACCTCCTCTCGCAGGCGGTTCCGTTCCCACGATGCTGCATCGCTGCCGGGGATTTCGGTCATGTCGGGGTCTTCTCCATCTGTTTTCCTGATTACATTACGGGCGGAAGAAAATCAGAATTCATCATGGATGTAGGCTTCATCTTCCTCCACTAGTTCAGGAACCGGTGCGGGAGGGGTCTGCCTGGCCTGGCCCCGTGTATCCTTCCACACCAGAACAACGGCGGATCGCCATTCTTCATGGATCTGCGGCGATTTCGGTTCGGAATCCGGTTTCATGATATCCATTCCTGTACATGCGCCTATTCAGACCATAGGCATGCAGAGATATAGGACAGCCCACGGCGTATAATATGAATATTTGATGAAATTAGAAATCAACCAAACATAAAAGAAAATATCTATATGTTTTATATTGTTTAATTATCAATTATAAATGGCATAATTTAATGAATTACAAGTATAGTCAGGGAACCTTAAGATAGGATGGATGCATAAGAATTCCAGTGTTGTCTTTTTTTTTAAATAACCTTTTCCGAAGCTTTTTGAAAAAAGCTTCACCAAAGACTTTCCGGGGGTTTAAGAGGAATTTCAAGGTGGTTTTCTGCCATTACCCCACGCAGGCTATAAACAGCGCCATTGTCACCACCGACACCACGGCGCTCAGGAACAGGGTGGACGCGGCTTCCTGTTCATCTGTCCCGAACCGTACGGCAAGAATGACCACAACCGTTCCCACCGGAATGGACAGCGACAGGACGGCCGTCCGGATAACCTCATGCGACAGGCCCAGCAGGGTCAGCAGCAGCCATGATACAGCCGGTATGACAATATTACGGACCGCCACAGTGACAACAACCGGCAACGTCACCGATACCCGCTGCAGGAACAGGACAATACCAGACGCAAACAGCGCCACCCCCGCCGCCGTATTACCCAGCAGTTCCCCGGCGTTCAGGAGTGATTTCGGCAGGTGAATGCCCGATACCACCAGCAGGGTCGCAACAATCGGGGCCCACACGATCGGTTCGCGGAATGACGCGATGATCTGCGGCACAAGCCGGGCCTGCTCCGACGGTCCCTTATGCGCACTTTTGGCCAGCATGACCATGCAGACCGGCGTCTGGACCAGCACCATGGCAAATACGGCCGACGAAATCGCGACGGCGGTGCTGGCATGGCCCACCAGTACCGGCAGCATGGCCGACCCGATAAAGGGAACCGACGGCGCCCCCATCGCCAGTCCCTGCAGGGTGGCTGTCGCGGCATCCCGCCGGAACACATGACGCGACAGGCCATATGCCACGCCAAAACTGCCGCACATAATCAGGAACACGGATGCCGCCAGCGGCAACTGCCCCGCAAGAATGGTACGCGGCATCCCCGCAATCCCGACAAACAGGTTGAGGGGAAAGGCATACTGCATGACCATCCGGTTGAGGACCGATACCTGCTCCCCCGTAAAATCATGGTGCCATCCGGCACGATACCCCAGCAGGAAAACCACGATGAGGGGCAGCATGGCGGCAATGATGGTGGAAAGCATGACAGCGAGACGACCCTGTAGCTGAGAAATCAGGCGCAGCAGGGATTACCCGGCATGCATGATGAAAGAAAACCGCCGGATTCACCGGCGACCGTAACGATCAGGCACATGCCCTGTTCCCGGACGTCATTCCCATGGAAATGTCGCGATGGCGGACGGGTGAAAAGAAGACATGCCCAAATATTTTGAGAATAAGAATTATCATTATTAATGCACTGATATATAATAATTTTTGATTTACAACTCCAGGTTACATTCAATATATCGTATCCTGCACCATATATGACAGCGAGTCACGCCATGCCGATCAAAGATCCCAAGGTTATCGAACACCTGAACACGCAGCTGACGAACGAGCTGACGGCCATCAACCAGTATTACCTGCATGCCCGCACGCTGCGCCACTGGGGCGTGACCCTGCTGGGCAAGAAGGAATATGAGGAATCGATCGAGGAAATGCGCCACGCCGACTGGCTGATCGAGCGCATCCTGTATCTGGGTGGCCTGCCCAACGTGCAGCGCTACAACCAGATCCTAGTGGGACAGGACGTGGAGGAAATCCTCAAATGCGACCTGAAGCTTGAGGAAAAGGCCATTGGCGACCTGCGCGAAGGCATCGCCTACTGCGAAAGCGTGCGCGACTTCGTCTCCCGCGACCTGCTGCTCAAGATCCTGGTCAATGAGGAAGAACATGAGGACTTCCTCGACCGTCAGTTCGACCTGATCCGTCAGGTCGGGATCGAGCGTTACATCCAGCTCAACTCCGCCCCTGCCCCCGATCAGGAATAACCGGGGAAACCGGGCCACGCTTTCCTTACGGGAAGTGTGGCCGGCCTATGGCTGCCCCGCCCATCGGCCGCGGGGCAGCGTTCCGGCCAGAAACAGTTCCACAGCCTGATCGATATGGTGGCGCGTGGCATCATCCAGCCTTGCCGCGACCAGCCCCAGAACTGCCTGCTGGAACGGGTACTGGATTACCGCAGCCGTTAGGTAATCCGCCGCGAAACCGATATCGTCAATTTCGATTTCCCCTTTGCGCACACCTTCGTGCAGGACATCACCAATCAGGCCGGCAGCCCTGCGGGCGCCGTGTGAATGAATATTGCGGGCAAGGGCCGGAAACTGCCGGCTTTCGGCGGATACCACGCGGTACATCCCCACGCTGCGGTCCGTCAGCAGCCAGTCCAGCAGCAGCGTGCAGACTGAAACAAGCCGCGACCGGATATCCCCGTCGGCTGGCATCAGCAGCGCCAGCGCATCCAGCCGCACGTCAATCGTGGCGCTGACGGCGGCTTCAAACAGTACGGCCTTGCTGCGGTACCGTGCGTACAGGGTACGTTTCGTAACCCCCGCCGCATCCGCCACCATGTCTACGCTGGTCGCCCTGAATCCCTGATCGAAGAACAGCCGGACGGCTTCCTCCAGAATCCGTTCGGACAATGTCGCGGCCTCCGCAATGGACGGGCGTCCCATACGACCGGGACGAGTGTGTTCCTTGCCTGGCATCCTGCTGCTGCTTTCCTTCTGCACTGACGACCGGCCCCGTTACACGGGCCGCGCATAACGCACACATGGCATATGCCAGAGTGTAAAATACACCGTACGGGATATTTTTCGGGTTGCTTTCTTTTTTAAATTTAAAATACACTTATGCGTATACATATTAGAATTCCCAATATCTTCCGCCTTCCCTGCAGCCCGGGTGTGATTTTTCCGTCGAAAAGTTCAGATATCCGCCTCTGGATCAATGCATGACCTTACTTTTTCATCGCATATACCCCGTAACGGCAGGGCTGCCCGTGTTGACCTTTGAGGAAAGATTCATGATCGCGTCATTTCATTTGCATACGACCTGCGCGGGACAGCCGGAAGGTGCCGCAGCATGAAGTGGCGTGATGCAGCGATTGGCGCGGGTGTTGCCGTAATCGTGGCGGCTGGTGGGGCGGGATGGTATGTCGTCCAGCACCGCGGCGACCTGCCCGCGGGCCTGGCATGCGCCAACGGACGGCTGGAACTGGCCCGCATTGATGTGGCGGTCAAGTATCCCGGCCGTATCACCGAACTGGATTTCCATGAAGGGGATACGGTCGCCAGCGGCCAGGTTCTGGCGCGTGAGGACGATACCACCGCGCGTGCACAGGTCGATGCGGCCCGCGCGCGCCTGCGTGCAGCACAGGCCGACGTCGCCCGCGCGGGAGCGGAACATGACGCGCGCCTGTCGGCCCAGCATCTTGCCCAGCTTGACCTTGACCATGCCCGCACCATGTTCCGCCAGCATCTGGTATCCGACATGGAAGTTTCGCAGCACCAGACAAACCTCGACACCACGACTGCCGCCGCCGATGCAGCAGGCCGGGCCGTGGACGCAGCACAGGCGGCCGTGGATGCCGCGCAGGCGCAGGTGACGGAAGCGGCCTCCGCCGATGATGACATGACGATCCGCGCACCGGTGGCGGGCCGGATCGAATACCGCATCGTGGAAAAGGGCGCCGTGCTGCCCGGCGGCGGGCGCGTGGCCTCGCTGCTGGACCCGACGGACATGTACCTGACCATTTTCTTCCCCTCGCAGCAGGCCGGACGGCTGCGCGTGGGGGATCAGGCGCGTATTGCACTTGACGCCCTGCACCAGCAGGTAATCCCGGCCACGATCTCCTTCATCTCGCCCGAAGCGCAGTTCACGCCCAAATATGTCGAAACCGCAACCGAGCGGGACAAGCTGGTCTATCGGGTAAAACTGCGTGTCTCCCCCGAAACGGCCCGACACTATGGCGACGTGCTGAAATCGGGCATGACAGGCGACGGGTATGTGCGCACCGACCCGTCCGCCCGCTGGCCCGCGACACTTGATGTAGCCGATGCCCCGCAATGAGCGCCGATACGCCGCATAACCCGGCGGGCATCACCATTGCGGGGGTTACGCACCGCTATGGCACGGTCACGGCGCTGGATGACGTGACGCTCGACCTGCCTGCGGGCACCACCATCGGTCTTGTCGGGCCGGATGGGGTGGGCAAGTCCACCCTGCTGGGCCTGATCGCGGGGGTGCGGCGGCTGCAGGCCGGCACGCTGAACGTACTGGGGTCGGATATGGGGGACCGCCGCGCGCGTGAGGCGTTCCTGCCACGTGTCGCTTTCATGCCGCAGGGGCTGGGCCGCAACCTGTACCCCACGCTGTCTGTCTGGGAAAACATCGATTTCTTCGCCCGCCTGTTCGGGCTGGACGCGCAGGCGCGTGACGCGCGCATCCAGCGCCTGCTGGACGCCACGGGCCTGGCCCCCTTCCCCGACCGGGCGGCAGGCCATCTGTCGGGTGGCATGAAACAGAAGGTCAGCCTGTGCTGCGCGCTGGTGCATGACCCCGACCTGCTGATCCTGGATGAACCGACCACGGGCGTCGATCCGCTGTCACGCCAGCAGTTCTGGACACTGGTGGACCAGCTGCGCAAGGAACGGCCGTCCATGACGGTCATCGTCTCCACCGCGTATATGGATGAGGCGGAGCGGTTTTCGTGGCTGGTGGCCATGGATGGCGGCAGGGTCCTGATCAGTGACCGGACCCATAGCGTGCTGGAACGCACGCACACCACATCACTGGAAGATGCCTACATATCGCTGCTGCCCGATAACAAGCGCCAGCAGGCCAGCGGTTTCGTCATCCCGCCCTATACCGATCCCGGCGGGCCGCCCGCCATTGAGGCCGAACACCTGACCCGCCGCTTTGGCAGTTTCACGGCGGTCAGCGATGTCAGCTTCACCATCAGCCGGGGCGAGATTTTCGGCTTCCTCGGCTCCAACGGCTGCGGCAAGTCCACGACCATGAAGATGCTGACCGGTCTGCTGGACGTGACCAGCGGCACGGCAAAGCTGTTCGGGGAACAGATCACGGCGGGCGACATGAAAACCCGCATGCGCATCGGCTACATGTCGCAGGCGTTTTCGCTGTATGAGGAACTGACCGTGCGGCAGAACCTCATGCTGCAGGCGCGGCTGTACCGCATGCCCGCAGGCAGCGCCGCGCAGGCGGTCGAACAGTCGCTTGATTCGTTTGAACTGCGCCCCTATGCCGATGTCAGCCCCGCATCCCTGCCGCTGGGTATCCGCCAGCGACTGCAACTGGCGGCGGCATGCATCAACAACCCCGAAATCCTGATCCTTGACGAACCGACCTCGGGCGTGGACCCCGCCGCGCGCGACATGTTCTGGCGGCACCTGATCCGCCTGTCACGTGAAGGGCATGTGACAATTTTCGTGTCCACCCACTTCATGAACGAAGCGGCGCGGTGTGACCGGATCTCGCTCATGCACCGGGGGCACGTTCTGGCGGTCGGCACGCCGGCCGAACTGGTCAAGAAACGCGGGGCGCCGAATCTGGAAGCGGCCTTCATCGCCTATCTGGAAGATGCCGAGGCCGCGACCGACGCGCAGACCCCGCCGCCAAAACCGGCCACGCCCACGCGCGCATGGTGGCACGGCGTCAGCAGCACGCTGGCCACCCGCCTTGGCCGGGTGGGCGGAAGCTGGCTGCCACGGGCATGGGCCTTCGCCCGGCGCGAGGCAGTCGAACTGCTGCGCGACCGGCTGCGCCTGACCTTCGCGCTGCTCGGGCCGCTGATCCTGCTGGTGGTTGCGGCATCCAGCATTTCGTTCGATGTGGAAGGGGTCGGCTTTACCGTCAGCGACCATGACCGGACCACCATCAGCCGCCAGCTGATCGACAGTTTCCGCGGCTCGGCCTATTTCCATGAACGAGCCCCCGTGGCCGATGCCGATACGCTGGACCGCGCTATCCGCAACGGGCGCGTCCAGCTGGCGCTGGATATTCCCGCAGGCTTCGCGCGCGACATGGAAGCGGGACGCAGGCCGGAAGTGGGTGTGATCATTGATGGCGCGGTTCCCTTCCTTGCGGCAAATGTGCGCGCCTATGTCACCGGCGTACTTGGGGGATATGCGTCCACGCTGGGGCAGGAACTGCCACGGGGACCGGCAACACCCATCACGATCGAGCCGCGTTTTTCCTATAATCAGGAATTCCGCAGCATTTACGCCATGACCCCCGGCGTCATCATGCTGGCGCTGATCCTGATCCCGACCATGCTGACCGCGCTGGGCGTGGTGCGTGAAAAGGAGGTGGGGTCGATCGTCAACCTGTATGCCTCCCCCGCATCGGTCGGGCAGTACCTCATGGGCAAGCAGGCGCCGTATGTGGCGCTGGCGACGATCAGCTATTTCATGCTGGTGGCGGTGGCCGTGATCATCATGGGCGTGCCGCTGAAGGGCTCGCTGCTGGCGCTGACGGTGGGGGGTGTTTTGTTCGTGCTGTCGGCCACCGGGCTTGGCCTGCTGATCTCGACCTTTGTCAGTTCGCAGGTCGCAGCCATTTTCGGCACGTCCATCATCTGCCTGATCCCGGCGGTCAATTTTTCGGGGCTGCTATATCCCGCGTCAACACTGACAGGGATCAGCCGCATCGTGGGACTGGGCTTTCCGGCATCATGGTACCAGCTGATCAGCCTTGGCTGTTTTACCAAGGGCCTGGGGATCAGCAGCTTCTGGCCCATGTATCTCGCGTTGGCTGCCTTCGGGGCCGTCTATATGCTGGCGGCCCGCCTGCTGCTGAAAAAACAGGAAGCATGACGGCATGATGCGCTGGCTGGTCAATGTGGGTCTTCTGTGTAGCAAGGAACTGCGCAGCCTTATGCATGATCGCGTGCTGCTGGGGCTGATCGTATTTGCGTTTTCCGCAGGCGTGCTGCTGGTGGCCAACGGGGTGAAGGTGGAGGTCTCCAACGCCACCATCGCCTTTATCGATGAAGACCATTCCGCCCTGTCACGCCGGATGCGCGACGCGGTGCTGCCGCCCTATTTCAAGCCCCCCGTGCTGGTGGACCGCGCGCAGGCCCTGCATGGCATGGATGAGGGCGACTACATTTTCGTGGTCGACATCCCGCCCAATTTTGAATCCGACGTCATGGCCGGGCGCGTGCCCGCCATACAGTTGCGGGTGGACGCCACCGCCATGACGCAGGCGGGACTGGGCACGGCGTACCTGAATGAAATCATGCTGGCGGAAGTTACCGACATGCTGCATGCGCCCGCACTGGTGGACCAGATCCCCTTTACCGCACCCAGCCGTATCCGCTTCAACCCCAACAGTGAATCGAAATGGTTTACCTCGGTCATGCAGATCGTGACCAACATCACCATCCTGTCCATCGTGCTGGTGGGGGCGGCGGTGATACGCGAACGCGAACATGGCACCTTGGAACACCTGCTGGTCATGCCCGTCACGGCCAGCGAGATCGCGGTGGCCAAGATCGTCACCAACGGGCTGGTCATTTTCGTGGGGGCCATCATTTCCCTGTGGCTGGTGGTGCATGTCTGGCTGGGGGTGCCGCTGGCGGGATCGATCACGCTGTTTGCCGCGTGTTCGCTGCTGTACCTGTTTTCGGCCACGGCGCTGGGTATCATGCTGGCGACGGTTGCCCCCACCATGCCGCAGTTCGGGCTGCTGGTCGTGCCGGTCTATGCGGTGGCGTACCTGCTGTCGGGGGCGGCAACGCCAGTGGAAAGCATGCCCCCCGCCATGCAGGTGGTGGTGCGCTTCCTGCCCACCACGCAGTTCGTAAACCTGTCACAGGCCATTCTGTACCGCGATGCGGGGCTGGGGGCGATCATCCAGCCGTTGCTGACCGTGACCGTGACGGGGATTGTCTTTCTTGTATTTGCGCTCGCGCGCTTCAGATCCATGTTGGCAAGGCAGGAATAATGAGGAACAGATTGGCACGGGTCGCCTGCATGGGGGGCGTTGCAATGGCCGTGGGTCTGGCGGGGTGTTCGCCATTCCACACGCGCACACCGGCATCGCACGTCGTGGTACCGGGACAGTTTTCACAGGCCCCCGCATCCACGGTCCCATCAACAGACCTGACACGCTGGTGGGAAGCATGGCATGACCCTGCCCTGGTGCAGGCGGTGGACGCGGCCCTTGCCGCCAGTCCCGACATCCGCATTGCGCGTGATCGCGTGCGTGAGGCGCGTGCGATGCATACGGTCGCGAAATCCGCGCTGTATCCCACCGTGGGCGCGACGGGAAACATGATGGGTGGCGGCATGTACTGGCGCAACCCCAGCGCCCTGCCCACCAGTGGTGATCCTGGCACCGACGGGCATCTTGCCGGTATCGGCGCATCATGGGAACCGGACCTGTTTGGCGGGCGCCATGCGGATGTGAAGGCCGCAAAGGCGGGCATGCAGGCGGAAGAAGAATATTTCCACGGCGTGCAGATGGTCATCGCCGCCGATGCAGCCAGTGACTACCTGCAGGCGCAGGGAGTGCAGCGCCAGATCGCCCTGACCGACCGCAGCATCAGCATGCTTGAACAGCTACGCCGTTATGCCCAGGCACGCTTTACCGCCGGGCAGGCAACAGCGGCGGACGTGACGGGCGTTGACCAGAAGCTGTCTGACCTGAAGGCGCGCAGGCCGGTGCTGGTGGCCCAGCTTGACCTTGTGCGCAGGCGACTGGCCGTGCTGTCGGGTCAGGTACCCGAAGGGCTGCCCGCGCTTACGCCGCCGCCCACCTATTACGTACCCCCGGCACCGGCGGGACAGATGCCCGATACCGTGCTGGAGCGTCGCCCCGATATCCGTGCCCGGCGGGATCAGGTGGATGCGGCTCTCAACCGACTGAAAAGTGCGAAAACCGACCTGCTGCCCCGTTTCGGCCTGGAATTCTTTGGCGGAGACGGACGGCTGCGCTTTGACGGCATTCCCGGCCTGTCGGGCACGGGGGGACTGATCGCGCTGACCACGTACCTGCCGATCTTTACCGCCAACCGCATACAGGCCCGCATACATGCCGCCAGCGCACGGCTGGATGCAGCGGTGGCAGGCTATGACAACAGCATCCTGCATGCCCTGGCGGAAGTCGAGGACGGGTATGAAAACCGCCTCAGCCTTGATGGCCGCGATATGGACCTGACCCGGGCACAGCATCAGGCCGAACAGGTCGCCCGTGACATGATGGGGCTGTACACAGGTGGCCAGCGCACGTTTGGCGATGTGCTGAGCGCGCGCATGACGGCACTGGATGCACAGGCCAGCGTCCTGAGCAATCAGGACGCCCGCACGACCGCCACCATACAGCTTGCCCGCGCGCTGGGCGGGGGGTGGCAGCAGGAAAGCGTGGAAGTCCGCAAATAACTAAAGTCTCCCGGCGGCGCCTTTATTGCCACAGGTGGCACTTTCTGGCCCTGTGTGAAAAAAAGCTTTGCCAGAAACGTCTTTACAGACGGGAAAGCAGGATACACGCCACGTTCCTGCCCCAGCGCATTACCACGCCATTATTGCGGAACCGGCGAGCAGATGCTGGAAACCGTCTGGTCCGTCATGACCTTTTGCGTAAAGATTGCGGAATCCGGCAAGGACGCCAGAACGGTTCGGGAATGATCCAGCCCCTTATAGAGATGGGCCTCCACCTTACTGCCCGCGGCACAGGCGTCATGCACCAGCAGAAGCTGCCCGGACGTCGCCACGTCGCGGTCCTCGCTACCGGTTCCAATAAAGACCGGGCGTGACAGTTTGAGTGTCGGGTACATCATGGCCTGGAACACCGGAGCCAGAAGCCGGACCGCCTGCGACCGCAGGATGGCGGCCGTGGTCAGGCCAGCCCTGTTCACCGCGTCTTCAAGCTGGAAAACGCATGTAGTGTCCACCATCCGGTAAAACGGCATGGCCTGCGGAGTAAAGACATCTTCGGGCCGGAAATGCGGATCAATCCCCGCTTCACCCGCCGCCATCAGCAGGACATATGTCGCAAGTGGATCAGGACGGAACGTGGACGCCATGGCGACCGCAGGTAGCGTCTGCATGACGGCGGGCGACATATAGGGCACGCCAGTTGCAACCGTACCCCGTATATTGATTTCAGGCGCGTAGAGGGGCGCGTACCCCGCGGATGCAAAAGCCGCTGCTCCACCCTGCGACTGCCCGACAATCATGACCCGGTCTGTCAGGTCGGGCAGGCTGCCCAGTGCCGCCCGCACGGAGTCCAGCACGCCGAATGCCTCGACACGGGTATTGAGGTATGGGTGCGGCCCCGGCGTGCTCAGCCCTTCGTAATCCGTAGCGACAATGGCGAAACCCCGCTTCAGCCATGCCGACAGGTAGGCCGTATCACGTGGCGTATGGACATTGACGGACGGGGCGCACCGATCGGCATTGCCAACCGTACCATGCGCCCACGCGACAACGGGCCATCCCCCCGCCGGTGGCCTGCCCGACGGGTAATAGACAGCACCGGACACAGTAACCGTGCCCCTGCCCGTCACGCCATCGGTTGATGTGTACAGGATATGATAGGCCGCCCCCTGCCCCGGCAGTCCCAGGGCGGGCGCCAGTGGCGTGGATTCAATCATGTGTCCGGGCGTCGGGCCTGCCTGCACCGGCCGGGACAGGTCATCCGCCGCCACAGCAGAGGTTGCGCCGGTTACGGCCAGCAGAAGGGTCAACATAGCGTTTTTATACGACGCACGTAACACGACACTCTCCATCCGGGTGGAAAGATGGCAGGCTGGCGCCTGACACAGTCCACGTGACCAAATATGTACCGGGACATTTCGTGCACTGTCCGGCCTTGCGCCGCAGGCAGGCATGAACGGGGCGGGACCGTTGCGTGCAGGTGGAGGGACATGGCGCCCTTCCGCCCCCGTGGCTCGACATGATCCGATACTCGTGGCAGAACCCATTGCCTGTCAATGTTACGGGCATGATGGGCACGTACGCCCATGCCGGACAGGAGCCACCATTTTCTCGCGTCTTGAATGTTCACGATGCGCTGCTGCATGATGACCCGGACAAGAGGAGATTGAATGAAGCCCGTCGCCCCCACCCTTTCCCCCAAGCCGGGCCTGCGTGAACGTAAGCAGGCACGCGCGCGCACCACATTGATTGCCGAGGCGATGCGGCTGTTTTCCGCCCAGGGGTATGATCAGACCACGGTGGACGAAATTGCTGACGCCGCCGAAGTGTCACGCCGCACCCTGTTCCGCATGTTCGAAACCAAGGGGGATATCGTGCTGGCATGGACGCGGGGCATGACCCAGACGCTGAATGATGCGCTGGCGACCTGCCCTGCCGACATGCACCCGGCGGATGCGATGATGCATGCCTTTACATCACTGGTGCCCCGGATCGCGGCGAACCGGCAGGATACCTATGCTTTTGTCTATCTGATTGAAAAGACGCCTTCGCTTCAGACCGTCAGCCTGCAGAAATATGGCAAGTGGGAAGACTGTCTGGCGGAAGGGCTGGCGAAGCGGATCACCGAACGCAGGAACCGCCGCATGGCGGCGCGCCTTATGGCGCGGGGCGGTATCGCCATTTTCCGTACGGCGCTGGATGAATGGATCCGGCTGAAGGGCCGGCCCGCGCTGGTGCCGCTTTTGCAGAAAACATACGAACTGCAGGCGTCACTCTGGCCCGGTCATGACGACGACGGGCCAGAAGAAGACGCTGCCTGACGGGCAGGCAGCGGTAAAAAAGGACCGCGTGCGTCAGTCCAGGCGCACGGACGGACGGACAAACACGTCCAGCCAGTCAACAAGGCAGGACATAAGGCCGCGGAACGTGCCGTAGATTTCGAACTGATGCTGGCGATACAGCATCAAATGGACCATGCGCGCACTGATGCCACGCAGCCAGCCACCGCCGAATACCTTGCCACCGGGGAAGGTGCCCCAGCCGTTGTAATCACCCAGAGCTACGACCGCACCCTTGTTATGGAAGGCGAATGCCGGCATCGGACGACCGTTGATCCATGCAGGCATGTAACGGGCCAGATGGTGGGCCTGCTGGCGGGCCGCCTGCGCAGTGGGGGCCACGGGCTTTTCCGCAATGAAGGCACAGTCGCCCATGGCGAAGATGTTGTCATCTTCCACAAGCTGCAATGTCGGGCGGACTTCCAGCTGGCCGGAGCGCGACAGCTTCAGTTCACCGAATTTGCGCGTGACATCGGGTGCCTTCACACCTGCCGCCCAGACACGCAGTGTCGCGGGAATGCGCGTGCCGTCCTTGAGCATGAAGCCTTTGTCATCCGCGCCGCTGACCATGGCGGACGTCTGTACCTTGACGCCGATGGCCTCCAGTTCCTTCTGCGCCGCAGTGGACACGGCCTCGGGGAAGGCCGGCAGGATGCGCGGACCCGCTTCAAGCAGGGTGATGTTCAGCTTGGGCGGCTTCTTGCCAAACGTATAGAGGGAAGCAAGGCCAAGCGCCTTGTGCAGTTCGGCCGCAAGCTGCGTGCCCGTGGCGCCACCGCCGACAATGGCGATGTCAAGCTGCTCGTTATTTCCGAAGGCCTTGAGCAGTTCCGCGCGGAAACGGTCGTTGAAGCCGTTGGCATCGACAAGGTTGTCAATGAACAGGCAGTTTTCGGCAACCCCCGGGGTGCCGAAATCATTCGCGCGGCTGCCGATGGACAGTACCAGCGCGTCATATTCCAGCTTGCGTTCATCCAGGATCACCTCGCCCGTGGGTTCGACAACCGGGGCCAACGTGATGGTCTTGGCCTTGCGATCCATGCCCGAGATCTCACCGGGCCAGAAATCGAAATGGTGGCGGCTGGCCTGGGAAAGGAAGCTTATGCGGTCATTTTCGTTCGCGGCGGTGCCTGCGGCAAAGCAGTGCAGCATGGGCTTCCACACATGGGCGAAGCTTTTGTCCACCAGTGTGATTTCCGCCCGGCCCGACCTGCCGATGGAATTACCCAGACGGGTTGCCAGCGCCAGTCCGGCAACGCCACCCCCAACAATAACGACCCGAAACTTTTGTGCCATCCTACGTCCCTCCAACCCTGCCGCACAGCGCCCCGGCCCCTGTGGGACACACCCTGTCGCATGCATGATAAATCAAAAACAACCCATATCCTCTTACCCTGCCCACATGGGGTACGACACCGGACGGCCGGGCCGGAAAAACCGGCCCGGCCGCCCCCTGCCCATCAGGGCTGTGCGATTTTCACCGCGTCAGCGGATCAAAAGAAGCCACGCTTCTTGTCGCTGTAGCTGACCAGCATGTTCTTGGTCTGCTGATAGTGCTCAAGCACCATCTTGTGGGTTTCACGGCCGATACCGGACTTCTTGTACCCGCCGAATGCCGCATGCGCGGGATAGACATGATAGCAGTTGATCCAGACGCGGCCAGCTTCCAGCCCGCGACCCATGCGATAGCAGGTGTTTGCATCGCGGCTCCACACACCCGAGCCAAGGCCGAAGGGGGTGTCATTGGCGATGGCCAGCGCTTCTTCTTCCGTCTTGAAGGTCGTCACGGCCAGAACCGGGCCAAAGATCTCCTCCTGGAAGATGCGCATCTTGTTGTTGCCCTTGAACACGGTCGGCTGCACGTAGCACCCGTTGTTCAGGTCACCGCCAAGATCCGGACGACCACCACCGGTCAGCAACTGGGCGCCTTCGCCCTTGCCGATGTCGATGTAGGACAGGATCTTTTCCTGATGACCGTGGGAGTTCTGGGCACCCATCATGGTGTTGGGGTCCAGCGGGTTGCCCTGGCGGATCGCCTTGATGCGGGGCAGCGCGCGCTCCATGAACTTCTCATAGATCGATTCATGAACCAGCGCACGGCTGGGGCAGGAGCAGATCTGGCCCTGGTTGAGGGCGAACATGGTGAAGCCTTCGATCGCCTTGTCCAGATAGTCATCATCATGGTCCATGATGTCGGCAAAGAAGATGTTCGGCGACTTGCCACCCAGTTCCAGCGTAGCCGGGATCAGGTGTTCGGCAGCGGCATGCGCGATCATCTTGCCGGTCGGGGTGGAACCGGTGAAGGCGATCTTGGCAATACGGTCGCTGTTGGACAGGGCAGCACCCACGTCCTTGCCCAGACCGTTGACGATGTTCAGCGTGCCGGGCGGGAACAGGTCACCGATCAGTTCCATCAGCACCAGCATGGAAGCGGGCGTGCTTTCGGCGGGCTTCATGACCACGCAGTTACCGGCGACCAGTGCGGGAGCCAGCTTCCACGAACCCATCAGCAGCGGGAAGTTCCACGGAATGATCTGGGCCACGACACCCAGCGGTTCGTGGAAATGGTAGGCGATGGTGGTGGCGTCGATCTCGCTCAGCGTGCCTTCCTGGGCGCGGATGCAGCCGGCGAAGTAACGGAAATGGTCGATGGCCAGCGGAATATCGGCGGTCAGGGTTTCACGGATGGGCTTGCCATTGTCCCATGTCTCGGCCCGGGCAAGCAGGTCGAGGTTCTTTTCCATGACATCCGCTGCCTTGAGCAGGATCAGCGCGCGGTCGGCCGGCGCCATCTCGCCCCATGCGGCCTTCGCCTTGTGCGCGGCATCAAGTGCCAGCTCCACATCCGCTGCGGTGGAAGCAGGAACTTCACACAGCACGCGACCATCCACGGGGGATGTATTGGTCAGGTAATGACCTTCAACCGGGGCAACCCACTTGCCGCCGATGTAGTTGCCATAACGGGCCTTGAACGGGGGGGCTGCTGATATGCTATCTGATGACATGGAAATATTACTCCAGAAATTATTTTCAAATCAGGGGAAAGAAAGAAATTACGTATGATTTTTGATTAGATCCCTCTAACCATTCCTGATTTTTACAGTAAACCCAAAACATAGTCATGGATCTGGTCTGGATGACGGTCCCGTTCAAACGGCAGCCATGTCGCGTGAACATGAGCGCCTTTTGAACCGGGCCGCCTTCTGGACACACCCCGGTATCTACCGGGGCACCATCTATATCCCTCGATATATAGACAGCACCCAAACCGCAAGCTGAAATGAGGTAACGTAACCGTGAGTTATGCATCTGGTGTCATAAGTCCCACGGTGTAAGTTATTATATATCAGTATGTTATGAATTTTTATCCGAAAATATTTAATTTTTGTGTCTTGTTTCCAGCCTCGAAAATGGTCGCATCTGGTGCATATAGACACTTGGTGACACGAATTTTCCATACGCAGCAGCATGACGTGGACAGGGTATTTTTCATCTCTGGCGGGTCATGCCACGGAACAGGCCAATTCCCGCGCAAAGCGGAATACACTTATAAATAAAAGTATTATGCAGCACCCTGCCGATACATTCCTGGATATTACGGAACAGGGCGGCCATCATGATGCTTCGCATGGTGGGAACAGCCATCATGACAGGACAGTAGACGTGTGTCAGGCCACCCTGTAGCAGCAGGCCGCATGATAATCAGGCGGAATGGCAGACAGCCCATGCAGGGAATGGAACCGTATGGCTCCCCTGCCCCGCCAGATGGTGTCGTGATGGAAAAATGAAGAAGTACGTGAACGGCCCGTCAATGCCAGAGGCATTGCGGGTGCGGCCGGTTTTCAGGATGTTCCGGAAAACGTCGTCTTTGCCAAAAACGAGCGACACCCGGAAAGTGCCTTACAGCTGACCGGATGCCAATGCCGCTTTCTGTTGTGTACAGGCACGATACCCGACCAGATAGAACAGACCCCTCCCGTGCCGGCTCAGGTCAATATCTGAACAAAGAGGACGTGGCGGATGGCAGATCCCCCAGCGTGAGGCCACCACTCAATACGGCATAACACACGCCAATAATCGTACAGAACGGCACACAGGCCAGAAGGATATGGGGCACGCCATTCTGCATGTCTGTCTTACAGTTCATTGGTCCATATTCCTTTCTATTTTACTATCAGAACCGGAATACAAAATTCGACTGGTAATATGTTCCGCTGGACCCACCGGCTTCATTAAGTGACCGCGAGGTCATGAAACGGGACACATACTGCGTCCATGACACATGTGTATTGATCTGCCACGCCACGGATGCCTGTGGCGCCATGCCAATAAACTTTCCCCGGAAATTACCGGCAAATTTGTAAAACCCCGAGGATCGGTAAACAGGGTCATTCACACTGTCACGCCAGAACAGGGGATATTTGATCTGGATGCTGACGGACTTGAATGGCGTAATACGGATCAGGGGGGCAAAGCTGATCAGGTTGGACCCGGTCATGTAGGTTGTGGTGTCAAGATAGTTGGTCTGCGGATTGAAGGGCGAAATATAGGTGCCAATCGTGCCGGAGCGGTCATTGGAGTTACCGCCCGAATACACATCCGTCTGGATACCTGCGAATGTATTGAGCGTTTTGTCCGAAAACCGGTACCCCAATGATGAATTGATGGCATAGGCACTGACATTGCGTGCCTGTGTCGTGCCCGACTGGCGGAATACGCCACCCTGCCAGATTCCGCCGACCGAAAATTCAATCGGGCCGGCAAGCCCATGCCACCGCATACCAAAATTGTTGCGTGTATTGGACCCCGTGACCGAAGTATTGTTCGGTCCCGCAATCGCACCAGCAGACCCATTCAGCTTGTAGCCGATATAAAAGGCATCAACGAAAGAATATCCCTTCTGTCCCATGAAGGTGAAATCCGGTGGTGCCCACGTCGTGTTGAAACCATAAAGCCGCGTGGCATAGTTTTCGGTATCGTGAAACATCTTGTTTTCACTGTCGTATGTCTGCACGAAATCCCAGCCATCAATGCGGATGCGTTTCCAGACCATGTAGGCGCGGAACCCGTCCCATGACAGCGGCACGTTTGGCGTTTCGCGGTTGTACAGCATGTACGACGGCGCATCGAGAAACTGCTGCCGACCAAACATGAAACCACTTTTCGCCCCCAGCATGTTCCAGCGCACTTCGGCAAAGGCCTGCTGCGCATCCAGACGCTTGCGATAGGTCGACCCATAACCATACCCGCCCCAGCCTGCGGCATCGGCATTGACCAGCTGACCGAAAAAGCGCAGGTGCGACCCGATATGCAGGTCTGCGCCATACAGGTTGCGCACGGCAAAACGACCGGAATCATTGGGCTTCTGCGTTCCCAGCTGCGGTCGGCTTTCAAACCAGTTCCGCAGGCGCGTCTCGCCCGAAAAACTGATCCAGACATTCCCGCTGCGCGTCAGGGGAATGTATTTCAGCACGTCAAAGGGATCATTGCGTTTTTTCCGATCGCGCAGGTTGCTCCAGTCTTCCGCCCAGGGGGCAACACCATACCGACCGACCGGGCCGAAGCCCGCGGCTTCCCCATTCCCGCGATTGAACACGCCCCAGTCATACTGGTGGCCATTCTTGCGGTTTTCCGCGCCACTCATCCGCAGAGGCTGCCCCACCGGGTTGGCGTGCGGATACACCTGAATGGGGGGACGTGGCGTTATATGCACCACCATGTTTTCAGGTTGGGATTGCGATTCCTGCCCCACCGGCGCGATCGTCCCGGCCGCGCTGGCGGGCATGGGACCGGCGGCATATGCCCCCTGCCCCATGGTGACAAGGCCGGTCGGCAGACTGAGCAGCATGGCCAGCACCTGACAGTCCGTCACTTTCCGGCCGCCAATGCGGACAGGTCGGTCGTTCAGGGTCACGGCAGACTTCAGGGATGGCAACATTGTCACATACCACTTCGCTATATGCGGGATATACCGGCTCATTAAACACTAAACAATGACGTATTATGTTGATAAAGACACGTCAATGCGTATTTATGGATTTGCGTGAGAAAACCGCCGAAAATTACGTTCTGGCAGAATGGATATTAAATATATCATTGTTATTTAATGATATTTTTTTGTTCCATAAACAAAATGCTCATCACTGCCGAGGTATTTTTGCCACACATAAAACGATATGCATCGTATGATTGACAACCGCATTTTCCCGGCATAAAGATAATATAACGTTGTTTTTTAGTGTTTTATGAAAAGCACGGAAATACGGAACAGACAAGTGCGTCTACATGCGCCAGCCCTGCCCCCCGAAACCAGATCACTTTTTTAATAGTTCCTTATATAACAAAGGAATATATCGATGGTTGAAGTACGGTCCATCACCAGGCGCGGCCTGTTGCATGCCACCATGGCGACAGGGGTCGCCATGGCGTTTCCCCCGTTGCGGGCATGGGCGGCAACCGGATTGCTGAATGTATCATACGATCCAACACGTGAATTATATCAGGACATTGACCGCAGCTTTTCCCGCCAGTGGGCCCAGACCCACGGAAACAGCCCCGTTCAGGTCCGTACATCCCACGGCGGGTCGGGCGCGCAGGCACGTTCTGTGCTGGAGGGCGCGCCAGCCGATGTCGTGACCCTTGGCCTGGCCTATGACATTGACATTCTTGCACAGCACGGGCTGCTGGCAACGGACTGGCAGGGCCGTCTGCCCCATAATTCCACGCCGTTCACCAGCACCATCGTATTTCTGGTCCGCAAGGGAAACCCCAAAAACATCCATGACTGGCCCGACCTGATCCGTGACGGCGTGCAGGTCATCACGCCCAACCCCAAGACTTCGGGCGGGGCGCGGTGGAACTATCTTGCGGCATGGGGATGGGCACTGCGCCAGCCCGACGGCACGGCGGATACGGCGCGTGCGTATCTGAAGACCCTGTTCGCGCATGTGCCGGTACTCGATACCGGTGCACGCGGCGCCACCAACAGCTTTGTGCAGCGCGGACTGGGGGATGTACTGCTGGCGTGGGAAGATGAAGCCCTGCTGGCGGCGCGTGACATCGGGCCGGATCAGTTTGACATTGTCGTGCCCCCCATAACCATCCTGGCCGAACCGCCGGTGGCCGTGGTGGACCGCAACGTGCAGGCCCATGGCACGACAGATGTGGCACAGGCCTATGTCACATACCTGTTCAGCGACGAAGGTCAGAAAATAGGGGCCAGGCATTATTTCCGCCCCGTCAACCCGACCATACTGGATGCAAACCGCGACAGGTTTCCCGATACCGCGACCTTTGACATCGCAAGTCTTGGCGGATGGACCAGGGTGCAGAAAGACCACTTTGCCGATGGCGGCATATTCGACAGCATCTATTCCAGATGATCATGCGACGGGCTGCATTCCCCATCCGGGCACGCTGGCAGCGTGACGCCCTGCCCGGTTTCGGGCTGGGACTGGGGCTGACCCTGTTCTGGCTGGCGGGACTGGTCATGCTGCCCATGGTGGCACTGATCGCACGTCCCTGGGGCGAAGGGCTTCATAGCGGACTGCTGGCCTTTGCCCATGCGGCACATGACAGGCGGATACTGTCCGCACTGGGGGTCAGCTTCCGTTCGGCGCTGATTGCCGCGCTGGTGGATCTGGTGCCCGGACTTCTGATTGCATGGGCGCTGGCACGCAGCGACATTCCGGGCCGCCGCCTGATCGACATGCTGGTGGACCTGCCCTTTGCCCTGCCCACCGCCGTGGTCGGCATCACCATGGCCACGCTTTATGGTCCCAATGGCTGGATTGGCGGCCCACTGGGGCGGCTGGGGATGCGCATCGCCTTTACACAAACAGGCATCGTGCTGGCCATCATGTTTGTCGGGCTGCCATTTGTGGTGCGCACCGTCGCCCCGGTGCTGCGCAACCTGCCGCGTGATGTGGAGGATGCAGCCCGGATACTGGGCGCAAACCGGATGCAGGTCCTGCTGCGCGTGATCCTGCCTGCGCTGTATCCAGCGCTGGTCACGGCCTTTGGCATGGCCTTTGCCCGGGGCATCGGGGAATACGGGTCGGTGATCTTCATTGCGGGCAACCAGCCCTTTCATACGGAAATTGCCCCCCTGCTGATCGTGATCCGCCTGCAGGAATACGATACGCAGGGGGCGACACTGATCGGGCTTGTGCTTGTCATGATCTCGCTGCTGTCGCTTGCGCTGATCAGCCTGCTGCGCCGTCACCTGTCCCATGGCACGCAGGGAGGTGCCTGACATGGCACGTTTCGCATTCGCCGCCCTGATCTACCTGCTGATGGGTGTAATGGTGGTGTTGCCACCGCTCATGGTCCTTGCCATGGCACTGTCGCACGGGATGGGCGCCGCCCTTGCCACCTTTGCCGACCCCGATGCGCTGTCGGCCATCCGCCTGACCATCATCATGACGGTGCTGACGGTCGGGGTGAACACGATCTTTGGGGTCATGGCGGCGTGGACCCTGTCCCATTTCCGGTTTCCGGGCCGTAACCTGCTGATTGTCCTGATCGAGCTGCCGCTCAGCGTTTCACCGGTCGTTGGTGGCCTGGTATGGCTGCTGGTGTTTGGCACGCAGGGATGGTGGGGTACGGCGCTGGAACGCTGGGGCCATCCCATCATGTTCGCGCCACCCGGTATCCTGCTGGCCACCATATTTGTCACCTTTCCCTATGTCACGCGCACGCTCATGCCCATGCTGGCGCATAACGGGCGCACGGCGGAAGAAGCCGCCGTGATGCTGGGGGCCAGCCTGTGGCAGGTGCTGTGGCACGTCACGCTGCCCGGTGCACGGCTGGCGCTGGTTTCGGGCGTGCTGCTGACCACGGCGCGGGCAATGGGGGAATTCGGCGCGGTCTCGGTCGTATCGGGGCATATCCCGGGTCTGACCGAGACCATGCCGCTGCATATCGAAACCCTGTACAACGGCTACCAGACGGTGGCGGCCTTCACCATGGCGGCGCTGCTTGTCCTCATGGCGGCCATCGTGGTGGCAGTCCGGACGTTTCTTGAACGTGGCCAGAACAGGACGGAAAAAACCGCATGAGCGTACAACTGGACCATATCACCCGCATCCTGCCCCAAGGCGGCCGTCCCATTGTGGAGGACATCAGCCTGCTTGTGCCCGATGGCAGCTTTACCGCGCTGGTCGGCCCATCAGGGGCAGGCAAGACATCGCTGCTGCGGATCATTGCGGGGCTGGACCCCCATCAGGATGGCCATGTGATGATTGATGGCGCATGCGTCGACATGCAGGATGCACACGCACGCAACATCGGCTTCGTATTCCAGCATTACGCCCTGTTTGCGCATATGACGGTGGCGGCCAATATCGGCTTTGGCCTATCCATCCGGCCCCGCCGCACCCGACCGGACAAGGCGGACATCGCCGCGCGGGTGACGGACCTGCTCGACCTCATGCAGCTTCCCCACATGGGCGCGCGATATCCGCATGAACTGTCGGGCGGCCAGCGCCAGCGCGTGGCGCTGGCCCGCGCACTGGCGACGGGACCGCGTGTACTGCTGCTGGACGAACCCTTTGGCGCGCTGGACCCGCTGGTGCGCCAGCAGATCCGGGGCTGGCTGCGCGACCTGCATGAACGGCTGGGCCTGACCACGATCCTTGTGACACATGACCGGCAGGAAGCCGCCGAACTGGCGGATACGGTCGTGCTGATGCGCAATGGTCACGTCGTGCAGTCCGGCCCCGCGCGACAACTGGAGGATAATCCGGCTGATCCCTTTGTCATGACATTTACCGGCGATGTCGTCCGGATTACAGGCCACGTTGCACATGGCGTGTTCATGCCTGCCCTGCCCGATATACAGCCCGTTGCAACTCCGGCCACCGACGGGCCGGCAGAAATCCTGATCCGTCCCGCTGACATCCGCCTGCGGCCCGGCAGCGGCAGTGCGCGTGCGCATCTGCGCCACAGACGTGGCCTTGTCGGCATTTACGAGACGACCATCGCACACACGACCTTCGCTGTAGAAACGGTCACCACACCGGAGCCCGCGCGCGTCATACCGGATTGCGCGCTGGATATTGCCGCCGGGCGTCTGGCGCGCGGCGATGCATGGCTGGAGCGGACAGCCTGACCCGGCGAAGGTATCAGACCATGCCTAATATCCACGCGGTTTTCTATCATCTGGACATGAAACCCGGCAGGAGCACGGTGCCCCCCGCACCGTCCCCACCTGACCGCATAAGGATGATACGGGCAGCAGGACCACGATTGCAGACCATCTGCGCCATATATGAATCAGGGAGCAACGCCCATGCACAGCGTACGTGACCGGACCACCACCGCCCTGATCATAATGCTGGACGTGGCATTCCACAGCCCGGCGGGCCAGCCGGTCAGCACCATGGATATTGCCGCACGTACCGGGCTGGCGCGACGTGGGATCGAACCAACCCTGCAGGCGCTCGCCCGGTCCGGCCTGCTACGGGGCGTGCGCGGCCCGCATGGGGGATACCGGCTGGGCCACCCGGCGCGCGAGATCCTGCTGGCGGACATATACAGGGCCACCGCGCATGATGACATCCCGACCGAGCGGCGCAGGGGCACGCTGTTCAATACGGTGGTCCGCCCCTTCATGGATCAGATGGACGGAATCCTGACACGGGAATACAGCAAGGTCACGCTGCATGATTTCGTCAGGCAGGCCGAAACCCGTGGCCTGCAGCGCCCGGCTACTGATCCGCCCGGTTTTTCAATATGATGCCGCCCTTCCCTCAGTCCAGCCGGACAGAGGGACGCACGAACACATCCAGCCAGTCGACCAGGCACGAAATCGTACCCCGCACCGGCCCGTACAGTTCAAACTGATGCTGGCGATACAGCATGAGATGCACCAGCCGCGCCGACAGCCCGTGCAGCCATCCACCCCCAAAGACCGTGCCGCCGGGGAACGTGCCCCAGCCATTGTAATCACCCAGCGCAACCACCGCGCCCTTGTTATGGAATGTAAAGGCGGGCAGCGGGCGGCCACTCATCATCCACCCGGGCAGGACCTTCGCCAGGTGATGTGCCTGCTGCCGCGCGGCCTGCGCAGTGGGGGCCACGGGTTTTTCAGCAATGAAGGCACAGTCGCCCATGGCGAAGATGTTGTCATCATCCATGACCTGCAGGGTCGGCCTGACCTCCAGCTGGCCGGATCGCGACAGCTTCAGCCCGCCGAACTGCCTGGTCACATCGGGCGCCTTCACGCCCGCGGCCCACACCCGCAACGTTGCAGGCACCCGGCTGCCGTCCTTGAGGATGAAGCCATTTTCATCCGCGCCGCTGACCATTGCCCCCGCGCGCACCGTCACCCCGATGGCCTCAAGCTGCCTGACCGCCGCATCCGACACGCTTTCGGGGAAAGCTGGCAGGATGCGCGGCCCGGCTTCCAGCAGGGTAATCCGCAGTTTGGGCGGCTTTTCACCAAAACTGTACAATGACGCCAGATCCAGCGCCTTGTGCAGTTCCGCCGCCAGCTGCGTGCCGGTCGCCCCGCCGCCAACAATGGCGATATCCAGTTCCTGATGATTGGCGAATGCCCGCAGCAGTTCCATGCGGAAACGGTCATTGAACCCGTTTGCATCCACAAGGTTGTCGATGAACATGCAGTGCTCGGCAACACCCGGCGTGCCAAAGTCATTTGCCCGGCTGCCGATGGACAGGACCACCGCATCATAATCCAGCGTGCGGGCATCCACCACCATTTCCCCCGTCTGGGGGTCCTTGATGGGGGCAAGCGAGATGGTCTTGGCCTTGCGGTCAAGGGCCGTGATCTCACCGGGCCAGAATTCGAAATGATGGCGGCTGGCCTGCGACATGAAGCTTATGCGGTCATTTTCATTCGCGGCCGTGCCTGCGGCAAAGCAGTGCAGCATCGGCTTCCACACATGGGCGAAACTCTTGTCCACCAGCGTGATTTCGGCCCGTCCCGATCGTCCGACCGAATTGCCCAGCCGGGTGGCCAGCGCAAGCCCGGCCACACCACCGCCAACAATCACGATCCGAAACTTTTGTGCCATCTCGATAATGCTCCAAACCCGCTCGCACAGCGTCCCGGTCCCGACATGGAAAACCCCGATACGCCACATCCATACAACTCGTGTCGAAAGGGATTATAGGCGATCCACCCTGCGCCCGAAACATGCACGGCAGCAAATTCGGCCATGGACAGGCAGCCCGTCCCCACAGGTTGCGCCCGTTTCCCGCGCCAGAGCACGGAAAAACGCGCTATCGGCACAGGCGATCAAAAGAACCCGATCTATCGTGACAGGACGCGCCTGCGCTCTTTTTCCACTATCCGATGGCAGGTCTGAACAGGGAACATACCGGGCAACATCTACCCAATCCCCGCGTTAGCCCGCATAACGGCAGGCACAACATATGTGCCAACATACTGAAATACATGACATGACAGCAGGAGACCCCATGACCGCCACCTCAACCGGACGGATCCAGGACAAGGTTGCCCTTATTACCGGCGCCGCAAGCGGGATTGGCCGTGCAACCGCCGAACGCTTTGCCGCCGAGGGCGCGCGGCTGGCGCTGACCGACCTGAACACCGATGCGCTGGAGGAACTGGTCAGCCAGTTTGAAAAAAGCGGCGTGCCCGTCATCTCGGTTCCGGCGGATGTGACGAGCGAGGCGGACATCCAGCGCGTCGTCCATGAAACCATGAAGCATTTTGGCCGGATCGATATCCTTGTCGCCAATGCGGGCGTCATTCCGGAGGCCGACCTCGCCACCGCCACGGCGGACCTGTGGGACCATACCATGGCGGTGGATGCGCGCGGCATGTTCCTGAGTTGCAAGTATGCCGCAGCCGAGATGGTGCATGCCGGACAGGGCGCGATCGTGTGCCTGTCCTCCATTTCCGCCTTTGCGGGGCAGAAGGGACAGGCGGTTTACGGACCGGCCAAGTTCGTGGCGTCCGGCATTACCAAGCACCTGGCCATTGATCTGGCGGACAAGGGCGTGCGCGTCAACGCCGTAGCACCCGGCACGATCGATACCCCGGCAGTTGCGAAAATGGATGCGGACGCCATCCGCAAGGTGGTCGAGATGCACCCGATGGGCCGCATGGGCAAGCCTGCGGAAATCGCCAGCGCCATCCTGTTCCTGGCGTCCGATGACGCATCCTTCATCACCGGCGCGGTCCTGCCGGTTGATGGCGGCTATCTGGCGCAGTAACGCCACGGGCATGACCGGGTCAGCGCGCCCGGTCATGCCCATCAGGCGATATGCAGGTCCACGTCATGTTCACGCAGCAGGGCGCATATCCGTTCGGATGGCTGGCGGTCGGTAAAGAAACCGTGGACGTGTGACAGGTGTCCCAGCCGCCCCATGGGCCTGCGGCCGAACTTGGTCTGGTCCGCCAGCAGGTAGACGCGCCGGGCATTGCGCATCATGGCCTGCGCCACGCTGATCTCATCGGCGTCAAAATCCAGCAGCGTGCCATCTTCCTCGATCCCACTTATGCCGATCACGGCAAAATCGGTGCGGTACTGTTCGATAAAGGTACTGGCGGTGGACCCGGTGATCCCGCCATCGTAAAACCGCACCAGCCCGCCGGTCACGATGACCTGAAAATCCGTCTGAGCGGATAGCGGCGTTGCGACATGCAGGTTATTGGTAATCACACGTAGCGCCTTGTGCCGCCGCAATGCCTTGGCAAAAGCTTCCGTGGTGGTGCCGATGCTGACAAACAGGGATGAATTGTCCGGTATCTGCCGCGCGGCAAGGTGGCCGATGGCCTCCTTGGCGCGGCGGTTGAGCACCTGACGTTCGGAATAGGCGATATTCTCGACCGACGACGCCAGCCCCGCTCCGCCATGATGTCGCGCCACCAGCCCGCGCCGGGCCAGCAGGTTGACATCACGGCGAATGGTCTGGACTGCAACATTCAGCCTCTGGGCCAGGTCCTCGTTCGAGACATACCCCTGGGTGCGCACCAGTGTAATAATTTCATGGTGGCGTTCTTCCGCTGACACGTTGCCTGTTACTCCATCACATTATTCAAGGACC
>NZ_JABLUU010000056.1:0-394 GCF_018491655.1 Komagataeibacter oboediens | reverse complement strand
AATGGCCTGGCCGCTGCGGCGCAGGGAACATCCCCTGCCCGAGGACATGGCGCAGTGGCCGAGCGTGGACGTGTTCGTCCCGTCCTATAACGAGGAACTCTCCCTCGTCCGCTCGACGGTGCTCGGCGCGCTGGACCTTGACTGGCCTGCGGACAGGCTGAACGTCTACATCCTTGATGACGGGCGGCGGAAGGCCTTCCACGAATTCGCGGTGGAGGCGGGGGCGGGCTACATCATCCGCGCCGAGAACAACCACGCCAAGGCCGGCAACCTCAACCACGCGCTGGCGGTGACGGACAGCCCGTTCGCGGTGATCTTCGACTGCGACCACGTGCCCACGCGCGGGTTCCTCAGGCGCACCATCGGCTGGATGATGGCCGACCCCAATCTCGCA
>NZ_JABLUU010000055.1:0-394 GCF_018491655.1 Komagataeibacter oboediens | reverse complement strand
CGCGAGATTGGGGTCGGCCATCATCCAGCCGATGGTGCGCCTGAGGAACCCGCGCGTGGGCACGTGGTCGCAGTCGAAGATCACCGCGAACGGGCTGTCCGTCACCGCCAGCGCATGGTTGAGGTTGCCGGCCTTGGCGTGGTTGTTCTCGGCGCGGATGATGTAGCCCGCCCCCGCCTCCACCGCGAAGTCGTGGAAGGCCTTCCGCCGCCCGTCATCAAGGATGTAGACGTTCAGCCTGTCCGCGGGCCAGTCAAGGTCCAGCGCGCCGAGCACCGTCGAACGGACGAGGGAGAGTTCCTCGTTATAGGACGGGACGAACACGTCCACGCTCGGCCACTGCGCCATGTCCTCGGGCAGGGGGTGTTCCCTGCGCCGCAGCGGCCAGGCCATC
>NZ_JABLUU010000054.1:0-665 GCF_018491655.1 Komagataeibacter oboediens | reverse complement strand
CTCCCGAACATGATCTCGATACGGTTGCGTCTTTTGTATTTCCGCTTGTCGTATTTTATGGGTTTCCCTCGGAATTTCCGTCCCGGAATGCAGGGTTTGATCCCTTTCTCCTCCAAGGCATCCCTGAACCAGTCAGCATCATAGCCCCGATCCGCCAGCATCCATTCGGCTGGTAGGAGACCGTCCATAAGGGCAGCGGCCCCGGTGTAATCACTGATCTGGCCTGCTGTCATGAAGAAGTCGAGCGGACGTCCGTTCCGGTCGGTGACGGCATGCAGCTTCGTATTCATCCCGCCTTTGGTGCGCCCAATCAGACGGCTTGAAGCCCCTTTTTTAACCGCAGGCTCGAAGCTGTGCGATGTGCCTTGAGATAGGTCGCATCAATCATGATCGTCTGAGGATCTGCCTTGCCGGTAGTCAGTCCCTCCATCATGCGGATGAATATCCCCATAGCACTCCAGCGCTTCCAGCGATTGTAGAGCGTCTTGTGTGGACCGTATTCTCGGGGGGCATCACGCCAACGCAGACCATTTCTGTTCACGAAAATGATCCCACTCAACACACGACGGTCATCAACGCGAGGTTTGCCATGGCTCGTCGGGAAAAAGGGCCGTAGACGCTCCATCTGTTCGTCCGTCAGCCAATACAGATCACTCATTTTCAGT
>NZ_JABLUU010000053.1:0-741 GCF_018491655.1 Komagataeibacter oboediens | reverse complement strand
CCGTTAAAGGAGGGGTCATCGAGCTTGAGCGAGAGGTATTCGGCACCGCTGTCCTTGGCGGTCCGGCTCCACCCGGCCCCGAGTTCAACCCCGTTGGCGGCGACCCGGTAGTCGGGAGCCCGGTCATGCTCCCGGGTTACGGGCCGGATGGTCGCCTTGACGTTGATGTTGAGGGTGCGGATCGTGCCGTTGAAGATGCCGTCTTCGGTGCGGGTAAAGGTGCCGATCTGTGCCATTGTCGTATCTCCTGTCAGTGTATCGACGCCGCCCCATGCGGCCTCGATGGCGGTCTGCAGGCAACGGGACGGCTGGCCCGCACCCGCAGGGCCGCAGCGCAGCGGAGGACGGCGTCAGCCAGGGTTTTTGCCTCGCGAGGAATGCGCGTCAGCGCAGGGGAAAAAGCCTGGCCAAGCCGTTGCGGGAGCAAAGCCGGCATGGTGCCAGACACGCCTTTGAGAGAGGCCGTTTGGGGTGGGAGCAACAGACATCCGGGGATCCGATGCCGCACGACGGTCGCCGGACGCATTGAACCGTGGCAACAGACAGGCCGTCCCCTGCTCAGACGTCACGACAGGGCAGGTGCGGCACGATGGAAACCAGTCACCTGATCACGACGTGAGCGCCGATGCGGGGTCAGACCGTTCGATGCCGGTGTGACGGACGATCGACCAGGTGCTGCCGATGCTGAGCGCAGCCGTGATCGACACCTCCATCGAGGCCGGTCGGGCCGCACCCGTGCCG
>NZ_JABLUU010000052.1:0-844 GCF_018491655.1 Komagataeibacter oboediens | reverse complement strand
CAGGTGACTAGGGTCAGGACTCTTTATGGCATCCAGAAGATGATGGTAGCTGCGAGGCAGATGGCCGAAAAGAAGGTATGGGCGCAACGGTCGTAACGCGTTGCGATACGGCGCCAGTCCTTGATTTTCCCGAAGAGGTTCTCGACCTTGTGTCGTTTCCCATAAAGATGCCGATCGTAAGGCAGCAGTTTCCTTCGGTTTTTTGTTGATGGAATGCAGGGCGCAATACCACTCGAGGCAAGGGCGTCACGAAAGCGGGTACTGTCATAGCCCTTGTCCGCAATCAGATAGTGGGCATCTGGCAGGACTGGCAGCAGGATGCGGGCACCGCGATGATCGCTCATCTGGCCTTCCGTCAGAAGCATGGCAATGGGGCGCCCCACACCATCACAGACGGCATGAAGCTTCGAATTCAGGCCGCCGCGTGTCCGTCCGATCCTGCGGGGCGCTGCCCCTTTTTACGCAGTGAGGCTGCCGTACGGTGCACCTTGAGATGCGTGCTGTCGATCATAAGGCATTCCGGAACACCGGCCCGCGCTGCCAGGGTTGCGAAGATCTTCTCGAATACGCCGCGTTCGCTCCAGCGGATGAACCGGTTGTAAAGAGTTTTGTATGATCCGAACTCTCTGGGTGCATCTTTCCACTGCAGGCCGTTACGGATCACATAAATGATCCCGCTGATGACCCGACGGTCATCCACACGGCGCAGCCCCCGGGCACGAGGTAATAATGGTTGTAGAACTTTCATCTGCTCATGGCTCAGCATCGGCAGTCTGCTCATTCCAATCCTCCATAGAGGATTGGAATCACATCAGGATTATGTCGTAAAGAGGTTTGACCCTAG
>NZ_JABLUU010000051.1:0-867 GCF_018491655.1 Komagataeibacter oboediens | reverse complement strand
CTAGAGGGTGTTATGTACTTTCGTGTCTGATTGGTGCAGTAACGAGAAATGACACCTGCACGCAAACCGTATCCCTCTGACGTATCAGATGAAGAATGGTCTCTGGTTGTCCCGTATCTGGTCCTGATGCGCGAGGATGCGCAACAACGACATCACGCATTGCGCGAACTGTTCAATGGATTGCGTTACGTGATCCGCTACGGAATTGCCTGGCGCGCCATGCCGAATGACCTTCCGCCGTGGTCGGCGGTCTACCAGCAATCCCGTCGCTGGATGGAGGCAGGTTGTTTTGACGCGTTGGTGTCTGATCTGCGTGCCATGCTGCGTATCGCTTCTGGCCGCAGGGCGGAGCCAACGGCAGCCATTATCGACAGCCGGACATTACGTTCGACGCCGGAAAGCGGTTCCCGCGCCGGATATGATGGAGCCAAGCGCAAAAGGGGATCAAAGCTGCACATGGCCGTGGACACATTGGGATATCTGCTGGCCCTGCATGTCACACCAGCCAGTCGGGATGATCGCGCCGAGGTGGGACGTCTTGCCGCCGCCATTCAGGATGCGACGGACGAGGGCGTTGAACTGGCCTATGTCGATCAGGGATATACCGGCGAGAAACCTGCCGGGGCAGCACGGGCCCAGGGGATCACCCTGGAGGTCGTCAGGTTGCCCGAAGCCAAACGCGGCTTTGTGCTGCTGCCGCGCCGATGGGTTGTTGAGCGATCTTTCGCATGGGCAACACGCTGCCGCAGGCTCGTCAAGGATTACGAGCGTTATGCCTCAACCCTCGCAAGTCTCCATGTCATCGCGTTCGCGTGCTTCATGCTAAGAAATGCAGCTATGCTCGCCCAAGGTGCATAACATCCTCTA
>NZ_JABLUU010000050.1:0-999 GCF_018491655.1 Komagataeibacter oboediens | reverse complement strand
GGACAATCGTGCTGTCGATCATCATGTATCCGTTGTCGCGATCGGCAGCCAGATGCAGGAAAACCTGCTCGATGACACCGCTTTCGCACCAGCGGCGCAGACGTCTGTGAACATTCTTCCAATCCCCGAACCGGGCAGGCAGATCACGCCAGGGAATGCCGGCACGGTAGCGATACAGCACGGCTTCCACAAACAGACGGTTATCGGCGGCCGTTCCGCCGACATGACCTTCGCGACCCGGGAGAAGATCTTTTATCCGTTCCCACTGGCTGTCACTCAGGCCATATCGTCGCATTCATTCTCTCCCTGAAAACCGAGAGAAAACATCACAGATCAAATGCGGGTACAAGCCTCATAGAGCAAGATGCTAACTGACGACACGCCCTGGCGACGATCGTATCATAGAGGTCGGTCGACGTGGGCCAGCCCGCGACCCACTCCAATGGCAGAATGATGCGAGCAATGAAATCTTCCGTTGACGCGCTGCCAAGCCACAGCCTGAACGGTTCGCTGAGCGTGTCATTGTCTTTGAGGAAGGCTTGTATGCCCGCCGCCATCTCGACCGATCTGCTGTCACCTGGAGCCATCCGGATGCGTTGCCACGCTTCGAGACCCGGAATGTCAAACCCGAACGGCTGTTTTTTCTCCCGACCTATTCCTGACGTGGTGAGAAACCTGAACTGGATCCCGACTCCCGAATTTCGTCCAAGATGGTCCCAGAAATTGCCGACGGCCTCGAGGGCGCTCTCAGACCGCAAGGTGACGTTGCCGGAACTTGAGGTGTCCTTGACCTGCTCGACAGTGGCAGTGCCGGTCTGCTCGACGAGATCGAGGTCCTCGGCGCCTTCCAGGACAAGGATCGCGCCGTCTGGAAGGTCAATCCAAGTCTCGATGCTGCGCAATATCTGGTAGGAATAGCCGCGCAGCGAGTCGACGGCTTCACGCTCGGCGGAACCCTTGAGGGGGGGGCGGGAACAGACGCAGTCATCGATAGCAACT
>NZ_JABLUU010000049.1:0-1058 GCF_018491655.1 Komagataeibacter oboediens | reverse complement strand
CGGTGACCGGCCCCGCCATGGCAGCATGATCAGGCAGATGCCCGAAAGGACACGATGTTGGCGGCATCGGCTGCGGGGGCCGTCCAGTACTGGCCACCATGGGCGGAACGGTGCAGGCGCAGGACGACATGGCCCCTGCACCCGGCCCACAGGGACGGGTCCAGGTTCAGGCTGCCCTTCGTCCAGCGCCAGTGGCCATCGTGCTGCTGCTCGGCATCATGGCACTGTGCCGCGATGGCGGGGGCGTCCATGTCGATCGCGGCGTCATGGAACAGCCCGTCGCTGACATGCATGTCGCGGATGTAGATCCCCAGTTCACGGGCATCCTCGCCCGCGCCACATTCCGCCGGGCGGAAAGCGTTCGAGACCAGAGCGACCTCGCGTGCACCGGCGGGGAAGATGAAGCAGGCCCGGTCACCATCCATGGCCGGTTCCACCCGCTGCCCGTCCACCATCAGGTGTTCGTCCTTGTCGGTCGTGCTGTTCCAGCCCAGCGTGCGCGCGCGGGCGGCAAGGCGTTCGCGCACGGCGGCAATTTCGGGGCCGTTCAGCACCAGCGGCAGGGCGTAATCATCCAGCGTCGCGGGCTCGACCTGCGTGCCGGCCGACAGGGTGGCGAACAGGTTGCGGTTGCCGACATCCAGATAGCTTTCGGACGGCAGGCCGTTCGACAGCAGCACGTCGTGGCTTTCCAGTTCGACATGCCAGTATTCGGTGCTTTCGCACGGCGCGCGGCGGATGGTCGCGCCATTGACCAGCTTCACCGCCTGGATGAACACGCTGTCCATCACGGGCACCGCAATGGCGTGGCCGGGGGACACCAGCAGGTCACGGTCGGGCATGTTCTGCGCGAACGCGTCACGGCTGATCAGCACGGGGGTCAGCGCATGGGCCTGTGCCGCGTCCATGTTGCTGAAGCTGATGATCTTCTGGCTGCCGATCCACACGATCGGGCGCACGGCGCCGGATGCGGTCACGACTTCATCGCCGGCCTGCAGGGTTTCCACCGCCACATCGCCGCGCGGGGTGCGGATCAGCGTGCCGGAGCAGAAGCAGGC
>NZ_JABLUU010000048.1:0-1084 GCF_018491655.1 Komagataeibacter oboediens | reverse complement strand
GGCTCTACAAAAACAGAAACATCATTGAACGCTTCTTCGCCAGACTGAAGCAGTTCAGAGGCATTGCAACACGCTACGACAAGCTGAAGTCAACATTCCTCGCAGCAGTGCAACTCGTCTCCGCCATCATCGGAATTAACTGACGACACGCCCTAGTCATTCAAGGCCCAACAAATCCTAATCTTCAGGGACCATCATCGTAACAGGAAACGGCAGAAACTCTATTTTATGCTTACTGTAATCTGCAAGCATATTATAGAAGCTGTCTGCATGGTGTGGCCTCGTGAGCAGCATAGGAATAATGAAGTCTCCGGAATATTTATAATTTGCATCAATTTTATTTACATATCCATTAGGAAGCTTATATTCAATATGAATGCTTGTCGGGAATTGTTTCTCGTTCGTTGTTATGAAGTATTCTTTCTTCTTAACTGTCATATATTTAAATATAAATATATCTCCACTTGTATCGGAGAAAGAAAGCGTAGAAAAATATATTTTTCCTTCGCTATCTGAGGCGATATTTTCATCGCTGAGATTTATATCCTTATATGTGCTATCGCCTTTAATGCAGTCATAAAACCCTTGGTCTAGAACATATCCGTCAGTTTCTTCCTCATGCTTTACCCACTGAGGAAAAAACTTATTCCATGCATTAACTGCGTTCTTACGATCTTCTCCCTGCACCATATCAGGAATGCCAGTTATAGCCAAAGAGGTATACTGGTCGCTGATACTCATATTAGCGGGTGATTCAGCATGTGCGATAGTTGCCGATGATACACTGGCTAAAAATATAAACAATCCAGATGAAAGACGCATGATAAGTTCCCAATTTCTATTATGATATCGCTAATATCTCAATCATTTACCGTTGTCTAATCTCCACACTGTAAGAGCAGATTTGGAAAGTCACGTATGAGCGTTGCTAGGGCGTGTCGTCAGTTAATTCCGATGATGGCGGAGACGAGTTGCACTGCTGCGAGGAATGTTGACTTCAGCTTGTCGTAGCGTGTTGCAATGCCCCTGAACTGCTTCAACCTGGTGAAGAAACGCTCAATGATGTTTCTGTTTTTGTAGAGCT
>NZ_JABLUU010000047.1:0-1143 GCF_018491655.1 Komagataeibacter oboediens | reverse complement strand
GAACTGAAATAAGCATCATTATATGATATTCCTGTCGCAATGACGGGAGCAGAACGATGGCGGGACGACAGGCAAGTCAGGTGGAGCTGAGTCCGCAGGCGCGGACGTTTCTTGAAGGGCAGGTCCGGCGTCACAAGGCGCCGCGGTCGTTGTCGGATCGCTGCCGGATGGTTCTGCTCTGTGCCGAAGGCTTGCAGAGCAAGGAAGTTGCTGCACGCCTGGGAGTGCATGAGCACACCGTCGGCAAATGGCGGCGGCGGTTTGTCGAAGATGGCATCGAAGGCCTGACCGACGAATATCGTGCTGGCCGGCCCCGCACGGTGTCGGATGCGCAAGTTACGCAGGTCATCGAGCGCACGCTGAACACAACGCCCAAAGACGCGACCCACTGGTCGATCCGTTCCATGGCTGCCGAGATCGGCCTGTCGCATACGACCATCCGCCGGATCTGGAGCGCTTTCGGTCTGCAGCCGCATCGGGCCGAAACCTTCAAACTGTCGACGGACCCGCTCTTTGTCGACAAGGTTCGGGATATTGTCGGTCTTTACATGTCGCCACCGAACCGCGCGATCGTGCTGTGCGTCGACGAGAAATCCCAGATCCAGGCGCTGGACCGCGAACAGCCCGTCCTGCCCATGGTACCGGGCGTGCCGGAACGACGTACCCATACCTATCTCCGGAACGGTACGACGTCGCTGTTTGCAGCCCTCGACATCGCAACAGGTGCGGTAATCGGCAAATGCTACAAACGTCATCGTACCACGGAATTTCTCGACTTCCTGAAACGTATCGACGCTGAGATCCCTGATGACCTGGATGTTCATCTCGTGATGGATAACTACGCCACACATAAAACGACCACGATCAAGACGTGGCTCGCGCGCCGCCCGCATTGGCATGTTCACTTCACACCCACCTCGGCTTCCTGGATCAATCAGGTAGAGCGCTGGTTCGCCGAACTGACGCGCAAGCAACTCCAGCGCGGCGTGCATCGGTCAACAACCGCACTCGAAGCCGACATCACAACTTTTATCGACGCACATAACGAAAATCCAAGGCCGTATCGGTGGGTCAAATCAGCCGACCAGATCCTCGCCTCGGTGAAGCGCTTTTGTCACAAGACAATGAGCCGAACTTCAGATT
>NZ_JABLUU010000005.1:0-208709 GCF_018491655.1 Komagataeibacter oboediens | reverse complement strand
CGTGACAGGGTGCTGAAAAACACGGTTTCAGGAAACGTGACGATCAACGGCACATTGATGCATTATGTGCAGGACGATCTGCCGTTTGGTGGCGTTGGGGATAGTGGCATCGGGGCGTATCATGGAAAGGAAGGATTCATGGCGCTCACCCATGCCCGTGGCGTGTACCGGCAGGGACGTTTCAATGCAGCAACGCTGCTTCAGCCGCCATTCAGCAAACTTACCGACGTCATCACCAGTCTGATCCTGCGATGACAACGCGCATTCTGCTTATCGGTGGCACCGGCCTGATCGGACATCTCGTTGATGCGGACCTTGCCAGGCGGCCCGATACCGTTGTCACCAGCCTGACACGCAGGCAATCATCCTGCTCCGGTCATGTCATTGATTTCGAACGTCTGTGTACGGCGCCTGCCGCGACGCTACGGACCGTGGCCCCGTCTGGTGCCGACGTGGCGATTTCCTGCCTGGGCACGACAATTCGTACCGCAGGATCGCAGGCGGCCATGTTCCGCGTGGATCATGACTACGTCCTCGCTTTTGCCACAGCAGCACATGCGCTTGGCGCGCGCCAGTTCATTCTCGTTTCTTCAGTGGGAGCTGGTGGCCCCGGTTTTTACCTCAGGACCAAAGGCGCGATCGAATGCGACATCAGGGCACTCGGTTTCAACCGCGTGGATATCGTACGTCCCGGTATGCTGCTGGGCCACCGTACACAGGCACGGCCGATGGAGGCAATCGGTCAGCGACTGGCAATGGCCCTGGCGCCGCTCATGATCGGCAGGCTCTCCAGATATGGCGGCATTGACGCGAAAACCGTCGCGCAGGCGATTACGGCGCTGGTGGGACGGGCGACCGATGGATGCAGAATATATGACAATGCGGACTTGCAGCGCATTGCCAGACAGGCTGCCAATTCATGAGACTATCCGGTTCGGAACAACCGGGATCAGGAATTAAGCAGACAGGCAGCACTCGCCTCTATTAGGATAACAATAAGCATACCTTTGTTCATCCGGCAGGCAATTCCAGCCATCCAAACGTAATAGGCCTTTTGCCAACGTGACCTAGAATTGAACGCCAATTCCAAAATCAAACAGGTAGCGCAGCTTCGGCCGAACATGGGAATGCACGCGAGTTATTTGCACAGTCTTTTGAGAGAGGCAAAACTTTGCAAAAATCTTTACAAAGTAAATTATCCGTACCATCAGCAGCGGATTTTATGTCATTTCTGAAAATTGGGGATTTCAAAGCACAACGTTCATACTTTCAATGGCGTGGCTTTCAAGGCCGTGAAGGCTGAAGGAGACTTTTGAAACAGTCTCTAAGATGCCAATGAAACCGGATGCGATTGCTCGGCGTATTCGTCGTGTTCTCCAGGAAGATGGCCGCGGTCCCAACAATGAACTTGCAAGGCGCGCCAGACTCTCTCCATCGCCATGCCTGCGCCGTATGCGAATGCTGGAAAAAGTGGCGTTATCGAAAGGGTATGTCGCCGTTGTGAATCCCGCGAAAGCCGGGTTCGGCGTGACGGTTTTTGTCAGGTTATGGCTGACGGGAGAAGACGACCTGCCAGGACTGAAATATTTCGAGAGCGAACACCTTGCACGGATCAAAGGCGTGCGGAGTATGAAGACCGATATCCCGCTCCTGAAGGCCAAGAACGCAAGCTTTGCATAAGATATCTCACCAATCATGCTGGAGATGATGGAAGCGAAGCGGGCTGCCGATTATATTGGCTCGTGCCTGAAAGCATCGTCCGGAAATCAATTCTTCCGTTCTGATCTGACAGGACGCACAACATTCAGGTACGCAAATACGCCTGAAGACGCGGAATGACGAAATCGAGAAATACTCTCACGCGTTGGGGTGTCTGTCTGCTGCCCAGATAGAGCGCATGAATCTCTTCTTCGTCCTGCGCGTCCGTATGGGCCAGAACTTCAACGAGACGGCCGGCCTTGATGTCATCGCGCACATGGTAGTCGCCAAGCCGTGCCAGCCCCGCACCCCATAGCGTCAGGCGTCTGACTGTTTCGCCGTTATTGGCGAGCAGGGGGCCTCGGACGATACGATCTGCGATGCGACCTTTTTCCTGCAGCGGCCAGACAGGGGCGGCACGCCGGAAATTGAAGCCAAGGCATTTGTGTTGGTCCAGATCATCAATGCTCTGCGGTGTACCAAACCGTTTCAGGTAATCTGGTGATCCAACGATTTTACGTCGCGCTGTGCCGATACGCCGGGCCGTCAGATTTGAATCCTGCAACGGCCCGACCCGGAAGGCAACATCCGTGCGATCAAGATAAAGGTCCGCCAGTTCGTCGGAGAGTGACAGATCAATGACGATATCCGGATAGGCATCCCAGAACTCTGGAAGGAGAGGCTCAAGCGCCAGCGCTCCGAAGGCTACCGAGGCGTTGATGCGCACAGTGCCGCCGGGCCGAACCGACCCTGTGGTGAGCGCATGTTCCATATCGTCAAGTTCGGCGATCAGTGCCTGAGCACGCTCGTAGTAAAGCTGACCTTCCGGCGTAACGGAAAGCCGCCGTGTCGAACGTTCAAGCAGGCGCACGCCAAGGCGTGTTTCAACACGGGCGATCAGTTTGCTTATCGTCGGGGGCGTTGTCATCGACAGGCGGGCTGCCCCGGAAAAACTGCCGCTTTCCACGACACGCAGAAACATCTGCATTTCGCCAATCCGGTTATCCATCAGCGCCTCTTTGATGAAACAGGTTCACAAGTGCTGTGGAGAAGCAACGGATTATCAAAGCCTGTCAAGTTCATCATGTTCCGTAGGGAACAGATGCCGCTTGTACGGCCAAGGCGCCGTCATATTGAAAATGCTTCCGGACAATGGTTCTCAATCCTGATCAGTCGTATCCGGGATGCTTTTGCAGGACACTATTACGATGAAAAATATTCTCCTTCTGAACGGTGGAAAGGCTTTTGCCCATTCTCATGGTCGTCTGAACGATACGCTGCATGACGCCGCCCTTGCGGTCCTGTCGAACGCGGGTTTCAATACACGACAGACAAAAATCGATGCTGGCTACGATATTCAGGCAGAAGTCGAGAATATCCTGTGGGCGGATCTGGTCATCTACCAGATGCCGGGCTGGTGGATGGGCGCGCCGTGGACGGTCAAGAAGTATGTTGATGAAGTCTTCACCGCCGGTCATGGCACGCTTTATGCCAACGATGGGCGCAGCCGTTCCCATCCTGAGCGTAAATACGGTTCAGGCGGCCTGCTGCAGGGGAAGCATTACATGCTTTCCCTGACATGGAACGCCCCGGAAGAAGCCTTTGTCGATCCGGCACAGTTCTTTGAAGGGAAGGGGATTGATGCGGTCTATTTCCCTTTCCACAAGGCCAACCAGTTCCTGGGCATGGCACCGCTTGCAACGTATCTTGCGTCAAACGTTATGAAAGAACCGGCGGTTGATCGGACCGTCGCGCGCTACCGTGCCCATCTTGCAGAGGTACTGGGCTTTGTCCTGCCAGAGGGCGGCGCCGAATCATAGCACGGACCGCAGGGTTTTGCCGGGTAACATGGAACCGAGAGAATAGCATGAAGACATGGATACGTTGGAGCAGTGCCGGAGTGATCGGACTGGCAGTGCTCGGTGCAGCGACATGGGAACTCGTCCTGCGTCCGGAAAATGCATCTCTTCCCGTAACGGCAGGAACAGGCCCGCACCCTGATCTGCCGCAGCCCAACCATACCCTGTTTCCGACCGTCAATGTCGCGACGCCCGTGGGTTGGGCGGAGGGGAAGGTACCCACACCCGCTCAGGGTCTGGCGGTTACGCCCTATGCGAAGGGTCTCGACCATCCCCGATGGCTTTATCGGTTACCCAATGGCGATATTCTGGTGGCCGAGAGCAATTCGCCCCAAACGGATGTCCAGACACTCAAAAACCGCATTGCAGGGTTCGTGATGGGCAAGGTTGGCGCGGGGGAGGCCAGCCCGAACCGGATCATCCTGCTGCGCGACACCAGGGGCGATGGGTCAGCGGATACCCGCACGGTGTTCCTCGACCATCTCTATTCGCCTTTCGGCATGGCGCTGGTAGGCAATGATCTTTACGTCGCCAATGCCAACGCAATCCTTCGTTTTCCCTATCATGACGGTGACACGCGGATTGATGCGCCGGGAACCAAGGTTGTGGATCTGCCAGCAGGCTACAACCATCACTGGACAAAAAATCTGCTCGCCAGCCCGGACGGGCGTTTCCTGTATGTGACCGTCGGGTCCAACAGCAATGTCGCCGATAACGGGATGGACGTCGAAGAAGGTCGGGCACGGATCGACCGGCTCGATCTGAGCACGGGAAAGCTGACGCCCTATGCAACCGGGCTGCGTAACCCGAACGGGCTGGCCTTTGAGCCGGAGAGCGGTGCCCTGTGGGTGGCGGTCAACGAGCGCGATGAAATCGGTAGCGACCTCGTCCCCGACTATATCACATCGGTCAAGGAAGGCGCATTCTATGGCTGGCCTTACAGCTATTACGGCCAGCACGTTGACACACGGGTCTCGCCACAGCGACCGGACCTTGTGGCGCAGGCGATTGCGCCGGATTACGCGCTTGGCCCGCATACGGCCTCCCTTGGCATTGCGTTTTCCCAGGATGCCACCCAACTTCCGGACGCCTGGCGTCACGGGATGTTCGTGGCACAGCATGGATCGTGGAACCGGCGGCCCAAGAGTGGCTACAAGGTCATCTATGTGCCGTTCGCCGATGGGAAGCCGTCCGGACCGCCGGTTGATGTGCTTACGGGTTTCCTGACAGCCGACGAAGCGCATGTGCATGGTCGACCGGTCGGCTTCACGATTGACAGGTCGGGCGCATTGCTGGTGGCAGACGATGTGGGCGGTGTTGTGTGGCGTGTTTCCGGTAACGCCAACGAATGAATGGGTGCACACTGGCCGTACCCGACTAATTTATTTTAAACCTATCTGGAGATGACATATGCCGTGCTTATGACGGACTGACGCCATCAGGGGAGAGGTCGCCTGAAAAAGGGGAACTGCCAGCAAGGATGCCCGCATTCGGGATAATAGGCATCTCAGGTCGGGACGGCTTCGAAGGTGTATTGGACTTGTGACGAATTTGTGCGGGTTAGCAAGATTCGACCCCACCATCTCGAACGGGTTTGGCTTTGGCGGCATTAACGCATCCCTCATCCTACGGCGCTGGAAGCCCTGAGGTTGCCCCCCCGGCGGCCCTGCATGCTGTCAACCCGTCGGCGCTGGTGTGCGCGTCATTCAGTGAGGCGGCGGCACAATGGCCAGTTGCGTCCGCACACTCGGGCGTTCCTGCATTCTGGCATACCAGGCGAGAAGGGCCTCGCTTTCCTGCGGAACAGGCAATTTTACGGCTGCAGCGAATATGAAACCCCCGATGACGGCGATATCCGCCATCGAGAAAGCATCACCCGCAATGAACGGCTGCTTTCTCAAAACCGCATCAAGATAATGCATCCCGCGAAGCGCCCGGTCCCGCTGGCGCAATCCCCATTCCCGGTTCTGGTCACGTTCTACATCGGGGCCGAGACCGGGTGTCGCATTATGAAAATAGACGCTGATCGCATCCAGCATCTCGATCTCGGCGCGTTTTGTCATCATGTGGATTACGCCTTTCTCAAGCGGCGTTCGGCCGGTCAGCGTGGGTTCTCCCACCAGTGCATCGAGATAGACCGTGATGGCCGTGCATTCAGCAAGGCAGGTGCCATCCCCAAGTTCGAGGACCGGCAGGGTTCCGGAATAATTTTTGGCGAGAAAGTCAGCTTTTTTGTGTTCGCCTTTCCACAGGTTGACCGGCACGAATTCGACATCAGACAGGAGGTTTTTTTCAGCCAGGGCAATCCGTACGCGGGCCGGATAGGGGCCGGTGGGCCAGTCATAGATTTTCATGGGCGTAACCTCGTTGCCATCAGACGTGAGGGTATCGGGCGTCGTGTCGTTTATCTACCTGCCAAATGGTAGGTAGGCGAAGAGTATGACTTCAAATCCCAGCCGTCAACGTCTATCTATCACTTGGTAGGTAAGTCACAGGCAGATGATGAGCATGACGATAAGTTCCAGTTCAAGGGAGGCCATCCTGACAGCCGCAAGGCGGGCCGCACAGATGCATGGCTATAACGGCCTGAATTTCCGTGACCTGGCAAAGGAAGTCGGCATCAAGGCGGCCAGTATCTATTATCATTTCCCCAGCAAGGCCGATCTGGGTGCTGCGGTTGCGCGGCGGTATTGGGAGGATATCAGGGCCGCACTTGATGCCATGCAGGCAGAAACCCCCGATCCCCGCCTATGCCTGCGCCGTTATCCTGAAATGTTCCGCCGATCGCTCGAAGACGGCAACCGCCTGTGCCTGTGCAGTTTCATGAGCGCGGAATATGCGGATCTGCCTGATGCCGTCAGGCATGAGGTCCAGACTTTTGCCGATATCAATGTCGCATGGCTGGATACGGTTCTATCCGCGATCGATCAGGCATCTCCACACAACACGGGCTGGGCCTCTGCCATCTTTGCCGCAGTGTCCGGTGCGCAGCTTATGGCCAGAAGCCGCGCTGATATTGCACTGTTCGACGAGATTATTGACAGTTATTGCAGGAGTGGACTTCTGGGATAATATCAGCATGTATTGCGCGCGTGGCATGGCGTTGCATCGCCGGGCACAGGCAACTTCCTCCACGATAGGTCATTTTCGGCATAACTGCCTGCAAACCACGAAAACTGTCCGGATTGACCTGCTTCAGCACAGGGATTGCAACCGACCCACCATGGTATGACCTGATGGTTCCCCCCGACAGGTCTGTGCGCGACAGATGAAATCCTGACCAATGGAGTGACCTGATGCCTTACTCATCAATCCACGATCTACCAGACCGGGTCCGTCTGCACCTGCCCACCCATGCCCAGGAAATTTTCCGGGCCGCATTCAACAATGCCTGGACCGAATATGGCGCGAAAGGTGAAGACCCCGGGGAAGCGGCCAATCGCGTTGCGTGGGCGGCAGTGAAGCGTAAATACGTCAAGGATGGTAACGTCTGGGTCGCACGGAACGATGCCTGACAGGTGTTACCTGTTGTCATGCCCGCTGGATCTGTAATCTGCCTGTCCCCTGAAGGAACGTATCACTCACGCGAACTGGTCGAACAGATCGACCACACTGGCGGGTGCATCCGGTCCAAAAAACAGGTCCAGATTCTGCGCGGACCGGCGCGCCACTGCGTGGCTTCGTGGAAAAAGTGCCGCCTCATAGGCCGCCACGGCCGCGTTCATGTCATCGGGGTGGGCGATGAGCGATTGGCCGAGTTCCGCGCCGTCATACAGGGCAAGATTGGCCCCTTCACCCGCAAACGGGGACATGAGATGTGCGGCATCGCCGATCAGGGTCACGCCGGGTCGATGCGGCCACCGCAGCCCGGGCGGCAGGGCATGGATCAGGCGGATCGCTGGATCGGCATTACTGTCGGTAATGAAGCGCGTCAGATGTGATGCCCAGCCCGTAAACTGCCGTGCAATAATACCTAATCCCTTGCTGACATTGCTGAAATCAACCAATCTTACCCATGTTTCCGGCCGGTTCAGCGCCACATATCCCGTCACACTTCCATCGGCATTGCGATGCACGATGATGCCCTTGCCCGGTGCCACTGCCATTAGGGTGCCTGTGCCGATCACCGCGCGGTGTCTATCGGCAACAGGGCAGGCAATCTCGATAAAGCAGGTGCCTGAATAGACGGGCCGGGCAGGGGTGAGAAGCGGACGGACTTTCGACCAGGCACCATCTGCACCGACAAGCAGATCCGCTGTGGTTCTGGCACCATTGGCAAAAACAATCTCATGCTGGCCGTTGGCAACTAGCGATACAGACATGACCTTATAGCCCCACCGGATCGCAGCAGGGGGCAGGGAAGCGATCAGCATGCGGCGCAGTTCACCCCGGTCAACTTCCGGGCGCGGGGACAGGGTCTGCCCCGACCGGTCGAACAGGATGGTCCCGTTCCTGTCCACAATGCGCTTTGCATCCTCACCTGGCCGGACAAGGTGGCGGAAATCATCATGCAGGCGCGCCGCCTTCAGCGCGCGCTGGCCGTTATGTTCGTGGATATCAAGCAGACTGCCCTGTTTTCTGGCGGCAGGCGACGTCTCGGCCTCGTAGACCGTGGCCTCGATCCCGTGCAGGTGCAGGATACGGGCAAGGATCAGGCCACCAGGGCCAGCCCCGATGATCGCAATGGTCCGTCGCATGATCGCGCTCCATGTAACGCATCGGCATCTGCCAATGCGGGCTGTGTTTTTCGGAGACGCTGGCCAATCATGCCACGGCATGAAGGACGTATGTGCGACAGCCTTGGGGCCTGAAAGTGGGCCATGGACCGTCGTTTTTCGCGGGGTCTGAGCGTTACAGCAGACGGGACGTTTCCGCAAGGAATGGCGGCAGGACTATATCCGTCACGCAGCGCAACGGTCGTTCCGCCCGCCAGAACACTCCCGCCTGATTACGATGCCGATGTCCGTGACCCGGCGATGAGAATATCGACCAGACGCTTCGCACTGGTCTCCCAACCGGGGCCGGCGGCGTAGTTCGAGACCCCTGCCAAGGCGCGGAGCAGGTCAACTGGCTCGATATCCGTGCTGATGTCGCCACTGGCAACGGCGGCTGCCACAAGCCCGTCGATCGCACCCTGCAGGACCGTGCCGGACTGGGCATAAAGTGCGCCCGTGCCGCCTGCCAGGCCGTTGAGGGCAGGGGCAATCACCAGCTTGGCGGCAATATAGTCAACAAACAGCCGCATCCACGCCCGCAGCGCCTCCACCGGCGGATGCTGCGCGGCAAGGACTGGTGCCGCATCGGCAAGGCGGTCGAGTTCAGCGCGATAGACCGCCTCGATCAGCGCATCGCGATTGGGAAAATGGCGGTAAAGCGTGCCGATCCCCACGCCCGCACGGCGGGCGATCTCATCCAGCGGAATATCGACTTCCCCCGCCGTAAAGGCTGCCTTGGCCATGTTCAGCAGGTTTGTCCTGTTGCGCTGTCCATCGCTGCGCGGTCGGCGGCGCGGCTTTTTTTCGTCGGTCACCGGTTTTCCTCTTGTTAAACGGAGCATACCTCCGCATATATCAAGCGGAGCCACACTCCATATAACATCCCGCAGGCCATTTCGGCAAAAAACGGATGCATCCTTTCAGGGAGTTTCCCCCATGACACAGACTTTTGGCGCAAGCTCGACAACGGAAGATGTCCTCTCCGGCGTATCGCTGAAGGGCAAACGCGTGCTTGTAACCGGTGTTTCTGCCGGTCTGGGCGTTGAAACCGCACGCGCCCTTGCGGCCCATGGTGCCCATGTGGTGGGTGCCGCGCGCAATCTGGAAAAAGCAGAGCAGGCCACCACGCAGGTCCGTGCGGACGCGGCGCGTGGAGACGGACGCTTCGAACTGGTCGCCCTGGACCTCGCGGACCTGGGTAGTGTCCGCGCCTGCGCCGATCAACTGAACGCAACTGGCCTTCCGTTCGATCTGGTGATCGCCAATGCGGGCGTAATGGCCACGCCATTCGGCCATACGAAGGACGGGTTCGAGACGCAGTTCGGCACCAATCATCTGGGACACTTTGTCCTCGTTAACCGCATTGCAGGGCTGATGCGCGCCGGTGCCCGGCTGGTCAACGTATCCTCGGCCGGACATCGCTTTGCGGATGTTGACCTGAAGGACCCGAATTTCGAGCATACGCCGTATGATCCGTTCATCGCTTATGGCCGTTCCAAGACAGCCAACATCCTGTTTGCCGTCGCCTTTGACGCACGGCACCGCACGCGCGGCGTACGCGCAACAGCGGTGCATCCGGGTGGAATCCTGACCGAGCTGACGCGTTACATGCCTGCAGGTGGCATTGAGGCGATGGTGGCGCGGATCAATGAACAGGCTGCGGCGGAAGGCAAGCCACCGTTCCAGTTCAAGACCATTCCGCAGGGGGCGGCCACGGCAGTCTGGGCAGGCGTAGTGGGGGCGGCTGATGCCGTCGGCGGTCATTACTGCGAAGACTGCCACGTAAGCCCGGTCGTGCCCGATGACCAGCCGATCAGTCTGGTCAGTGCGGGCGTGCGGGCCTATGCATTAGATCCCGTGCATGCCGAGGCGCTGTGGGCCAAAAGCGAGGAAATGGTCGGGGAAAAATTCTCCTGAGTCACCCCTGTTCCTGTTTGTGGCATAATGGACGTTCCTGACGCCCCGACAGACAGTTTACCGATATGAATGGCCTGGACGCAGGGGGATGGAAGATGTCTCCCTGCGCTTCCGTGCGAGGATATTGAATGCGCCTTGTTGTTTTCGGCCTGCCCCTTCTTGTCGTGATCCTGAACTGGCTCTGGCCGTTACCGCTTCCGCTGGGGCTGAAGGTGATTGCTGCGGCACTGGTGGTCGTGGCCGCACTTTACCACTATTGGTCCCGGCTTTCCTCGGGTTCGGTCTTCGCGCCAGAATTTCCCCGGCCTGTTGTCATCCTGTTCAACTGGGCATTCGGGGCGATCGCATTTCTCATGCTGTTCCAGATCGCGCTTGATATTGGTGCGCTGCTGGTTGCGCTGGTAACGTGGCAGCCGGTGCGTATCTCGGTCGCGGCGCGGGCGGCCGTGGGTGGCCTTGCCGGGATGCTTTCCGCCATCGGCGTTGCCAATGCGCTGCGTGTGCCGCCAGTCAGGGATGTAAGCGTGACCATTCCCGGCCTGTCGCCAGCATTTGACGGCTATCGGCTGGTTCAGTTGACCGACATGCATATCAGCCGGCTGTTTCCCGCCCGATGGGCAAGGGCAGTCGTGGAGCGTACCAACGCGGCCGGGGCCGACATGATTGTCGTGACGGGCGATTTCATTGACGGCTCGGTGGCCATGCGCCGTGCCGACGTGGCACCGCTTGCGGGGCTGCATGCGCCGAACGGTGTTCTGGCGATCCCGGGAAACCATGAATATTTCTTCGATTATGGCGAGTGGATGCAGCACCTGTCAGAACTGGGCTTTCACATGTTGCTGAACCGCCATGTGGTGATTTCAAGGGGAGGGGCCGGACTGGTCATTGCAGGCGTTACCGACCGGTCGGCACCCGGGCATGGACAGGCCGGTCCCGATCTGGCTGCGGCCCTTGCGGGTATTCCTGCCGGTGCCCCCGTCGTGCTGCTCGATCACCAGCCCGGTGATGCGCGTGAAGCTGCCGCACAGGGTGTTGCCCTGCAACTGTCGGGCCATACGCATGGCGGGATGATTGTTGGCCTCGACCGTCTTGTTGCACGCGGCAATAACGGATTTGTTTCAGGCCGCTATGATCTGGGGAACATGACGCTTTACGTCAGCAACGGGACCGGACTGTGGCCGGGCTTCGCGCTCCGGCTGGGCAGGCCATCCGAGATCACCCGTTTCACTCTGCGTGCGGGATGAGAGAAGGAACCTTATCCTGTTCTGAAGAATTTCAATATTCCAATGCGCTTCGCCAGCTTTCCTGTATCGTTCGGGTGATGGATCCTTTCCGTCACCAGCGCTTTGGGGAAATCAGGCGGGTTGCTTGCTGCCATGGCGCAGATGGCGGTCGCCCGCGTGGCCAACAGACACATGCCAAGGGCCGCGAGAGCCGTCGCCCTGCCGGTCCTGCTCGCCCCGCTTCTCGGGCCCGCCGTGGCAGGCACAATCCTCTCGGTCGCGTCATGGCGATGGATTTTTCTGCTTAACCTGCCCTTCGGGCTGCGGACTTCCGCGCTGATCGCGTTCCTGTACGGCACCGACCATGTGCGGCAGACCGCCCCGGACGGGCGGCGCTGCCGCTGTTCATCCTGCATTTCCACTCCGCGCGGCAAAAGGGCGATCATGCGCTGATCGATCTGCGGCTATTCCGCGTGCCCGCCTTTTCAGTATCTGCGATGATGATGTTCCTGATAAACGGCGTCTCGTTCGCCGGACAGATGCCGCTGCCGGCCACCACCATTCCCCTTGTCACTTCAGGCGCATTTGCATAATGGCGTAGAAGGTGGACGGTCAGGCTTTCCAGAAGTCCGTTCACAAATAGAGAACTGGCCGAGTGAGGTGTCTGGATCCCTGCAGTCAGGCCTATCAGCACGCCAGATATGAATGCGTCCTGAACACCGGAAATGTCACGCATGAAGGGTCGGGAGGAATTAAGCCCTAACGATCAGGCAGCCCGGTTGACCAGAGTAAGCCCCAGATAAAGATGCAGGACCTTAAACGGGCGATCCGGATCAGCCTGCCAGCGCATGAGGTAAGGCGCATCGGTCTATGTCAGAAAAAACGATCCGGACCAAGACTTATGCCCTGCTTCGATCCGCTCGCAATAAAGATTGGTACAGCCTACTTCTTTATGGCCGTTTCCCATTGTGGGCGAGACCGGGCACGCATCATTGTGCTCGGCCTCGCCTGTTTCGTCAGAACGCCGCGTCGATATCGACCACATTGATCAGTTTGTGGTTGATGAACTCCTTGATGCCAAGACCAATCAGTTCACGGCCATAGCCCGAGTTCTTGATACCACCGAACGGCAGGTCGGCCTTCGGCGACAGCGGATGATTGATGAACACCATGCCTGTGCGAATGGCGCGTGCCACACGTGCACCGCGTGCCTCGTCCCGGGTAAAAACCGAGCCACCCAGCCCGTAGGGGGAGTCATTGGCGATGCGGATGGCGTCCGCCTCGTCCTTTGCACGGTAGATCTGGGTTACGGGGCCAAAGAATTCCCAGTGACGGGCCGCATTCTTCCCATCAAGGTTGGACATCAGCAGCGGCTGGAAAAACGCGCCCTGTTCGGGCACCGGCGCACCGATGATTTCAACCTTCGCCCCAAGGTCCATCGCCCGCGTAACCTGATCGCGCAGGTCGTCTGCCGCGGCCTGTGACGACAGGGGGGCAAGGGTTGTGGACGGGTCCTTCGGGTCACCGGCCTTCAGGGCGGCAACACCTTCCTTGTACAGGGCAAGGAACTGGTCATAAACCGCATCCGCCACGATCAGGCGCTTGGCCGAAACACAGACCTGACCGGCATTCCAGTGGCGACCGATCACTGCCCAGCGGGCTGCCTTTTCCACATCGGCGTCATCCAGAACGATGAAGGCATCCGCACCGCCCAGTTCCATGGTCGCCTTTTTCAGCGCCTTGCCTGCAATGCCGGCAATCACGGTGCCAGCCCCTTCCGAACCCGTCAGGGCGACACCACACACACGCGGGTCGTTCAGGATCATGGCGGTATGGGGGCGGGCTGCATACAGGTTGCGGAACAGACCCTTGGGCAGGCCCGCTTCGGCCATCAGCGTATCAAAGGCTGCAGCGCACTGCGGCAGGTTGGATGCGTGCTTGAGCAACACGGCATTACCGGCCGAAAGCTGCGGCGCGATGATGCGCACGACCTGATAGAAGGGGAAGTTCCACGGTTCGATCGCCAGCACGATGCCCAGCGGTTCGTGAACCAGAACGGGTTTGCCTTCCGCCGGGTTGGCGACGGGCAGGATTTCCGGCTTCAGCAGTTCTTCGGCGTGGTTGGCATAGTATTCGAAGATCTCGGCGGAAAGAATGACTTCCTTCTTTGACTCCTCGAACAGCTTGCCCATTTCCAGCGTGCCAAGGCGGGCATATTTGTCAATGTCGCGGCGCAGGATGGCGGCCGCCGCGTTCATGACCTTTGCCCGGTCGGCAAAGGACGTGTCACGCCAGCTTTCAAAAGCGGCATGCGCTTCGGCCAGTGCGGTCTGTACTTCCGCATCCGTAGCATCGGGGAAGGTGGCGACAACTTCGTTGGTATAGGGATTGGTTGATGCGTAAGCCATTTTGGATATCTGTCTCTTTATTCAGCCAGTTGGGGTCGGGATACGGTCTGGGACCGTATCCCGGGTAAACTTTCGGTATGGATCAGGCGGCGGCCTCAAGGATGCGGCGGCTGACATCCAGCGTGACATCACCGTTTTCACCCAGATGGGTCATGCCGTGATCTTCAAGCTGCCTGACCAGATCGTTGATGCCTTCCGCCCCGATATCGTAAGCAGACAGGCGGGTCGGCACGCCAAGATTTTCGAAGAACTCTTCGGTCTTGCGGATAACGGCATCGATCCGCTCGTCTTCCGTGCCTTCGGTCAGGTTCCACACCCGTGCGGCATACTGCAGCAGCTTGGCGCGCTTTTCGGCGCGGCGTACCTTCAGCAGGGCAGGGAATACCATGGCCAGCGTGCGGGCATGGTCGATGTGGTATTTCGCCGTGATCTCATGACCGATCATGTGCGTGGTCCAGTCATGCGGCACGCCCGCACCGATCAGGCCATTCAGCGCCAGGGTTGCAACCCACATGAGGTTGGAGCGCAGGTCATAATCGTCTGGCGTGGCAATGATACGTGGCCCGATTTCCACCAGGCTGGACAGCAGCCCTTCGGAAAAGCGGTCCTGCGCCATGCCATCGACCGGATAGGTCATGTACTGCTCCATCACATGCACGAAGGAGTCCACGACACCGTTGATGACCTGCTTCATCGGCAGGCTCATGGTGCGCATGGGGTCCAGCACTGAAAAGCGCGGATAGACCAGCGGGTTGGAAAACAACAGCTTGTCGCCCGTGGACTGGCGCGAGATCACGCTCAGGCAGTTCATTTCGGACCCGGTGGCGGGCAGGGTGACAACGGTGCCCAGCGGCAGTGCCGTCTTTGCCGCTTCTCCCTTGCTGACCAGAATATCCCACGGCTCGCCTTCATACGGCACGGCGGCGGCCACGAACTTGGTGCCGTCCATGACCGAGCCGCCACCCACGGCCAGCAGAAAATCGAGATTTTCCGCCCGCACCATGGCCACGGCCTTCATCAGGGTTTCATAAGTCGGGTTGGCTTCAATGCCACCAAACTCACGGAAGGTCCGGTTGCCCAGGGCCGCACGGACCTCATTCAACGTGCCGCTGCGTTCGGCGCTGGAGCCACCATACAGAACGAGCACGCGGGCCTCGGGCGATAGCTGTTCATCAAGACGGGCAATCATGCCTTTGCCAAACAGAACCCGCGTGGGGTTGTAGAATTCGAAATTCTGCATTTTTGCACCTATTGGACCGGTCGTCTCTATTAGACCGGTCATCTATTAAAATCGTGGAACAGGCCGCTGGCGGCATGTCCGGCACGCTAGATTTCCAGAAGCCGCCTGCTTGCCTCCCAGGCATGATCAAACGGCGGAGAACTGTGGGTGATCTTCACCATAAGCGTTGACCCCAGCCAGAGCTGGTAAAGGGACGCCGCCAGCATCAGCGCGGGCTGTGTACTGCCAATCGATCCCTCTTCCTGTCCTGTGGCAATGACTTTACTGATCCGGTCAATGACAGTACGGGTGCCAACATCCAGAATGGCGCGCATCCGTTCGGACAGGTCCGATACTTCGGCCGCAAGCTTTACGATCAGGCATTTGTTGCCGATCTGGCCTTCGATATGGGTATCGCGCCAGAACTGGCAGTAGCGGGTGATCCGCTGTGCAGCGTTCTCATCGTCGTTTCCCAGGATGTCATCCATCTTTATCAGGTAATCGTCGATATAGGTCTGGAGCAGGGCCTCGCCAAAGGCTTCCTTTGATTCGAAGTAATGGTAGAACGACCCCTTGGGAATGCCCGCGACATCAAGTATCTGCGCCAGACCAACGGCCGAGAAACCACGCTGGCCGATAAGCGGCCGGGCCGCTTCCAGAATGTGCTGCCGGGCAGCGCGATGTTTCTCTGCGATCTTCATGGAAGTCTATATACGGGTGACTGGTCGGCATGTCCAGACAAAAATTAGACCGGTCGTCTCTTTTCTGTCTACTGCCTGTTTCCTGACCGGACGAGGCGAGGGGGCGCGCGCCATAGGCCACCGCCGTTTCAATCTGGCCCGGCACCATTTTCAGCGCGCTTTCGCTACATAGATGGCCTGGCGTTGTCTTTTCCTCCATCGGATCGTCCGGCCCTTTTGCTGCCATCTCATCAGAGGCCACAAGGTCGCGCCCGAACATCGTTGAAATACGATACGGTCTCGTATATATACAGCCCGTAACGGCTGCGTCATGCCGCCGGGTTCCGGAAATGACTGGGAGTGGTCGGTATCCATGCAAACCAGACATACTGGCAGCGAAGGCGTGGGCCATGTGCAACATCCCACCTTCCTCGCCACCATTTTTCATCCTGTAGCGCAGGGGAAAGGTAGCGCACCGCCAGCCCCGCAGGTCATGCCCGCCACTAAAAAACCGGGGAGTTATCCTGGCCTGATCCTGCTCTGCCTGCTACTTCTGCTCTCAGCCTGCCACAAGAAGGCGCCGGTGGAGGAAATCCGCCCCGTCCGCTCCGTCATTGCCGAACCCATATCCAACGCAAGTGGCGAGGTGGTGACAGGGCAGGTCGCCGCCCATCAGTCCATCAACCTCGCTTTCCGCCTGCCCGGCAAGGTGGTGGAACGTTCCGTGTCCGCAGGCAGCGTCGTACATGCGGGGGACGTGCTGGCACGGCTGGATGACACGGTGCCACAGCAGACGCTGCGCACGGCGCTGGCGGAAAACGCCACGGCAAAAGCGGCACTGGAACAGGCTGCCCCCCTGAAGCAGCGGGCCGCAGCCCTACTGCCGGTGGAGGCCATTTCACGCAACGATTATGATGACGCGGTGCGCCGCTACAAAACTGCGCAGGATCAGGTGCAGGCGACACAGGCGCAGGTGCGCGTGGCGCAGGAACAGCTTGGCTATACCCGCCTGATGGCGCCCGAGGACGGCATCGTGATCGACCGGCTGGTGGAAGCAGGCGAGGTGGTGGCCGCGGGCCAACCCGTGCTGCGCATGGCGGCAGGTGACGGGCTGGACGCGCAGTTCGACATGCCCGAGGCCCTGGCGCAGTCCCGTCTGGCCGTAGGCATGACCATGAAGGTGTGCCTGGACGCAGCGCCTGCTACCTGCGCACCTGCCGCGATCTATGAAATCGCGCCCGATACCGATCCGCTGACCCGCACTTATCATACCAAGGCGCTGCTACGCGCCACGCGCGACATGATGCCGCTGGGCGCGGTGGTGACGGGCCGCCTGTCCGTGCCATCGACACCGGCCGTTCATCTGCCGCCCGCAGCCCTTGCGGTACAGGACGGCAAGCCCGCCGTCTGGATCGTGGCCCCCGACACGCTGCGTGTCTTCCTGCGCCCCGTTACCATTACCCGTTATGCCACCGATGACGTGGTGATCGCTTCCGGCCTGAACGCCGGGGACCGGGTGGTGACGGCGGGCGTGCAGGCGCTGTATCCGCAAGAAAAGGTCAGCCTGCTGGATGAAGCCGATGTCCGCCCCTGAGCCACGCGCCCCGGGGGGCATAAACCTGTCCGACTGGTCCATCCGTCATCGTGCGCTGGTCCTGTTCTTCATGATCCTGATTGGCGTGGCCGGTATCCAGTCCTACTTCAGACTGGGCCGGAATGAAGATCCGCCCTTTACCGTCAAGACCATGGTGGTGGAGGCGTTCCTGCCCGGTGCGTCGGTGGAAGAAACCACCCATCAGTTGACCGAACGCATCGAGAAGAAACTGCAGGAAACACCCGACCTCGATTACGTCAAAAGCTATACGCTGGCAGGCAAGACCACGATTTTTGTCAACCTGCTCTCCGGCGCGCCCAAGGCGGAAGTGCCGGATATCTGGTACCAGGTACGCAAGAAGGTAGGTGACATCAAGGCGCAGTTGCCGCAGGGCACGGTCGGCCCGTTCTTTGATGACGAGTTCGGCGATACCTACGGCATCATCTACGGCTTTACCGCCGACGGCTTTTCCCATCGTGAACTGCGCGATTATGTCGAGACGGTGCGCGACGAACTGCTGCATGTACCCGACGTAGCCAAGATCGACACTCTGGGCGCGCAGGATGAGAAGATCTATGTCGATTTCTCCACCCACCATCTGGCCCGGCTGGGCATAAACGGGGCCACGATCGCGGCCGCCCTGCTGGCGCAGAACGCCACGGTGCCATCCGGCGTGATCGATACAGGGCGCGAGCAGATACAGGTCCAGCCCACCGGGCAGTTCGGGTCGGTACAGGACATTGCCAATGTCACGGTCTATGCCGGCAGCCGTAAGGTGCGGCTAGGTGATATCGCCACCATTACCCGCACCTATTCCGACCCGCCGCAGACCATGTTCCGCGTGGGCGGACAGGATGCGATCGGGCTGGCGCTCAGCATGCGCAGCGGCGGCAACGTGCTGGAACTGGAAAAGAACATCACTGCAAAAATGGCCGAACTGCACGCCCGCATGCCCATCGGCATCGAGGCGCATCTGGTCGCCAACCAGCCCAAGGTAGTGCATGACGCGGTGGGAGACTTTACCGAAGCCCTGTTCGAGGCCATCGCCATCGTGCTGGGCATAAGCTTCCTCAGCCTTGGCGGGCGCGCGGGCACGGTGGTGGCGTTCTGCATTCCCTTCGTGCTGGCGGTGGTGTTCGTGTGCATGAAGCTGTTCGGCATCGACCTGCAGCGCGTCTCGCTCGGAGCGCTGATCATAGCACTCGGCCTGCTGGTCGATGACGCCATGATTACGGTGGAAAGCATGGTCAGCAAGCTGGAGGAGGGCTGGACCCTGACGCGGGCCGCGACCTATGCCTATGTCTCCACCGCGTTCCCTATGCTGACCGGAACCCTTGTGACCGTGGCAGGGTTCATCCCGGTAGGATTCGCGAAAAGTGTGGCGGGGGAATACACGTTCTCCCTGTTTGCCGTGGTGGGCATGGCGCTGATCGCGTCGTGGTTTGTCGCCGTCCTGGTCGCGCCGCTGGTGGGTGTGACCATTTTGAAGCAGCGCCCGGCGGCAGCACCCCATGCCCCGCCGGAAGGACGGCTGCTGCGCGTGTTCAGCCGCGCGCTGCTGTTCACCATGCGTAGGCCGCGTGCCACCGTGCTGGCCAGCCTTGCCGCACTGGTCGTGGCCATTGTGCTGTCCCCACTGGTGCCCCGGCAGTTCTTCCCTGCATCCGACCGGCCGGAACTGCTGGTTGACCTGTCGCTGCGGCAGGGGGCATCGATCAAGGCGACGGCGGATGTCTCGCGCCGGCTGGATGCCATCCTGCGTAATGATCCCGATATCGATCACTGGAGTTCCTATGTCGGGCGCGGGGCCGTGCGCTTTTACCTGTCGCTCAATGAACAATTGCCCAACGACTTCTTTACCCAGACCGTCATCGTCGCCAAAAGTGCCGTGGCGCGTGACCGCCTGCGCAAGCGGCTGGATGGTGCACTGAGCCGCGACATGCCCGACGTGGTGCATGGGCTGTTCCCGCTGGAACTCGGGCCACCGGTGGGCTGGCCAGTGCAGTACCGCGTGACCGGCCGTGACCCAGACCGGGTGTGGCATTACGCGCATGACGTGGCGAAGATCATGGCCGACAGCAACCAGTTGCACATGGTCAATTTCGACTGGGGCGACCCGGCGCGCAAGCTGAAGATCGACGTGCGGCAGGACGAGGCGCACCGTCTGGGCCTGTCGTCAGGCGCGATCGCGCTGGCCATCAATTCGGCGGTGACCGGCGTGACCGCAACGCAGGTGCGCGACAGCATCTATCTGGTCGATGTGGTGCTGCGCGCCAACCATGCCCAGCGCCTGTCGATCGAGGACCTGCGCAACCTCGACATCCGCCTGCCCAATGACCAGACGGTGCCATTGTCCACCGTGGCAAGTATTTCATACGCCGAGGACTATCCCCTGATCTGGCGGCGCGACCGCCTGCCGACATTGACCATACAGGCGCAGCTCCGCGACGGGGTGCAGGCGGATACCGCCGTTGGCACGCTGGCCCCGAAAATCGCGGCGTTCAATGCCAGCCTGCCATCAGGATACCACGTCGCGGTGGGTGGCACGGTGGAAGAAAGTGCGAAATCGCAGAAATCCGTCGTGGCCGTCGTCCCGCTCATGATCCTTGTCATGCTGGGCGTGCTGATGATCCAGTTGCAGGATTTCAAGCGGCTGGCGCTGGTCATCAGCGTGGCCCCGTTTGGCCTGATCGGGGTGGTGGGTGCGCTGTTCCTGACCCAGCACCCGATGGGGTTCATCGCCATGCTGGGGCTGGTGGCGCTGATTGGCATGATCATCCGCAACTCGGTCATTCTGGTGCACCAGATCCAGATCGAGAAGGATCTGGGGCAATCGGAATGGGATGCGGTGATGAATGCCGCCAAGATCCGCTTCCGCCCCATCATGCTGACGGCTGTCGCCGCCATTCTTGGCATGCTGCCGATTGCATCGAGCGTATTCTGGGGGCCGATGGCCGATGTCATCATGGGCGGGCTGGCCGTGGCGACGGTGCTGACGTTGATCTTCCTGCCTTCACTATACGTGCTGTGGTTCAGAGTGAAGGAAACGCCATCGCCGCAGGTTGAGGGAGCCACAAGATGAAACGCATCACGATCCTCCTGCTGCCCGCGCTGCTGGCGGGCTGCGCGTGGCTGGCGCCGACCTATCACCGGCCACAGATGCCCATGCCCGATAAATGGGGCACGCAGCAGGCCAGAACAGTGCCCGATGGTGGCGCATGGTGGCGCAGCTATAATGACCCGGTTCTGGACGCGCTGGTGGACGAAGCGCTGAAAAACAATGATGATCTTGCCCTGGCGGGGTCAAAGCTGCAGCAGGCGCGGGCACAGTATAAATATGCCTTCGCCAACCAGTTGCCCTCCATCTCGGTGGCAGGCGCGGATGCCATGGGCCGCCTGCACCTCAAGGATGAACTGCCGGTTGCGCACAAGATGAGTAACCTTGGCTTCGTAGGTGGCATGCTCAATTACGAAGCCGATTTCTGGGGCAAGAACGCCAGCCTGAGCAAGGCGGCGAAGGCGGGCGTGAAGGCGGCGGGTTACGGGCACGAGGCCGCCCGGCTGTCCATCGCCGCTGCCACTACAAAGCTGTATTTCAGCCTGCGCGCGCTGGACCGGCAACGCGAGATCCTGCAACGGACCATCGAGACCCAGACGACCCTTCTGGCACTGGTGCAGCGCCAGCATGAAGTGGGCGCGGTGGACGCGCTGGTGGTGCAGAACGTGACCGAGCAGCGTGACGCAGCACAGGCGGCCCTGCCGGATGTGGAGGACCAGCGCGGCAAGGCGGAAAGCGCGCTGGCCGTCATGCTGGGCCGCTCACCTGAACAGATCATCGGACAGGCGATGGAGCGAGGCAAAAACATTGATGAACTGACCATTCCCATCCCGGCCCCGCCGGAAATCCCGTCCACCCTGCTGGAACGCAGACCCGACATCGCCATGCATGAACAGACGCTGATCGCCAGCAATTTCAATATCGGCTTTGCGCGCGCGGCCTATTTCCCCACCATCTCACTGGCCAGCCTGGCGGGGGTGAACAACATTGATATTGATAACCTGTATCGTGCCACCACGCGGTCATGGACGCTGGCGGCCTCCATGGCGGCCCCGGTGATGGACTTTGGCCGCACGGCCAGCGGCGTCAAGCTGGCACGGGCTGAGAAGAACGAGCAGGTCATCCTGTATAAACAGAGCATCCGCACCGCCTTCAGGGAAGTGCATGACGCCCTGCTTGAACAGGACAATGCCCACGCGCGCGAACAGAGTGACGGGGACAAGGAAACAGCGGCCGAAAAAACCGTGGAACTGACGCAGTTGCGGCTGGAACATGGCTATGCCAGCAGGCTCGATGTGCTCTCGGCACAGGTGCTGGCCCAGCAGGCCGAACAGGCGCATACGACCGCGCTGCTCTCCAGCCTTGATGCATCGGTTGACATGTACAGGGCAATCGGGGGCGGGTTTGATACCAAAGCCCCGCAGGACCAGCAGCGGAAATAACTGCGGTGCAGGAAAACGGCCTGTCTTCCAAACGGGAATGGATCAGGCCGCCTGCATCCCGGAAAATCTTACTTTACGTCGCTTCCGCCGCCCTATGGCACGTGCAGGCGGGGGGGCAGGTGTCGCCAGAATGCCTGTCATGAAGGCACGCCAGGCGTGGGCGAGATAATCGTCCCGCTCCTAGGCTCAGGATTGGCCATGCAGGTCGCCGCAATGGGAGAAGCTTCGAAGATCATCTTGCGATTGCTGCAGCAAAAATTGGCTGCGTTGTTTTTTATTTCATGCACGTCTTGAGGGTAGATTCGAGTCTTCTTTTGGGATGTGCCTTCGCCGAGTTGGTTCGCTGGGGCCGTCGCAGGCGCTCTGCGCAATTTGATATCCTGAGGGTATCGTCAATTAAACACGACAATTGCGGGACAAGTTGTGCTGCTGTGAGGAGGATGGATCTGAATTTGTCGTAGTGAATTGTATGGGCTGCCTTTATCCGTTCATGTCGCGCATCCTTCAGATCATATCGCCATCTCCATTCTGGTCTTCTTGGGAACAAGAAATACATCGCAAATCCGTGTTATTACAGACATATAATACATATTCGATATATAAATGGACCAGCCAGACATTTATTATTGTAACAAATGTAACGGCTCAAAACTTAGAGAAAACCGCGAAATATTAGCATAAATGTGGGTCATCTGTTTAGTGAACGATCCGCAGGATTGCTGTGAAACCGTTTAAGTATGCATAAAACGCATACAAGACATAAGGTGACATCAGAATGCATCGTTATATATATCTGCGATACATCTTTAAAATGCATATATATTACAAGAGGTTGCGAAATAATGAAGGGCATTGTTTTTAATATTCTTGAAGAGGTCGTGGAAAAGAACCACGGCGCAGAAGCATGGGATACCCTGCTAGAGGCCGCCAATGTCAGCGGCGCCTATACTTCGCTGGGCAGCTACCCCGATGCGGAAATGCAGGCGCTGGTAATGGCAGCCTCGAAGCACCTCGGTATTACACCGGCCGAATTGCTGCACAGATTCGGGCGGGATGCCATGCCCATCCTCAAGCAACGCTATCCGGAACTGTTCAGCACGCATCCCAATTCGCGCAGCTTTATCCTGAGCGTAAACAGCATCATCCATCCCGAGGTGCGAAAGCTCTATCCCGGCGCGATGTGTCCGTATTTCCACATGAAGGAAAACGATGATGGCACGCTGGACATGACCTACAGTTCCGAACGCCACCTGATCGACCTGGCACAGGGCTTTGTGCTGGGTGCGGCCGATGTGTTTGGCGACAGGGTTGAGGTCGAGCGTTTCCCACCCGGATCTGGCAAGGAAAACATGCTGCGGGTGAAGTGGCTATGACCATCAATCCTGGACCGAAGTCAGAAGTAACGGATTATGAAGCCCTGTACCGCCGCATCCGCCGCCGTTATGAGCGCGAACGCGAAGTGCGCATGGAAGCCGAACGCATCGCTGAGGACGGGTTGAGCCAGTTGTATGCACGTAATCGCCAGCAGGCCTTGATGGAGGCGGTTGCCGCCCAGGCCAATAGTGGCCTGTCGGTGGAGGACATCGTCCGCTTTGCTTTTTCGCAGGCCTGCGAGATGGGGCCATGGTGCATGGCACTGGCATGGTTGCCAGACAGTAAGGGCAGCGGCCGGGTGTTCCGTCTGGCCAGCCATCTTTCCGGACATGAGAATGCGGCTGCTGGCCGTGCACTGCCTACCGGGCCTGACAATGCGCTATTGCCCAGCATCTGCTCACGTTTGCAGATCGAGTCAGCGCCCCTGTGGCTTGTGGGGGAGGGGACCCGCACCGGCATGCAGACAGTCCTGATGGTGCCGATCATGGTAAGTGGTCGCATGGCGATGGTGCTGGAATTCGATGCCCTTTCGCGCCACGAAAGCGATCCCTATACGCTGGCCATGTTCTCCAATATCGCGCGTCAGCTGTCTCATGTGCTCGAACGACGTGAAACCGCCGACCTCCTGCGCCACGAGGCCACGCATGATGCGCTGACCGGCCTGCCCAACCGCAAGGCTTTTCTTGCGCGGCTGGATGCCATCATGGAGCGCGACCGGAAAACTGGCCACGATCATGCGGTAATGTTCATCGACCTGGACAAGTTCAAGATGGTGAACGACAGCTTCGGCCATCATGCCGGCGACATGTTCCTGATCGAGATCGTCAACCGTCTGCGCCGCGTGTTCGATACAGAGGAGAACTGCTTTATCGCCCGTCTGGGCGGTGACGAATTTACCGCCATCATGACAGGCCAGCGCGATCGTGCCGCCCTTGAGAAGATCGGCGCGCGCATCTGTCAGGAACTGGAGTTGGAAATGGTGATTGATGGGCATCACCTGCGGCCTTCCGCCAGTATTGGCATCGTCACGTCCGATCACGATCATAAATCCTCGGCTGATATCGTGCGCGATGCCGATCTCGCCATGTATGAAGCCAAGCGTCGTGGTGGCGACCGGGTCATCCTGTTCACACCCGACCTGCTGGCACGCATGCACCATGCGCTGATCCTGCAGGGTGAATTGCCCAATGCGCTGGAACGCAACGAGTTTCTGCTGCATTACCAGCCCATCGTGGATGTGCAGGCTGGACGCGTGGTGGGACATGAAGCCCTGCTGCGCTGGCGTGACCGGCGCGGCGTGCTGCATGATCCGGCAGCCTTTATCCGCAATGCGGAAGAAACAGGTCTGATCGTACCCATTGGCAACTGGGTGCTGGAACAGGCGCTGCGCCATGTTGTGGCCTTCAACCGTGACCAGGCGCCGGGGCACGAAATCGCAGCCCATGTCAATCTGAGCGCGAACCAGCTTCGCCAGCCTGACATGCCGCGACAGGTACGCGAATTGCTGGCCGCAACCGGCGCGAAGGCTGAATGGATCGTGCTAGAAATAACCGAGGACGCCCTGTTGCCGGACATGGACGCTTCCATCCGCCACCTTGCCGCCCTGCGCGGTGCAGGCGCACGGATTGCGATCAACAGTTTTGGCGGCGGCCGTAGTTCGCTCTCGCATCTCGGTACCATTCCGTTTGATATCATCAAGACCGACCGTGGCTTCGTTAAAACCATGGGCACCCATGGCCACACGGTGGATGTGCTGCGCCTTATGGCCGATCTGGGTGAAAGGCTGGACAAAACGGTCATTATCGAAGGCGTGGAGACGCAGGCTGAACAGGACCAGCTACGGGCGTTGGGCTTTCGTTACATGCAGGGCTTCCATATCGGTCGTCCGGTCTGACGTTAGGCTCAGGACTCATAGCCAGAACATGACGGTTGCGGCGAGGCAGATGGCCGAGAAGAAGATGGTCGGGCATCTGTCGTAGCGGGTTGCAACCCGCCGCCAGTCCTTGAGCCTTCCGAACATGATCTCGATGCGATTGCGGCGTTTATATTTTCTCTTGTCGTATCTGACCGGTTTTCCGCGAGATTTCCGTCCTGGAATGCAGGGCTTTATACCTTTCGCTTCCAGGGCGTCCCTGAACCAGTCGGCGTCATACCCGCGATCTCCCGGCATCCATTGTGCTGCAGGAAGACTGTCCAGCAGGGTAGCGGCACCGGTATCATCGCTGATCTGTCCCGCAGTCATGAAAAAGCTCAGCGGTCGTCCGCTCTGATCGGTGATCGCATTCAGCTTCGTGTTCATGCCGCCTCTGGTGCGACCGATCAGGCGACCTGGATCCCCTTTTTTAGCCGCAGGCTCGAAGCCGTGCGGTGTGCCTTGAGATACGTCGCATCAATCATGATGGTCTGGGGCTCTGCCTTTCCGGCAGCCAGACCGTCCATCATCCGGGCGAAGATCCCCATGGCGTCCCAGCGCATCCAACGGTTGTAGAGCGTCTTATGTGGACCGTATTCCCGGCGCGCATCGCGCCAGCGCAAGCCGTTCCGATTGACAAAAATGATGCCGCTCAGCACGCGGCGGTCATCAACGCGGGCTTTACCGTGGCTCTTTGGGAAAAAGGGCCGTATTTGCGCAGCCGGTGCGAACGGGCAGACCGGCCGAAAGACCTGCGGGTGGACCGGATCATCAGCTCACCCCCAGGTTACGTGCGCTCAGGGCAGGGTGGCCAGTCGCGTGGTCAGGAGCTCAAAGAAAGCATCGGCCTCCACGTCCCGTATGAACAGGGCATTGGGCGTGCGGTCTGTCACCTTCCACCAGTCCACAACCGTCATGCCCACCGACAGGCTGCCTTGCGTCTCGATACTGACATTGACGTGACGCCCGCCAAAAATGTCGGGCTTCAGCAGCCACGCAATGGTGCAAGGATCATGTAGGGGCGCGCCCTTCCAGCCATATTTGGCTAGATCGAAACGTTCTGAAAACGAAAGCATATCCACCGCTGCGTTGGAGCAGCGATTGCCATTTGCCCGCAGCGCTTCCAGTCGCTCAGGCAGGGTCAGGCACTTATGTGTGACATCCAATGGTAGCACCACAAGCGGGATACCGGCGCTGAACACGATATCGGCGGCATGCGGATCGGCATAGATATTGAATTCAGCCGCAGGTGTGATATTGCCCAATTCCGACCATGCCCCGCCCATCAGCACGACCTCGCATATGCGCCCCGCAATATCCGGGGCAAGGGTCAGGGCAAGGGCCAGATCCGTAAGCGGGCCCAGCATGACCAGAGTCAGTTCGCCCGGTTCCGAATTGCGGACAGCCTCGATCAGGTACATGATCCCATTGCGCGTCTGAAGGGGCATAGCAGGCGGAACAGACAGGTCGATCCCATCCAACCCTGTGGGACCATGCACGTGTTCAGCCGTAGTCTGGATTGTCCGTAAAGGACGTGGCGCGCCGCAGAAAACGGGAATATGGGGGAAACCAGCCATTTCCATAATGCGGAGGGCATTTTCACCTGTCCGCGCCAGTGGCACATTCCCTGCGACGGCAATAACGGCCTGTACTTCTATTTCGGGTGAAGCCAGCGCCAAGAAAAGGGCAACCGCGTCGTCCTGGCCCGGGTCGGTATCAATAATGATTTTTCGTTTCAAAAGAGCATCTCCCTCAGATGGCGTCCAGACCGTTTCCTGCCACGCAGGCGCGTCGGCAAAGCGTAATCGGTCTTTGGCAAAAAAGCAGTAACTGGTCCTATCCCGCTCCGTGGAACCATGGCGGGCAGGTCGGGCATCCGTTCTGCCGCGTTTGGCGCTGCAATGGCCGGATATCGTGGAGTCGACCGAAAAAAACAGTTTTCCATGATAAGTCAGTCCTGACGCAATGTGCCATTTCTGCAACGATCTTAAAAACCTGATCATATGGTTAGAATCTTATTGCGATCCAGAAAAGATATATATTATCGTTTTTATATCCTCAGATATTCGGGATATTGCGTCTTTTGTATGAAATACAAATGCGAACAAATCAATATAGTATAAAGGTCGTTGGAAACATATCTTATTTGTGCGCTGCCGCCGAAAGGTAAGAATAAATGAATCGGGTTTATTTACATTCGTTTGTCAGAGCAGTCGCGCTGACAGCGGTTTTTTTTGGTCATAATGCCCGTGCGCAGACCGTGCGGCCCGCGGCAGTGCACAAACCCCCGGCTCGCCCGCAGCCCCACGGCGTGCCCCATCACACGGCACCCACGCATCAGATGGCTTCCAGCCAGCCGGAAACACTGGCAGTGCATGTTTCGCGTCATGCCCGGGATGGGGGCGGCGGGATGATGAGGATTGAAACCGAACCCCATGCAGTACAGAGCGTAGGCAAGCAGTATATTGACATGCGCAGCCCGACATCTACGGGTCTAGACCTAATCCAAAACCTCCCAAGCGTAAGTATAGCTATGCCGGATACTTCGGGCATCAAGGGAGGTTCGATTTTTATCCGTGGCTTTACGGATGCTGATATGGGGCTGATGCTGGATGGGGCGCCAGCCTCACTTGCGGCGTACCTGCAGCAGAACGTCGATTCAGAAAATATTGAAAGCGTTAATGTCACCCCCGGCAGTTCACAGGTGGACATGCCGACCGCCAATGCGTCGGCCGGTGCGCTGGATGAACGCACAATCACACCCAGCGCCAAGCGTGGTGGAGCGATGGATTTTTCGTATGGCACCAATAACATGTCGCGCGAATTCATTCGCCTGCAGTCAGGCTATATCGGGCATTCGGGTGTGCGCGCCTATGTGTCCTTTTCCAACACGCATTCACGCCAGTGGATGGGCGGCGGAATAAACCAGCGCGAACATGTGGATTTCGGGCTGCAGAAGGATTTCAATAACGGATCATACATCAAGCTGTTTACCTCGTGGAACAACTCGATGTTTACCATCGACAATTACGCGACGGCGGCCCAGTTCTACAATTATAAACATACCGGCGAAGGCTTTAACCGGACGGCCAGTTGGAACCCGACGGCTGCGAATGCTGGGGATTACTGGAAAAGCAACCTGGATTCCTGGAACCAGTTTTTTGTCAGCGCTCCGGTGCATGTGGTCATAAACCGTAGGCTTGATTTGGACGTAACATCCTATCTCAGCACCGGTTTTGGCTGGGACGGCTCGTCAGCGGGAACCGTTGGTACGACGAGCGCGTGCGCAAATGGATGCAAATACGGCAATGGTACGCCTGCGGCCAACGGGCAGCAGCTTAGCACCTATTACGCGCAGGGATGGTCACCTGATGTCGGTGTCGTGGCCAAGCTGAGTTACAAGCTTGACCACCATAACCGCCTGACCTTTGGTTACTGGTATGAAAATAACGCGGTATCCGAATTCTCGCCAACCATGGCGACCATGGCATCGGGGCGGAATCCCAAAACCGATAATTCTGAGCAGATGCTATATAACATGCAGGGACAAAAACTGGTCAGTACTGACCATGCCGGCTATGAACTGAACTCGTTTTTTATTCAGGACAGCGCGAAATACCTGCATGACAGACTGACAGTTAATGCCGGATTCAAGTATGTCATGTCCAATTACTGGGACCGTTCAAGCGGCCTGCTGGGCAGCGGCACGAGGCTGGGGGAAAACACGACCGCACCGCTGCCACATCTGGCGGTTGCCTACCGTTTCAACCAGCATCACCAGATCTACATGAACGCGGAAGGCGATTTCCGTCAGCCCCTGCCATCGGCGCTGCCAGCCGGCATGGCGACACTGCCCAAGGACCAATATTCCATTACCGAACAGCTTGGCTATCGTTTTAACAACAAATGGGTGATTGCCGATGTTTCGGTATTCAATTCCAACATCACCAACCGCCTGCTGTCCGTTTACCTGCCTACAACACAGTACGCGACCGTTAATGCCGGGAACGAAACGGTGCGCGGCATTGACGCCATGATCGCAGGACGTCAGTTCCATCATTTCAGCCCTTATGCATCGGTTGAATACCTGTATGGCCGGATGGATTCCAACATCGCCTATGGCAATTCCTACCTACCGACCAAGGGCAAGCAAGCTATTGCCACGCCTCGCGTGATGGCGAATTTCGGGCTGACCTATGCCAATGAAGGCTTCTTCGGCAATTTCAGCCTGCACTATACTGGCCCCCAATCCGTTACCATGGTTGGTGATGAACGGATGCCGGGGTTCGTCACCGATACCCTGGCGCTCGGTTATCATTTCCACCCGATTTCCTTCATGAAAACGCCGACCTTTCGCCTGAACTTCACCAACCTGACCGGTTCCATCGTGCGTGTCGGCACGACGGGCGTGGCTTACAACATGCATGATGTCACCCTGCTCAATGGACAGACTGCAGCTGGCGGTGGCGGGGCGAATTTCTACGTCATGCCACGTTTTTCCATGACGGGAACGATTTCGACCGATTTCTGAAAAAGCTTCCTTATGACAGTCGCGACGTCCGAAAAGTTGCTTCCTGATCTGGGTAGGGCGGAAATTTTCATCGAGATTTGACCCATGCCTTCACACTCCCCGGCAGCATCTGCCGGGGGTTTGAGGCGTGATTGACATGGAGCTTCTGAGTGTGATCCGTCGGTGGCACTGCCGGGATCATCGTCCGATCCGCGAGATCGAACGCCGGACGGGACTGTCACGCAATACGATCCGGAAATATCTCCGGGCACAGAGTATTGAACCACGGTTCCAGGTACCCGAACGTCCCAGCCGACTGGACCCGTTTGCTGACAGGCTGAGGGGATGGCTGGTCCTGAAAGCCGCCCGCCCCCACAAGAACCGGCGCACGGCGCGACGACTGCATGAAGACCTTGTGGTACTGGGTTATGGTGGATCCTACGGACGGGTGGCCGCTTTCATCCGGCAGTGGAAGCCTTCCAGTTCGACTGGAGCGAGGACTGGGCGGTCCATTGCCGGACATCGCGTCAAGCTGCAGGTTGCCCACACCAGACTGTCCTTCAGCCGGGCCTTCATACTCAGGGCCTGTCCCCTGCAGACCCAGGAGATGCTTTTTGATGCGCTTACCGAGGCCTTCCGCGTGCCCGTTGGCGTGCCACGGCGGGGTATTTTTGACAACATGAAGACCGCCGTGGACCGGATTGGCTCTGGTAAGGCACGTCAGGTCAATCTGCGCTTCATGGCCCTGGCCAGCCATTATCTGTTCGAGGCGACTTTCTGCAATCCGGCAGCAGGATGGGAGAAAGGGCAGATCGAGAAGACCGTGCAGGATGCCCGACGCCAGATCTGGCAGGATCTGCCCGCCTTTCCGGATCTGGGGGCGCCCTGCTGTTCCATCTGCTCAGCCGCCTCTACGAGCGCACCAGTGTCATCATCACAACCAATCTGAGCTTCAGTGAATGGGGAGACGTCTTTGGTGACCCGAAGATGACGACGGCGCTCCTCGATCGGCTGACCCATCACTGTCATATCCTCGAGACAGGAAATGACAGCTACAGGTTCCGCGCCAGCACCGCCGCGTCAAAAAACAGAAAGGACAGATCCTCTTCCTGACCGCCCGCCCGACTATGCCTGAAATAGCATCTGGCTGGGTCAATTCCTGATGAAAAACCCGGGTCAGTTCTCAGTGAAAATCAACAGGCACTGTATTCCCTTGATGCCGTAGCCCCACGGATGAAGGGCATGCTGTTTCAGGTCACAGCCCAGAACCTGCTCAACCAGCGGTACTATCCCGGCTGCGCGGGGGGACGATACCGGCTGCCATATCGGCGCGAACCGCAATGTGATCGGCAAGGTGATGTATAGCTGGCAATAACTGCAAATATTGATTATCAGCTATGCGATAATCGCATGATGCAGCGAAGGTATCCCATATAGACGATCCATCCCGGCAGGAAATAACAGCGCGCGCCAACCGTCGTCCGATATTTTTGGATGGTTTCATACAACATACTGATTTAATTATATTTTTACAAAAAATCAGAAAGCATGTCGCATGCGTCCCGACGGTGACATACGAAATATCGGCCACATCATACGCAACTTGAACATGCGAATGATTATTATTACAGGACATGAAAACAGCGGGAGAGACGACGCGCGACAAGGCAAAGCCCCGTGCGTCGATCTCCTTGGAGGCGATGCCCGTGTCCTACGCGGACAAGATTTTTCTGGAAGTCCTTGAAAGCAACAGACGCCATCTTGTCGCGCTGGCGGCGCGGGTCGTGGGCTGCGCATGGCGGGGCGAGGAAATCGTGCAGGACGCCTATATCCGCATCATCCGCGCCGGGGCCGCGCCACAGGACATCCAGCACCCGCTGGGTTACCTGAAACGGGTGATTTTCCGCCTCGCCATTGATGCACGCCGGGCAAAAGCCGTTGAACTTGCCTATGCGCAGGCCATCAGTTCTTCCGACAGGCGGACCACATGCACTGACGGGGCAGGGGACGTGGATATCCCGCGCCCCGATGCCATCGAAATCCTGACGCCCGAACGCCAACTGGCCAGCCAGGATGAACTCCGTCGCGTGCTGGCCTGCCTTGACGGCCTGCCCCCGCGCACCCGCCGCGCGTTTGAACTGAGCCAGCTCTATGGCCATAAACAGCGTGAAGTGGCCGAGATCCTCGGCGTCAGTTCCCCGCGCGTGCATGCCATGCTCCAGCAGGCCTTCCAGCGGATTACCGAGCAGCTTGGTGACGAATGAAGCCCCACCTGCCGGCGTTAATTTCCATACCGTTCAATCGTCAGACAAAAAGGGAGATGTAAAAGCGCATGTCCTGCCTGCAAAGCATATGGGCCCATGACCGACAATTCCCCGCCTGACGCTGCCGATACGGCCCTTTCGTTCCTTCTCCGTGTGCAGGATGATCCCGAAGACAGTCGCCTGAAGGCTGAACTCCAGCAATGGCGGCAGGCTGATCCCGCGCATGAACGGGCATGGCAGCAGGCATTGCGGGTCCGCCTGCTTGGCCAGATGGCCCTGCAGGGCGCGACACAGGCCCGGCCCGCGTCAAAGCCCATACCCGACAACCTGTATCGCTTCCCGGTCCGCAGATGGTGGACGGGGGCGCTGGCAACTGCGGCAGCAGCGGCCATTGTCCTTGCCTGCGCGCCTTCGCTGCGCCTATGGTTTCAGGCGGATTACACCACGACAACAGGCCAGACGCGCCAGATTGCCCTGGATGATGGCAGTCATCTGACCCTAGGCAGCGCATCCGCCATTGCCGTGCACATGCAAGGCGATACACGCCGAGTCGTGCTGCTGAAAGGGGAGGCTCTGTTTCAGGTCAAGCATGATCCCCGGCGGACCTTCGTGGTGGAGGCCGATGGCGTGGTGTCACGCGATATTGGCACGGTATTTGACGTGCGCAGCGGGGCTGGACACGTCGTACTGGGGGTTGGTGAGGGCACGGTCGGGCTGCGCGCGCCACAGGCGGGAATAGCAACCGAGCAGACCGTCAATGCCGGTGAACAGATCGATATTACGGAAAAAACCGGGGCCGTGCGCCGCTTCGCCATTTCACCTGACAGTGTCGGGTCATGGAATACAGGCCTTTTTGGTGCCAGTGCGGTCAGTGTCGCGGATATGCTGGGTATATTGCGCCGCCATTATCCCGGCTATGTCATCGTGCGCGGAACCATACCCGCCAGCAGGCTGGTGGGAGGCGTGTATGACCTGCAGCGCCCTGCCGACAGCCTGCGCATGCTGGTCACGTCCTCTGGCGGGTCCATGCGCGAAGTGGCAGGGCGTATTTTGGTTATCAGCTTTCCCGGCTGATCCGGCGCGGGCAGCAGGCAAAGCAGTCCTGACCTGCAAAAAAAAGTCCCTGAACGTGCAACCGCTATTAAGTTCTGCTGGCGTGGCCCGTCATGTTTTGTGAGACGAATTGATCTTAATTCGCATTTGCAATACGGCAGGCAACATTTCCATGGCAGCAAGCGTTGATACCCCCACCGCTACAGGCAATCGGTTCCGTCATATCCTGCTGACAGCAGTGGCCCTTTCTACATACGGAAGCCTGACATGCGCGGGTGCGCTGGCCGCACCATCCGCCGGGGTCAACACTGGCACGGTCCTGTCCTTCCATATCGCGCAGAAACCCCTGCGTGATGCGCTGGTGGATCTGGGCACACAGGCCCGCGTACGCATGATCTTTGCTGCCGACAGCATACCGAATATCACGGTCGCCCCCCTGAACGGCACGTTTTCGGTGCCGGACGCAATCGGGCGACTGCTGGGTGGAACAGGACTGACATTTTCCAGCCGGGACGGCGCATTCTACATCCAGAAAGCGGCGACCGCCAGCATCACGCTGGGCCCCGTGCGGGTGGGCGGCACCGTGGCGCATGAAAGTGCCACCGGACCCGGCGTAGGCTACGTGGCCACCAATACCCTGACCGGGTCAAAGACCGACACGCCCATTATCGAGATACCGAACTCGATCCACGTCATCACCAAACAGCAGATGATCGACCAGCAGCCCCAGAACGTGATGGAGGCGCTGCGCTACACCCCCGGCGTGCATGTGGAGGGGCTGGGCGGCTTCGCCAATGGCGTCGGCAGTGGTTACAATAACGGCAGTATCGTGCAGCGTGGCTTTGCCACCGCGCAGTTTGTCGATGGCATCCGGTCATATTCCAACAGCGCGGGGGAGACCGCGTTCCTTGAGCGTATCGAGGTCATGAACGGCCCGGCCTCGGTGCTGTATGGCCAGACCACACCGGGCGGCCTGATCGGCATGAGCCTGAAGAAACCGACCGATACCCCGCTACGCAATGTCACCCTTGGCTTTGGCAACTGGGGGCGGTACGAGGCCACGTTCGATGTCAGTGACAGGGTCACGAAATCAGGGAACGTGCGCTACCGCATTGCCGGTATTGGCGTAACCCAGGGCACGCAGACCAACTATATCGACTATCACCGCGTAGGCGTCCTGCCCTCCATTACATGGGACATAGACCACAAAACCTCACTGACCCTTCTGGGCAGCTATATGTACACACCCGGCGATGGCATCAACATGACGCAGCTTCCGCCCAGCGTGCTGCTTGATACCAACGGTTATGGCCGCATTCCCCGCAGCCGTTTCCTGGGTGACAGGAACTGGAACAAGTCAGGCCAGACGGATGCCATGTTTGAATACCAGTTCAGGCATACCTTCAACCGCTGGATCGATTTCAGCCAGACCATGCGTTTTGAAAGTTCGAAATTTCGTGACAAGGTGCTCATGCGCGGCGAAGGCATGGTGACTGACCAGCTATATGCCCGTTCTCCCGTCGAGAGCGACTGGCCCAGCACCACCGTCGGACTCGATACGCGCGTAAGCGGTAAACTGCCGATTGGCCCGGTTACGAATACCTGGGTAGTTGGCACGGATTTCCGTCAGTACACCAGCGCGGACAGGTCGCAGACCGACCACACGGGCGGCAGCAACGGATATCCGGGGCAGGATGGCTACACGCTGGTCAATGTCTATAACCCGCAGAGCAATTACGTGCCCTGCATGGATATCCATTCCGCAAGCTGCATTGTTACCGGCTACCAGAGCCACCAGCGCTACTTCCAGGAAGGCATCTATTTTCAGGACCAGCTTAAATACAAGGGGCTGTCCGTTATCCTTGGCGGACGGCAGGACTGGGTGAACTATCATGGCTATACAGCGCAGACGAGCAACGAGAACGCCACCCATACCTACACCTATACCCGCACCAGTGCCCTGCCACGGCCACAGGCGGCCTTCACATGGCGCGCGGGGCTGGTCTATCAGTTCAAATTCGGCCTGGCGCCGTATTTCAGCTATTCCACATCCTTCGTGCCGCAGAGTTCGCGCAACTGGCAGGGTAACCTGTTCCCGCCGCTGACCGGCAAACAGCTTGAAGCAGGGCTGAAATATCAGTCACCCGACCAGAAAATCTTTCTGCAGGCCGCTGCTTTCCGGATCGAGGAAGACCATTACCTGATTACCGACCCCGACCACCCGAATTTTTCCGCGGATGCGGGACGCGTGCGCTCACAGGGGTTCGAACTTTCGGCCAACGCCAACTTTACCCGCAACCTGCGGTTCATGGCTTCCTATACCTATGATGCCGCGACCTATCTCAGCACCAACCTGACCAGCGTCCAGAAATATCCTAACGGCACGACCGGGGATACAGTATCACAGAAGGGGAAATACATAGGCGAGGGGATTCCCCGCAACATGGCCTCCGCCTTTCTAGATTACACGTTACCCACGCGCTACCTCAAGGGTTTCGGCATCAATGGCGGCGTGCGGTATAACGGCTTTACCTATTCCGATGATGTAAACAGCTTCAAGGTCCCCGCGTACACCCTGTTTGATATCGGCGCGCATTACGATTTCGGACAGGCCACGCCCATACTGAAGGGATTGCGGGGACAATTGTCCATCTCCAACCTGACCAACAAATATTACATCACTTCATGTGGTGGTACTTACTCATGCTATATCGGGCAGGGGCGGCGTGTTTACGGCAACCTGAGCTATAGCTGGTAAAACCAAGCTGAAAAAACGGTTCATTCCATCGTCATTTCCTGCAGGAGGTGCCCGTCATGAACCGCATGCAGTCTTCATATACCGGCGTCCTGCGTGCCCTGTGGCGTCTGCAACGCCCGTTATGGCCTGTAACGCTGGGGGCGACGCTTGTTGGCACGGCAGGCGGGCTTGCAAGCGCATGGCTGCTATCAGGCATCAATGATGCCCTGCATGCGCCCGACAGGCTGAACGCAGCCCTGGCACTGAACCTTGCGGGACTGTGCGTGCTGTCCATTGCGGGGTCAGCCCTTGCCGGGATTGGTAATAGCGCAGCCGGCCAGAAGATCATCACCCGTCTGCGCCATGAGATCGCCGCCCGCGTGCTGGCCACCCCGCTGGCCACGCTGGAGCGGCATAAACCGCACCGGATGCTGGCCATCCTGAATGGCGATATCAGTACTGTCAGCGCGTTTACCTTCAATTTCTCGGGCTATGTCGTCTCCCTGGCTGTGGTGCTGGCCTGCGTGATCTATCTGGCCGTCCTGTCGCCACCAGCCTGCCTGATCGTGATCGTGTCCTTTGCCTGCGGTGCGGCGCTGACGGTATGGCGTCGGCGCAGGTGGCGGTCTGATTACCGTGAAATCCGCAGCATGGAAGACAGGCTGCAAAACCAGTACCTCACCATTACCGAAGGGGCACGGGAACTGCAGCTCAACCACATGCGGCGCGACCATGTGCATCATACCCTGCTGGGTGGGGCCGCATCGCGTATCGCAACGCTGAAAACCACGGCCATGCGGCGGTTCTGGTTATTTGATTCCGTTCATGAAGCACTCTTTTTTCTGACCGTGGCCCTGCTGCTGGGCACACGTTTTCTTACGGGACTGTCCACCCCTGCCGCCACTGGCGCGGTGCTGGTGCTGCTCTATGCGCGCGGGCCACTGGAACGGGTTCTGCAGGCGCTACCAGCCATGACCGAGACCGAAATCGCCCTGCAACGCATTGCCGACCTGACCGCCAACCTGCCCGATGGCAGGCTGCCTGACTTGCGCCCGGAAGATGCGGTCACCTTCCACCATGCCATTACCCTCCATGGCGTGAGCTACCACCCGGATGGCATGGCTGCGCCCGGCTTCATACTGGGGCCGGTGGACCTGACCATCCGCCATGGCGAGATCATGTTCATCACCGGGGGCAATGGCGCGGGCAAGACCACGCTGGTCAAGCTGCTGCTGGGCCTGTATGCGCCCACCGAGGGCACCGTGCTGTGTGACGGGGTGCCGGTCACGGCGGAAAACGTCGCCGCATACCGCCAGCTTTTTGCAACGGTGTTCACGGATTATTTCCTGTTTGAGAACCTGCCGCACCCCGATGAACGGACCCTGGCCCTTGCGGCATACTGGGTGGAACGGCTGGGCCTTGCCCACAAGGTCAGGCTGGAGCAGGGCCGTTTCAGCACCACCGACCTTTCCACCGGACAGCGCAGGCGTCTGGCGCTGGTGCAGGCGCTGGCCGAACACCGGCCAGTCCTGATGCTGGACGAGTGGGCAGCCGATCAGGACCCGGTTTTCCGCCGTGTTTTCTACACTGAAATCCTGCCTAAACTGAAAGCGGCAGGGCGAACGCTGATCGTCATCTCGCATGATGACCGCTATTTCGCGACAGCTGATCATATCATCCATCTGGATGAAGGGCGCATCATAAACGACAGCCACCCGACCGGAACGGGGCAGGAGAGGCATGCCACGCGGGCATAGTAAGGACGCCATCCATCGGAAAAGGGCACCATGGTCCCACCGATAATATAAAAACCGGGTTTCTTATGAAAAAATCCGCCGCTGGTTCGTCTTTATAACAGAGGCGGCATTCCGGCCGGTCTGCTGACAGGACGACAGGGCCGGACGCCTGCTGATTTTTTCGGGATAGTCAGAGGCACGACGCAATGGAACAGGCTGAAACCGGTGCAGATTTTATTTGCAACTCATTCTCACAATCATTATTAAAATGATGGTTCCCATGACACGCCGCGCCCTTCGCCGGTGGTTCAGCGTTCATAAGTGGACCAGCCTTGTCTGCACCGTCTTCCTTCTGATCGTATGCGTAACCGGATTGCCGATGCTGTTTTCCGAGCAGATATTCGATACTTTCGTTGGTGATGACGATCCGCCTTACGCAAGTTTGCCCGCGGATATACCAAATGCCAGTCTCGACGTAATCGTGCAGAAGGCGAGGGGGCTCTATCCGGGCCAGATCATCACCAGTGTCAATCCGGATGACGATGAACCGGCTGTGCTTGTCTCCATGGCGCCGAGCTGGCAGACGCTGAAGGACGACGAGAACCATCCCGACCATCATTCCGGTCACTGGATCAAGTTCGACGCCCGTACGGCAAAGGTGCTGAAACAGTCCCGCCCGGCCGACGCCCCGAAAGAGCCGCGCACCTGGACCGGCATTATCCTTGGCACCTGCACGCGCCTGCACATGAACCTGTTCGCGGGCCTTCCCGGTGCGCTGTTCATGGGCGCGATGGGGACGGTGTTCGTGGCATCGCTGGTGTCCGGCACCGTGTTGTATGGCCGGCTCATGAAGCGGCTGCCGTTCGGTTCTGTCCGAACGGATCGCGCTTCGCGCCTGACCTGGCTGGACCTACACAATCTGCTGGGTGCGACCACGCTGGTCTGGGCGATGGTGGTGGGCTTTACCGGGCTGGTCAACGAACTCCAGACGCCGCTGTTTGGCCTGTGGCGTGTCACCGATGTACGGCAGATCCTGCGTCCCTACGCAAATCTGCCGGTGCCGTCGCAAGAGCACCTGTCGTCCGTGCAGGCGGCATTCGATACAGCGGCAAAAGCGGCGCCCGGCAATGAGGTGACTGGCCTGTCTTTCCCCGGCGCCTCCTTCGGCAGCCCCGTGCATTACGTGCTCTGGACAAGAGGAGCGACCCCGCTGCGGGCGCGTCTGTTCACCCCGGTTCTGGTCGATGCCCGCACGGGCGAACTGACCGGGGCGTATCCCATGCCGTGGTACCTGCGCTTCCTCGAAGTCTCCCGCCCCCTGCATTTCGGGGATTACGGCGGCATGCCGCTGAAAATCCTGTGGGCGCTGCTCGATGTGGTGGTGATTGGTGTGCTGGTCAGTGGCCTGCTGCTGTGGGTCAGCAAGCGCAGGATCGCCACCGATGCCCGTCTGCGGGCGCTGGGGTATGAACTGGATGACGCAGACGATGCGGCTGTTCCTGCCCTGACGGCGGGGACAGTCCGATGAATGCCGTCTCTCCCGAAATCCCCATGTCGTCTTCGCCTGATGTCGCCCGGCATCCGTCCGTCGCCGTCTGGCCGTGGCCGATTGCATTGGGCCTGTTGACCGCCTTCGGCCTGCTGTCCGCCCTGCTGGGCCAGCACGGCGTCTGGCTGGCCCTGTCCTGGGCTGCTCTTTCCATTCCCCTCGTTGTGACGCTCGCCTGCCTGCTGCGGGCATGGTGTCGCACCCCGTCTGTCAAAGGAGGTCAGTCATGACCCCGATCTCGTTCTCCCCGTGGGATATGTTCCTCAACGCCGGTCCCGTCGTCCGCTGCGTCATGATCCTGCTGGCTGTGGCATCGCTGCTGACCTGGACCATCTTCATCGCCAAGTCGGTCGAACTGCTGCGCGTGCGCCTGAAACTCCAGAAGGCCGAGAAAGCGCTGGAAGAGGCCAACACACTGGACCTCGGCGAGGAATGGACACGGGAGAATTCGTCCATTGCCCACACGCTGGTGATGGCCGCCGAGACTGAGCGCAAACGCTCTGCCGACATCCCCGATGACAGAGAAGGGCTGAAGGAACGCATCGTCCTACACCTTGAGCGACTGGAAGCTGCCGAGGGACGCAGGCTCCTGCGTGGTACCGGCGTGCTGGCCACCATCGGCGCGACGTCGCCCTTCATCGGCCTGTTCGGCACGGTCTGGGGTATCATGACGTCCTTTACCGGTATCGCGGCCAGCAAGGCGACCAGCCTCGCCGTCGTCGCACCCGGCATTGCGGAGGCCCTGCTGGCAACAGCGCTGGGTCTGGTCGCGGCCATTCCGGCGGTGGTGATCTACAACCATCTTGCCCGTCAGACAGCGTCCTGCCGCGCGCAGGTGGCCGACCTCACAGCGCTGGTCATGCGTCTGGTGTCGCGCGATCTCGGCCGCACACAGATGCTCATGGCGCAGGGCAACATCGTACGGCTTGGCCCGCAGGCGCGTGATGTCCTCACGGCAGCGGCGGAGTGATCCGCCATGATCCGCATGCGCCACACCGATGAAAGCCTGCACGAAGCCAGCGAGATCAACGTCACCCCGTTCATCGACGTGATGCTGGTGCTGCTGGTGATCTTCATGGTCACCGCTCCGCTGACCACGGTGAACGTGCCGGTGGACCTGCCCTCCTCGACCGAGAAGCCCACGCCACGCCCCGATGACCCGGTGTTCCTCACCGTCAAGGCCGACCATGGCCTGGCATTGGGAGAAGATGACATCGCCATGGATGGTCTGGTGGGTGCGCTGGAGAGTGCCACCAAGGGTAACAAGGACGAACGAATCTTCCTGCGCGCCGACAAGACGGTCGATTACGGCACGCTGATGGGCGTGATGGATAAGCTACGTTCCGCTGGCTACCTCAAGGTCGCCCTTGTGAATCTGCAGGGACAGGAAGAGGGCAGCGAAGCTGGCACGACAACGGTGCCGACCAGTTCCACAACCTCCGGTAGTGCTCCTGCCACGGCTACCGTTGCAGGAGGCACGCCGTGAGCGGCACGGCTGACATGGCGGGTACAACGCATCCTGCTGGCATGACACAAGAGACGGTCCCGCCATCCTTTGCCGAGTGGCAGAAAAGGCAGGCCCATCTGGCCCGGCGCCACGATGCACTCCGCTGGGGCCTGTCCTTCCTCGCCGTGCTCGCGGTCAATGGCGGGGCGGTCTGGTGGATCATGCGCCTGCCGCCACCGGTCATGGCCGTGCCCGAATCACCGCCTGCGGCCATTGCCATCGACATGGCTCCCGAACCCGTCTCGACGCCGACGCCACCAACGGATGCGCCGATCGGCCCCAAACAGACCCAGTCCATCCCCGATCCGGCCCCGGTCGAGCCACCGAAGATCACAGCGCCACCATCACCAGCACCCAATCCGCCAGTCCCGGTGCCCAAGCCTGAGAAACCACGCAAGATCGTCAAGAAGAGCAAGCCAGTACCGCAGTTGAAAAAGCCAGTCCCGGACAGGACGCCACCCGCCGAGGCCACAACCGCCCCGCCGTCCTCGGAAGCGCCACCGGCGCCCACGCAGGCGGCCCCTGCGCCCGGTTCGTCATCGGCCCATGCGTCGCATGACCCGGTGACCTGGCAGGGCGCGCTGCTGGCGCAGCTTGAAAAGTTCAAGCGCTACCCGTCCGACGCCATGGCCGACCATCAGGAAGGCGTGCCGACCGTGACCTTTTCCATGGACCGCAAGGGCCATGTGCTCTCGGTCACACTCGCCAGCAGCTCCGGCCATGCGCTGCTGGATCAGGAAGCCATAGCGCTGCCCAAACGCGCCCAACCGCTACCCATCCCGCCGGACAGTGTCGCAGGCGAACTCATCACACTCACGGTTCCGGTGGAATTCTATCTCCACCACAACTGATCATTAATGGATAACAAGAGGGGGCTAGCAGATGCCCGTATTCTTGAACCGTCGCCGCGCTGGACCTGATGTCAATGGAATTCGCCCTGGCATGGGCGCGAACCCTAACGCAGTCCGGCGGCTCGAAGCGCGCTGCCAGAAAGCATGCGTCAGGATGACCAGCCTGCGTCGTGTCCTGCTACATGGGATCGTCGAGGCCGGTCCGGGCATGACGGCCACCGAAATATGGCGCACGCTGGGGCGAATGATGCAGGATCGCGCGCCCAGCCTGGCTTCCATTCAGCGTAACCTGAACCTGTTTGTTGCGCATGGTATCGTGCGACGCGACGTGTCTTCCGACCGTGTCCTGCGTTACCGTATTGCCCCCGCCCGCACAGGCAGGATTGCAATCACCTTTGTCGAAGCAGACACGGGACGGACAATTCCCTGTAACGCCCCCGGGATTGCCAGTCTGCTGCGACAACTGGCTGCCCAATACGGGCTGGCCGTGCAGGGCGCGTCCATTACCGTTTCAACCACGCACCCAAACGCTACCGACGTCTTGCCGTAGCAACAGAACAGAGCCACGAATTGGCAGGGTCACTGTGCAGGCAGCCGCCGGAAGCGTTGGCGCACCATTCATACCTGATCCACGTGAGCACGTCAGCGGCAGGGACGCAACCAGGCCGCTGTCAGGCACGTGTCCATATGCACTCAGAGAGATGTCGTGGCAGTCCTGATTTTATCTTGTGATGCAGGAACAAACGATTTCATATGGGCGTAACTTTCGCGCGCGCCATGAATAAAGCGTCCGGCATCCAGTCGCGCATTGTCAATTGCATCACGAAAGGCCGTCCAGGAACTCCCGCGTCCCATCGGATCCGGAGCCAGATGCTGCGCGCCGAAACTGACACCATACCCCATTTTATCAACGAGCCTGATCAGGATGTTGGCCCCGAGCTTGGAACCTTCCGCTACATAAAGCCATCCGAGGGCGGTCGAGGGATCGGGAATAGCTACAGACATGCGCGGGGCAGGGAAGCCGATACCCAGATCCTCCATATCCGCACTCACCTGCCGGAACCTGTTTCTTGCCGCCAGATCGGGCACGATACAGGCAAGATCATCACGGCTGTAAAGCGGGTCCATATCCCGATGAAAAAGATACTGCATCAACACAAAGTTCCGATAGCCCGCAGCATCCGTAAACATGCCACGGGACATGACGATACGATTGAGATCATCATGGATCTGGTGGGTCGCTTCACGTACCTGGGATGAAAGAGGCGTACGGACGTTTCCATCATTCAGAAGGGTCATATTTTTATCCCTGTTACAATTTTATACTTAACAGATATTGGCCTGATTCCTGTTTTTGACATGAACCGGCCGCCGTAATCTGGCACTTTTTACGGATAATGCAACTAAGAATCAGGTGCAACAAATTCCTTGCCGCCGCCCCGTTTGTGGCATTATCGTGACGATAATGATTCTCATTATCAGTGGTGAATGATGAACAAGTCCCCCCTCGCGCGACGGCCGGCATGCCGTTGCCGCATGCTGGCCACTACGGCCCTTGCCTGTATCTGGCTGACCCCCGCTTTTGCCGCATCACAGGAAATCCAGGCGAAAATCCCTGGCAAAACGGCGAAAAAAACGGCTTCCACGCCAGCACAGGTATCTCTGTCCCCCGCTGGTCCCATCAAGCTTTCTCCGGTCAAGGTGCAGGGCAGCACGGACATCATCGACCTGATGAAATTCGATCCGGACAAGGATCATAGCGAAGTGGGCAAACCAGCAGTCCTGACGACCACCACAACCTACAAGACCTTCCGTGACCGACAGATTGACAGTCTGGAGGATTACTCGCGGCGCGTGGACGCCGCCGTCAATTACAGTAACGGAAATTCCAGCATCAATATTCGTGGTCTGGACCAGAACCGGATCCTGACAACGATTGATGGCGTGCGCATGCCATGGGCCAATGATGGTGCCTATGCCGGCAGCTTCAATACCGCACAGGGCGGGGTAGGGGACTTTGACTTCAATTCGCTGGGGGCGATTGATGTCGTCAAAAGCGCTGATTCCAGCTTTTTTGGCACCGGGTCACTTGGCGGCGTGATTGCCCTGCGTACGCTGGACCCGGAAGACATTCTCAAACCCGGAAAGAATTTCGGTGGCCTGACCAAACTGACCTATAATGGCGCAAGCGAGGCTGCACTCCTCAATCAGGCTTTTGCCGCACGCTACAAGAACACGGTATTCCTGCTTCAGGGCGGCTACCAGAATGGCAGCGAAACCGGCAACCGTGGCGATACGGGCGGTTATGGCCGGACCCGGACCATGCAGAACCCGGCCTCCTATCAGGTCGGCAATTTCCTGGGCAAGGTCCGGCATTATTTTGCAGGCGGCCACCGGATCGGCCTGACCGGGGAGTGGTATGACCGCAATTATAATGAGGAAACCAAGACATCCGAAACCACGGCAACTGACCGCTACTACACCCGCAGCGAAAACCAGCGCTCCCGCGTTTCCGCCAATTACGACTATCAGGCCGACAGCCCGACCGCACTGTTCAGTGAGGCGCATTTTCTGGCCTACTGGCAGAGCATCAAGACCGATACCGACATCACCAACCGGGATTCCGCCAACGCATCCACCTACACCCACGAACATCTCAGCCTGCCCGTGCAGTCCTATGGTGTTACAGGTTCGGCAACAAACAACATCTTTACCGGACCGCTACACCACAAGATTACTTATGGCGGCGAAGTCTTCCTGACCGATACCTACCAGACCCAGACCGGCCAGCAGGCGGTTTCCAGCCCGTATTTACATGACAATTTTTCTGACATGCCCAAGGTCCATGGCACGGATATGGGGGCCATTGTTCAGGACCGCATCGGCATTGGCCGCAGCGAATGGTTGCATATCACGCCGGGATTCCGCTTCGATTACTTCCAGCGCGACCCGCACAATACCACATCCTACATGGCCAATGCGGGTTATGGCGGCCTGCCACACGGGGCCCATGGCTCCCATTTCTCGCCCAAGGTGCTGGTGGAAGCGCGCGTAGCCCATGACCTGACGCTATACGGACAATATTCCGAAGCCTACCGCGCGCCATCGGCTACGGAAGAATACCTGAACTACAGCACCCCGCCATTCTATCAGGTCAGCGGCAACCCGAACCTCAAACCTGAAAGCAGCAGGGGGTGGGAAGTCGGCATGAAATACGGCAATTCCGAACGCGGTGCCAATATCTCGTTCTATGATAACCACTACAACAACTTCATCGATATGGAGGGGGTCAGCGGCTGTTCGGGGTATTACCTGTGTTACGGCTACACGAACCTGGCGCATGTGCGCATCTATGGGGTGGAGGCGAGCGTCAACTGGGCGTTTGATCGGCACTGGCATGCATGGGGTTCGTTTGCCTATGCCGACGGACGCGATACGGACATGAACTTTCATCTCAGTTCGGTCGCACCTTTCCGTGGCATCATCGGCTTTGGCTACAAGCGGGATAACTGGGGCAGCGACCTGTCGGGCACATTCGCCACTTCACGTGATGATGCCAAATACCTGACCACCACCGGATCGCTAAAGGACCAGTGGAAAACGCCGGGCTATGTTATTTTTGACCTGACAGGCTGGTACAGCCCCAGATTCTACCGTCCGCTGCGCATACAGGCGGGCATGTACAACATATTCAACAAGGCATATTACAATGCCGCCTCGCTCCCATACGGGCAGTCGTCCAGTTCGCTTTCGGAGCGGTACTACACGCAACCCGGCCGCTCCTTCAAGGTAACTGCAAGGATCGAATTCTGATGGTGAATGAACCCGCAGGCCACAGCCGGATGGAAATGGGGCGCCGGATGTTTGCCTGCCTGCTGGCGGGCAGCATGCTGACCATGCCACGCCCCGGGTGGAGCGCTGAAGAGGGCACGGTGACGGACTGCCGGGGCCGGCAAGTAAAAATTGGCCCCGCAAGGCGCATTGCCAGTATCGGCGGTACTATTACCGAAACGATTTACGCGCTGGGGGCGCAGGACCGCATCATCGCGGTCGATATCACCTCCACATGGCCCGAACGGGCCCTGCATGAGAAGAAGTCCATGGGGTACATGCGCGCCCTGTCCGCCGAGGGTATCCTGTCGCTTCAACCGGACCTGATCCTGGCCATGAACGATTGCGGGCCGCCACAGGTTCTGGACCAGTTGATGGCGTCCGCCGTGCCGGTTGTGTTTGTTGATGCCACACCGTCCGAAGATGCCATTGTCGCACGCACACGTTTTCTGGCCAGTCTGCTGGATGCACAAACGGCAGCGGCACAGCTATGTGCGGACATATCGCAGCATTTTGACATGCTGACACGATGGCGCGCCGCACACTCGACGACAAAGCGGGTGCTGTTCGTCATGCGCATGAGCAATAACCGCCCGATGGTCGCGGGCACTGGCACGGCGGCAGATGCAGTGATCCGCCTTGCTGGTGGCAGCAATCCTGCTGCATTCGGAGGCTACAGGATACTGGATCAGGAAGCCCTGATCGGCCTGCGACCCGATGTAGTACTAACAATGGAACAGGATGCCCCGCAGATCCGCGCAGGCCTGCTGGGCAATGCGGGTTTCAGGCTGACACCGGCAGGCAGAAATCAGGAAATCATCGCCATGGAGGGCGAACGCCTGCTTGGCTTTGGCCCCCGCACGCCCGATGCGGCACTGGAACTGGCTCGCCGCCTGGACACGTCCACATGACACGGGACATATCACGCGCACCCTGGCTTTTGGCGCTGCTGGCCACCCTGCTGGTGATGACCGTGCTGTTCGCCCTTGATACAGGGGCAACGGCGGTCCACCTGCACGATCTGTGGCAGCCCGCCACTGATGTAACGGGACAGGCGGCGCAACTTGTACTGCGGGACATCCGCGCGCCCCGCATTGTCATGGCCTGCCTGACCGGGGCGGCGCTGGCAATTGCGGGCACGATCATGCAGGGGCTGTTCCGCAACCCGCTGGCCGATCCGGGGCTGGCGGGGGTATCATCCGCCGCGGCGCTCGCCACCGCCTGCATCATCGTGCTGGGTGGTTCAGGGTCATGGGTGTCTTGGCTGGGCAGGTGGGCCATTCCCTGCGCGGGTATTGTCGGCAGCTTCACGGGCATGGGGCTGCTCTACCTTTTTGCCACGCGTGGTGGCGTCACATCCATGACCGCAATGCTGCTGGCCGGTGTGGCCTTTGGCGCCTTTTCCGGCGCGCTGACCGGCGTCCTGATCTTCCGGGCGAACGATGCGGCCCTGCGGGATCTGACATTCTGGACGATGGGCAGCTTTTCAGGGGCAACGTGGGGCGGCATTGGCCTGCTGCTGCCGTTCCTGCTGGTCGCCGGTGGCCTTGCGGCCTATCTGGCCGCGCCACTGAACGCCATGCTGCTCAATGAACATAATGCACACCTGATGGGCTACCCGGTCGAACGGATCAAAAGCCTGTCGATGCTGGCCGTGGCCTGCGCTACGGGGCCAGCCGTGTCCCTGGTGGGGGCGATTGGGTTCGTGGGGGTGGTCGTGCCGCATCTGGTGCGGCTTGTGGCGGGGCCTGACCACAGGATCGTGCTGCCAGCGAGCGCCATGCTGGGCGCGATCCTGCTGACCGGCGCGGACACCATGGCCCGCACGCTGGCCAGCCCGGCAGAGGTGCCTGTCGGCATCGTCACCGCGCTGCTGGGCACGCCCGCTTTCGTCTGGCTTCTGGCGCGCAGCCATCGCACGGGCATTGCGTGATGACACTGGAATTACGCGACATCACATGGCGGCAGGGCGGCTGCGATATTCTGCATGACATTACCCTGCCTTTTGCCAGGGGAAATATCACGGCAATCATTGGTCCCAACGGCGCGGGCAAGAGTTCCCTGCTGCGCATTGCCAGCGGCCTTTCCACACCAACCGGGGGGAGAGTCATGCTGGATGGTCGGTCGATTGCAACCCTGCCTGCCCGGAAGCTGGCCAGACACCGGGCCATGCTGACGCAGGAAAGCGAGGCAGCCGGGCAATTTCTGGTACGCCAGATGGTCATGATGGGGGCCGGGATGGCAGCCCACACGCTGGACATTGTGCAACAGGGACTGCTGGCCGATGCGCTGGTAAGACGGGTGGGACTGGAAGGATTTGCCAAACGGCAGATGATGACGCTGTCCGGCGGTGAACGCCAGCGCGCCCATCTGGCCCGTGTCCTGATGCAACTGGAAGTTGCCATGACGGATGGCACGCTACCCGGCTTCCTACTGCTGGATGAACCGATTTCAGCCCAGGACCCGGCGCATCAGGCGCTTGTGCTGCAACTGGCCCGCCAGCATGCGCGCCGGGGCGGTGGTGTGGCGATCGTGTTGCATGACCTGAACTGGGCTGCGGCCTGTGCCGACTGGCTGGTTGTGGTGCACCGGGGAACAATCCATGCGCAGGGGCCGCCAGAAACCGTCCTGACGCAGGATCTGGCCTGCGACATTTTCGGGTTGCGACACGGCTGCGTCCACCGCCACGAAAAAACGGCCAGACCCTTCATCCTTCCCCATGACAATATTGACGAGGAAACAGACAGATGTACATCGCCATGAACCGCTTCCGGGTCAGACCGGAATGCACGGGAGAATTCGAACAGCGCTGGCTGGAACGTGATGTCCTGCTGAAAACCGTGCCCGGTTTTGTCAGCTTTCAGTTCCTGCGTGGGCCTGCACGTGAAGATCACGTCCTGTTCGCATCCCATACGGTATGGGCTTCCCATGCCGCATTTGGCGCATGGACGCAGTCAGAGCAGTTCCGGCAGGCGCATGCCCAGACTGGGCAGGGCAAGGTCCTGACGATCGGCCCCCCGATCTTCGAGGGTTTTGATGTCCTGCAGGATATTACGGGGCAGGACTGATACGATACGGTCCAGATGCGGCCGGGGCCCGGTGGCGAATTATACCGCCATTGGCCCGCAAGAGGCCGCACTCATGCCTTTGATTGCCTGAACATCCAGTCGCGTGCGGCCCGGATGTAAAAGAACTTGCGTGCCGAGCCCATGTGGTCAACACCGTCAAATGTCAGGAACGTGACATTGGCGTCTTTTGCAAGGTAGCCGTTGACCTGATCCGTCAGCGTCTGCTGGCGATCAACAGGGAAGATGAGGGCAGGGTCAAGCTGTTCTTTCGGGCGCACGACCGTGCCTCCCGCCTTTTCCCATACCAGCACGCATTTCTCGTTCCATGGTGTGGCCTTGTCATCTTCCGAACCGGTGATGATCAGGATCTTCTGTCTGGCAAGGGGCACGACATCGGCTGGCCGCTGCTGGCCCGCGATGATCAGCCCGGCGGCAAAGGTTTCCAGATGCCTGGCCATCAGCCATAGCGATGTCATCGCCCCCATGGACCAGCCGGTGCAGTAAACCCGTTTCGGGTCGATCTTCAGGACCTTGTCACGTCGGTCCGCCCGGTTGGGGTTGCCATAATTCCACGTATTGCCGAGCAGAGATTCAACCAGCCGGAAGGTATTCTCCACGTCTGATGTATGTTCCCAGTAATCGTTCATGGTCGTGCGCTCGTAGCGTGGGGTAATGACCACGCATTCATGCCAATCCTGTTCTTCGGGCAGGCTCCAGATACTGGCAATACACTGTTCGGTCAGCGTCTGGGCGCAGGTGCCATCGGAGCTGGTGCCGGAATGGGTTATGGCCAGCACAAGGGGATAGGCCCGGTTCCCGCCGCCTTCGGCCAGAAAGGATTTCGGCAGGTAAAAGCTGTAAGCCATGCGGAACGCGTATCGTCCTACCACCAGTGATTCTGCTCCCACGCATCAACCCCGCGGATCGCGACCCGGTTGCCGTGATGCCCCGTATTGCTCCATCAGGTCTTGCTGGCGGCATAGACCACGCCGCCCATGGTTCTGACGACCTTGTCCTGTGTCAGCTTAACCCTGTCGCTATCGGTGGTGGGTACGCTGAGGTCCGGGTCATGGACGAACTCGGCAATGACATACCGGCCGGGAACATTTTTGCGGTCAGGGCGAAGCGCCGGGGCGTCATTGGTATAAAGGGCCGCGACAGGGCGTGGCCTTGCTTTCGTCATCGTGTCATTCTTGTCGGCTTCTTGCGGCATGCCGGCAAAGAACCCGCTGGCAGCAGGAAAAACAGCCGCCGTGTAGGTATCCGGCGCCAGACTGGCTGGGTCATTCGCAACATCGTATTCCACTGCGATGCCGTAAACCTTCTCCTCCCACCGGTGACCTCGCACAGGGCGCAGATACCCTGAAGGCCCGGATTGGCAAGTTTATGGGGACCGGGGCCATTCGGACCGCCGGACGATGCCGCCATGAAGCCGTGCCCGTCCCCTGCGGCGTGGGCCTGCCATGCACCGGCCCCCATGGCGGCGGTGACACCGGCAAACACGACCCCTGCTGTTACGAAATCACGTCTTGATACATCGGTCATGGGCTCGTCTTCCCGTCAGGGCCAGATATGAGTATAAAAACACTCCCGGCGTCATGAAATGACTTGATATACCTTGGGTAACACATCTTGCCTGCCCTGTTCAGGCGCATGTCTTTCAAGGAAAGCGGGAAGCGGCGGGTTATCGCGCTGGAGGGAATTCCTGCTGGCAATGCATCGGAATGGCCTGTTCAGCGTCCGGCCCCCTGGGGACACCAAACATCCGCACCGGATCAAACGGCGGATCGTCGAATTTGCTCCCTGCCCGGACCCTATTGAGGAACTGGCTGAATTTTCATGGCGATCATCCAGCAGCATGCCTTTGTCGATATAAAAACGTAAGTAATTATTTGAAAAATTTTAAACTTTATTTTCCTCAAAATACTTCATCTCGCACGACCATGCCCATGCATTGGTCCTATCAAGGCATTCCGCGCAACTGCCCGCGATACACCAGAACAGGGAGGACCGGTCTCTTGGCGGATCGTATGAAAGAAAAATGTCTGAAAACCACCTCCTTCCACCACAGGAAATCGAGCTGAAGCTGCTTTTAGAGCCTGAAGCACAAACAGTAATCAGCCACCATCTGGCCGCCATAACTCTGGGACGTAGCCAGAAAAAGCGCCTGATAACGACTTATTACGATACTCCGGACCTGCAATTGAGACAGGCAGGACTGTCCCTGCGTATCAGGCGTTCGGGTAGCCTGCGTATCCAGACCCTGAAAACCGATAGGGAAGAAGGCCAACTGGCCATACATCGCGGGGAATGGGAATGGAGCATCCGTCACGATCACCCCGATATGGACGTGCTGTCGGATATACCGTACGGAGCACTGATAACGGCGCTGGCTACCAGGCTGAAGCCGGTCTGGGTTTCGCACATAGACCGCACCACGCATACGCTTCCATACAACGGCGCGATGGTGGAGGCTGCCATTGACGAAGGTTATGTCCAGTCAGGAAATGCGCGCGATCCGGTAAGGGAACTCGAACTTGAACTCAAGGATGGCCCGGTACGGGCAATGTATGGCCTGGCCCTGGCATTGCAGGCGATCGCTCCCCTACGTCTGGGCGTTCTGACAAAGGCCGAGCGCGGGTACCGTCTTCATACAGGTGCGCAAGCTCTCCCGGTGCAGGGCCGCAAGCCTCCACTAACCGGAAACATGACCCTGGCTGAGGGCTTTCGCATCCTGATCCGCTCTGGTCTGAACGCATTAATCGACAACCAGTCGGCAGCCGAGGCAGGGAACCCTGAAGGGGTACACCAGATGCGCGTGGCCATACGGCAGTTGCGCGCCGTGCTTCAGATTGTCGAAAGGAGGCATGTGGATCGGTCTACTCTCAGGCTGTTCCAGACTGAATTGCAGCGCATTGGACGTGAACTGGGGGAAGCACGTGACTGGGATGTGTTATGTCTGGAAACATTGCCTGCCGCCTTTCCCGCGCATAAAAATGACGACCGGGTCCGCATGCTGACTGATGCTGCCCAGCTAAAAAGAGCAGCTGCGTACCAGAAGATCAGGCACGAACTGCAGGCACCAGCCCTGACTGCACTGGTCCTTTCCCTCAGTCTCTGGATCGAGGATGCATTTTTTCCGGAAGGGAAGGGAGGAAAGGAAATTTCTTTAAGCCATGTGGCGCCCACAGTGCTCGATCATCTGCAACGCAAGGTCATGCGGCGCGGACGACGGATCAGCCATCTCTCACCCAAGAAACGACATACACTGCGTAAATCCCTCAAAAAATTACGCTATGTGGCCAGCTATCTTGAAGCTCTTTATCCTGCCCGCGCGGTCAAGGCATATATGAAACACTGCAAGGAACTGCTGCAGCAGCTTGGCAAAAATAATGATACCGTTGTCGCGTCAACACTTGCTCTCGATTTAAGAAAAACACACCCGGATCTTGCACCGATTATCAGTGCCTTTATTTCATGGAACGACAGGCGGCATCGTCAGGCATTGCGCGCTCTTTCTCCAGCCTGGAAGCGCTTACGCCGCGCACCGCTTTTCTGGCATGAATAGATCGGCCCTCCATCCTATCCGCCACCGGCAATAACGGTGTGCGCGAAGGGCGGGAACGCGTCACGGCTGACAGCCCGATGCCCTGATTTACCCTTTCAGCCAGGGAAGCTGCCGTGGATCAAGACCCAGTATTTCCCGGGCTTTCCGATTATCCGCACCCGTCAGGCTGTTCTGGTAATACACGCTTTCCATGCCCATCAGGCTACATGCTTTTTTCTCGTCGAGGCCGAGCGGCAGGGAACATCCGATCCAGTCCGCATAGGCGGGCAGCCATTCTGCCAGTCGCGCTGGCTGACTGTCGACAACGTTATAGAGGCCGGCCGGCGCCGTTAAGGCCTCCACTGTCGCCTGCGCGGCATCGTCCACATGAATAAAGGAAAATGTGCTATCTCCCGCACCGATCAGGGCAATTTCTCCGGCTACAAGATGACTGCTGAACGCACCACCCGGCCAGTACCATGTGCCGGGGCCGTAAAAGAACCCGTAGCGTAGTCCCACTGTTTCCATCGGTGCGACACCCGAAATCCGCGCTTCCAGTTGCGCATACATGCGCGCACTTTCACCAATCGTACCGGGTGCGTTCACCCTCAGCGGTGCGGCCTCGGTTGCCAGACCCGTTCCCCCATCCAGATAAAACCCCGACAACTGCTGGATATAGCGCCGGACCTGGAATTTCATCGCAGCCTCGAACAGATGACCGCCGCCCTCAAGGCGAAGCCTGCGGTCCGCAGGCAGGTAATCGGGCAGGTCAGCAGGACTGGGGGGCAGAGCGGTGAGCTGGTCAATCACCACCTCCGGCCGGAGCCGCTCGACAAGTTCAAAAATACTGCTCTGGTCAAGCGCATTACCCTGTGCTGGATACGCGCCCAGCCGTTCGATAACCTCCAGACTACCGGAACGATGGGCCAGTCCCCAGACTTCGTGCCCCGCGGCCCGCAGGCGTGTAATGAGGGGACGCCCCAATGCGCCGCTGGCACCGGCAACAAGAACCTTCATGCTTTGATATCTCCAGGCTCAATGTGCGGGCATGACAAAGGGCGCGGTCCTGTCCTTAACAAAAAAGGCGAGAAAACGGGCGGGTTCCGTCTGGCTGGCATTGCGCCCGATGAGATGGACATCATCCGGTCCTTCAAAAAAGGTCTGTCCTTCCTTCAGGGTAACCCGAGCGCCACCTTCGACCTGCATTATGATGCTGCCCTTCAGCACATAAACAAACACTGAAGCATTGTGCCGGTGGACCGGGTCAGCCCCGCCTGGTGGGTAACCGACCATCACCATGGCACCTTCCTTATCGGGGATGCCTTGCAGATCATGGGTTATCAGGGGTGTGACGCTGGTCGCCGCATGAACGGATGGTCCCCAGAGGCTCGTGGCCATTATTATTGCGACAATGAATTTGCGCATTTTTGCTTTTCCTGTTTCAGGCGGCTGGTGATCTGGTGCGTGAACGCTTCCGCTGCCTGACCCTGCTTGTCCGACGGGTCTGGATACGCTCTTCAAACCACGCATGTGCTTCACCAATGAAGGGCGAGGGGGCCTTGTTGCGAACCGCTGCCGCCAGATCGGCTAACGAGGTCTGGGCCAGTTCCCGGCGCATGGCCTGTTCGGCCCTCAGCATGACCGCATGAATGCCGCAGACACCCTGCACCGCCCATTCGGGTGGCCGTTGACCGAAAAGGGCGCAGCGACCGCGGATTTCCTGACAGTTGAAAAGGCTCTTTCCGCCCTCAACCGCATCCACAACCGCCAGGATGCTGATCTCGTCAGCTGGCCTCGCCAGCCTGTATCCGCCTCTCAATCCTTCGGAGGCAGTAAGCAGGCCCTCCTTTTCAAGCTTGGGGAGCTGCTTGGCAACAAATGCCGCGGGAATATCCTGCAGTTCCGCCAGATCGAGGCTGCTGACGGGTTCGGGATTATCGACCAGCCAGAGCAGGCTGTGCAGGACGTATTCGGTGCTTGCGCCATAAAGAGAAGTCATACGCAGACCTTACTAGTCCGCGTTTTGATTCGCAAGCCAATCCGGCTGATCCATTCTGGATATCCGGGCTCATTTGAGCCGGCAAATGCCGAGAAAAGCACCCAACCATGACCCTGTCATTGCGGTATCGGGGATGCTGCAACCGGATTGTCATGCCGCCGATGACACGAGGCCGGGCCGGTGAGGGGGATGTGCCTGGACACCGGGCATTTACAACGAAGCCCAGATAGAGGGGTGGCGCCTAGTCACGGATGTGGTGCATGCGAAGGGTGCTGAGCGCTATCAGCGCAGGCGATGCCAACCGGGATTTTATCGTAATTAAAGCGCGGACACGACAGGATAGCGGCTTGAAATAACTGTCATGCAAAGGGCTAAAAAAATGAATGGATTTTTTTTCATTGGTTCCTTAATTGCACTGGCAGGTAACGTGCCCCCCGAAAATGTGCCCATTTTAAAGTAGAGTCCGATCGAGAAAGATACGGACGGATGAAACGCAGTCACTTTACGGAAGAGAAGATCATAGGGATCCTGAAGGAACAGGAAACTGGGCTGAAGGTCTCTGATCTTTGCCGAAAACACGGGATCAGTGACGCAACTTTCTACAAATGGAAGACACGCTATGGTGATCTTGAAGTGTCCGAGGCCAAACGGCTGAAGGCGCTGGAAGATGAAAACAGCCGCCTGAAACGTCTTCTGGCGGATGCCATGCTGGATAATGCAGCGCTGGAGGAAATCGTTGGAAAAAAGCGGTGACGCCTGTCGCCAGGCGGCAGGCGGCCGACGGGAAATCAGCGAACAGGCTGACCGGGCACGACCGGGTGCGGGGCTTCGATCCTTGTGGGTGCGACCGTGGCGGCCACTGTTGTCGGCTTCGCCTCGATCGCGGTTTTCAGGTCGCTGACGCCGCCCACGATCTTCGTGACGGCGGCATCGACGCCTGCAAGGTCGAGATTGGGGACCGCGCGCTCCACCATCACGGGGATCAGCAGCTGCAGCACGGTGCCAGCCACTGCAGGGCTTCGTTGCAGATGTCCTCGATCTCGCGCGGGATGGCCCGCGTGCCGACCTTGACCGCGCGCCGCAGCTGCCACAGGCGGGAACCGATGGGCCGGTCGGCAAAGGCATCGCCCCACCAGCCACGCCGGTCGGCCGAAGCTGCACCCGTCGGGCCGGTTGGGGACTGGATGCCCACGGCCGTATTGTCCGATGTGGGCTGCTGTGGTGCTACGCGGTCTGTGAAAAGCGAGACCATGACGGCCGATTTCAGGGGGTTGTCCAGCGCCAGATCACTGGACACGATAGTCCAGTCGCCGCGCGCCGCGCGAACGTTCCAGACAATGGCGATATCCATACGGAACCTATCTGAAGGAAAAAAAATTGGAAAAATCAGTCCACACCCGGAACCGTCACCCTGACAGCCTCCCGGGCAATGCGCTGCGAAAGGGCAACCGGTACCGCATGCGTATCTGGAGCGGCGAAAAGGGGCGGCCAGATCCGGAAGATGATGGGGAAGTCGTCGAATTCGTCGGATATTTCGACAAATCTGGCACCCCTGCCGCAACCGGCTCGTTCCTGATGGCGGACCTTACGAACAGTAATTATGTCTGCAGGGTGATCTATCGAGGCAAAACGATTGACGTGTGGGGGGACAGGCGCATCTGGTGGACAGACCAGAACCCGACTTCCGCACCCAACCGTGTTACCTTTCTCGAGATGCCAGTCTCAAGATGACTGGGGCGGACCCGACCTGCTGTTTCCAAGTTCCACCCCGTCATGAGGATGACTGAACAGCTTGATACCCTGCGCCATGACCTCATTGCCGGTTATGGTGCCGCTGGCGGTCAGGTCACCCGCGACCGCGGTCTTGCCGCTGGCAGGCGCGATCGAGATTGACCCGTCCGCCTTGAGCCAGATCCGGCTTCCAGTGGAAGGATGGAACAGGAGCGGGTCCAGTTCCAGGCAGAGCAGATTTTTGCAGGGGTCCCCACAAATTCCCCCACACCAGCCTGAAAAACCATCCTGAAACGACCAAAGCGCCCCGGAGGGCGCTTGGCAATTTCTTGTTTGTTTACAAGAAGTTCTGGCGGAGGGGAAGGGATTCGAACCCTCGATACGACTTGACATCGTATAACGGTTTAGCAAACCGCCGCCTTCAGCCACTCGGCCACCCCTCCGCCGAAGAGCGCGCATTATAAGTAACACGGCGTTTGCAGGGCTGCTTTTAGCGTGTTGCTGCAACCCTGCAAAGCCCCAAAATGCGCTAAAGCCCGTTTTTACAGAACTTTTTTCAGGGCCTCATTCACAATGGCCGGATTGGCCTTGCCAGCCATGGCTTTCATCACCTGACCCACGAAAAATCCGAACAGCCGATCCTTGCCGCCACGATATTCTTCCACCTTGTCCGCATTGCGCGCCAGCACGTCGGCCACGGCCGCGTCAATCGCACCGGTGTCGGTGACCTGTTTCAGGCCCTTGCGCTCCACGATATCGGCTGCACTGTCGCCGGTTTCCAGCATGTCCTCAAAGACTTCCTTGGCAATCTTGCCATTGATTGTCCCGTCAGCCATGAGATCCAGCATCCCCCCCAGCGCCTGCGCCGAAATCGGGGTGTCCTGAATGCTGCGGCCCGTGCGGTTCAGCGCACCAAACAGGTCACCCGTGACCCAGTTGGCGGCAAGGCGGGCATCGCGGCCCTTCGCCACTTCCTCGTAGTAGTCGGCAATAGCCTGCTCGGCCACCAGCACGCTGGCGTCGTAACGGGGAATACCATACTGCCTGATAAAACGGTCACGCTTGTCGTCGGGCAGTTCGGGCAGCTCACGCTCCAGTTCATCCACCCATGCCTGCTCCACCACCAGCGGCAGCAGGTCGGGGTCGGGGAAGTAGCGGTAGTCGTGCGCGTCTTCCTTGCTGCGCAGCGAACGGGTTTCGTTGCGTGACGGATCAAAGAGGCGGGTTTCCTGATCGACCTCGCCACCATCTTCCCACACCTCGATCTGGCGCGTGGCCTCGACCTCGATCGCATGCATGACATAGCGAATGGAGTTGACGTTCTTGATCTCGCAGCGCGTACGGAACGGCTCGCCCGCCTTGCGCACCGACACGTTCACGTCAGCACGCATGGACCCTTCCTCCATATTCCCATCGCACGTGCCAAGATAACGCAGGATCTGGCGCAGCTTGCGCAGGTAGGCGCCAGCTTCCTCCGGACTGCGGATATCGGGTTCGCTGACGATTTCCATCAGGGCAACGCCAGCACGGTTCAGGTCAATGAAGGACCGCGTCGGATCCTGATCATGCATGGACTTGCCTGCATCCTGTTCCATATGCAGGCGCGTGATGCCGATATGGCGCACCGTGCCGTCGCTCAGCTCGATCTCGACCGTGCCTTCCCCCACGATGGGATGGGTGAACTGGCTGATCTGGTACCCGGTCGGCAGATCGGCATAAAAATAGTTCTTGCGATCAAACCGGCTTTCCAGATTGATGCGCGCGCGCAGCCCAAGGCCAGTGCGGATGGCCTGCGCCACGCATTCATGGTTCAGGACCGGCAGCATGCCGGGAAAACCTGCGTCAACAAGGCTGACATGGGTATTGGGTTCCCCGCCATAGGAAGCGGAGGCACCAGAAAACAGCTTGGAGTGGCTGATGACCTGCGCGTGGACTTCAAGACCCACCACGATTTCCCACGTGCCGGTCCGGCCTTCGAGTGTGTAGCTCATTTCGCGCCCTCCGCACGGATGGCAGGCCGGTGGGTGAAGCCCGCCGCATTTTCCAGCGCGCTGCCTGCGGCAAGCAGGGTTTCCTCATCAAACGGACGACCGATCAGCTGCAGGCCGAGCGGCAGACCGGTAGCACCAAGCCCAACGGGCACGGACATGGCGGGCATGCCAGCCATGGATGCCGGCACGGTGAAAATATCGTTCAGGTACATCTGGACCGGATCATCCGTCTTTTCCCCCTGCGCGAACGCCGGCGTCGGCGCCGTGGGGGTCAGCAATACGTCAACCTTCTGGAAACTTTCGGTAAAGTCGCGACGGATCAGGCTACGGACCTTCTGCGCTTTCAGGTAGTAGGCATCGTAGTAGCCTGCTGAAAGCACATATGTCCCCATCATGATACGGCGGCGCACCTCGGGGCCAAAGCCCGCGCGACGAGTGGCTTCATACATGGCATCCAGCGTATCGCCAGGTACGCGTTCGCCAAAGCGCAGGCCATCATAACGGGCCAGGTTGGACGAACATTCGGCAGGGGCGACAATATAATAGGTGGCCAGGCCGTATTTTGTGTGGGGCAGGGAGACATCGACAATCTCGCACCCTGCGGCCTTCAGCCATTCGATACCCTGCTGCCATGCCGCCTCGATCTCGGCGGACAGGCCCTCGGCACGGTATTCAGCGGGGATACCGACCTTCAGCCCCTTCAGGCTGCGGCCAACAGCTGCGGAATAATCCGGCACGTCGCAGTTCACGCTGGTGCTGTCACGAGGGTCGAACCCCGCCATGGACTGCAGCATGATCGCGCAGTCGCGCACGCTGCGCGCCATGGGACCCGCCTGATCCAGTGACGAGGCATAGGCAATGGTGCCAAACCGGCTGCACCGGCCATAGGTCGGCTTCAGTCCGACAATGCCGCAATAGGCGGCAGGCTGCCGGATTGACCCGCCGGTATCGGTGCCGGTCGCACCCATGGCCAGGCCCGCGGCCACCGCGGCAGCCGAACCACCCGACGACCCGCCGGGTACCAGTTTGGTTTCGGCGTCACCATTGCGCTTCCACGGATTTTCCACCGGACCGAAGGCGGAGGTGATGTTGGCCGACCCCATCGCGAATTCGTCCAGATTGGTCTTGCCGACAAACACCGCGCCATCACGCAGCAGGTTGGCCGTCACCGTGCTTTCATAGGGGGGCACGAAGTTCTTCAGGATATTGCTGGCCGCCGTGGTCCGCACGCCACTGGTGCAGAACAGATCCTTGATCCCCAGCGGGATCCCGGTCAGGGGCCTGGCCTCATTTTTCGCCAGCGCCTCATCCGCATGGGATGCGGCCTGCAGCGCCGCATCGGCCGTGGGGGTGATGTAGGCGTTCAGCCGCGGGTTCAGCGCCGTAATGGCGTCCGTATGCGCGCGCACCAGTTCCACGGCGCTGAATTTGCGCGCGCGCAGTCCTGCTGCCGCATCGGCAATTGTCAGTTCGGTCAGGCTCATCTTATTCAACAACCTTGGGCACGGTATAGAAGGGGCCAACGGCATCGGGCGCATTGGACAGCACGGCATCGCGGCAGTTGCCGTCGGTCACCACGTCAGGCCGCGTGCGCAGGGCCGCGTGCCCCGTGCCGACCATGGGGGTGACCCCTTCGACATCGACCTCGTTCAACTGCTCGACCCAGCCGAGGATCCCGTTAAGCTCCCCTTGCAGGGCAGGAAGATCAGACTCGTCAATACCAATCCGTGCCAGTCTGGCAATGCGGCGGACGGTCGCGGGATCAAGCGACATGAAGCAATAACTTTCCATCGTAACAGGGGAAGAATATCCTGCGGCGCAGGACCGAGAAGGAACATACCCCCGACCATGCCCCTGTTCAACATATGCGATCTGCGCGCGGCCCTGCGCCCCCATCAGCGCCTGCTTGGCCTTGACCCCGGAAAGAAGACGATCGGCATCGCCCTGTCGGATGTGGGGCTTATGCTGGCATCCCCCCATATGGGGCTGAAACGCGGAAAACTGTCGGCCGTGGCGGCCGAAATCAGCAGGATTGCGCGTGCGCAGGACGTGGGGGGACTGGTGGTCGGGCTGCCGCTGTCGCTGGATGGCAGCTTTGGCCCGGCGGCACAGGCGGCGCGGGACTGGACGCTGAACCTGTCGGACATGACGGGACTGCCGGCCGCGATGTGGGATGAACGGCTGTCGTCATCTGCCGTGAACCGGTTCCTGATTTCGGAAGCCGACATGACCCGACAGCGCCGGGGCGAAGTGGTGGACCAGATGGCGGCGGCCTACATATTACAGGCCGCCCTTGATGCTTCGATCCCACAGGAACAGGTGTAGCCCGATTTCGAATTCGTGATGGCATGACTGGATTGTGCCAAAACCGGACCCGTCAGGTGCGGGGGCTGCTATGGTCGCCCCCATCACCGGCGCGCACCGGAAGCTGACCCTTCCCCCATGCCCATTTACGCCGGCCCCATGTTGCATAAACAAGGACACCGGCCATGCGCCTGCCGCATCTGCATCTGCCTTATCTGCATATTCATGTGCATGACCGACCGCTGGCAGGCGACCCGCACCCGCATAACCCGTTTCACTGGAAACTGTATTTCTGCGAGGCGATCGCCACCGCCATCCTCATGATGCTCGGCCTGAGCGCCGTCATCCTGCTGACCGCACCCGGCAGCCCGTTTTCATGGCCGCTCATGCAACACCCCTACATACAGACCGCACTATGCGGGCTGTGCTTCGGCCTGTCGGGCACAGCGGCGGCCATGACACCATTTGGCAAGGTCAGCGGGGCGCATATCAACCCGTCCGTCACGCTGGCGTTTTCTCTGGCCAGACGGATCGGGGGGGTCGATGCGCTAAACTACATGATCGCGCAGGTCATTGGCGCCTTCCTTGGCACGGCTGCGGTGTATGAGGCAGGCCGGATGATCACATGGTGGGGTCATATGGCCGTGGCTGTACGTTACGGGGCGACCGTGCCATATGGTCACATTTCGATCTGGTGGGCGATGTGGTCGGAAATGTTCGTGACCGCGGCCCTGATCGCCATGCTGTACTGGCTGGCGGCCCACCCGAAATGGAAGTTCATCACACCATGGTCGGGCGGCCTGTTTTTCCTGATCATGAACCCGATTACCGCATGGCTGTCGGGCAACAGCGTCAATTTCGCGCGCACACTGGCGCCCGCTCTGTTCGCGGGGCAGTGGACGGGGCTGTGGATCTATGTGGTTGGGCCCTTCGCGGGGGCATCGCTTGCGGTCATGGCCATTCGCATGAACCTTCTGGGCAAGCTGCACCTGCTGGAAGCACGACTGGTCAATTTCGGCCATCATGGCCGCGTGCCAGGGCTGGATGATCCGCACCGCAAGCTCAATCACCCCGATGATCCCGACCACATTCCCCCCGGCGCAGGCCCGGCCTGACGGGTGGCCCGCATCTGGCGCAACCCACGAATGACATATTCCGTTGTTTTGCTTGGGTGGCATTAACGGCCATAGTCGCCTGCCGCCATGCCCGGCATGGCCCGCCGAGGGAGAAAGCAAACTGATGAAGCGGTTTTTCAACACGCGCGAAACCATTGTCACCGAAGCCCTGGACGGGTTCCTGCGCTCGGCCGCGGGTAGCCACCTGTGCCGGCTGGATGGCTATCCCGATACCTGCGTCGTCATGCAGCGCGAACCCGATCGCACCCAGGTTGCGGTCATTTCGGGCGGTGGGTCCGGACATGAACCCGCCCACGCCGGGTTTGTTGGCCGTGGCATGCTGACGGCTGCGGTCTGCGGCGCGCTGTTTGCCTCGCCATGTGTTGACGCAATCGTGGCAGCCATCCTTGCCACAACGGGGGATGCAGGCTGCCTGCTGGTGGTCAAGAACTATACGGGGGACCGACTGAATTTCGGCCTGGCCGCAGAACGTGCGCGCGCGCTGGGCAAACAGGTGGAAATGGTGATTGTGGGTGACGACATCGCCCTGCCGGACTCCGCCACACCGCGCGGGGTCGCGGGCACGGTGCTGGCGCACAAGCTGGCGGGATATGGCGCGATGCAGGGCTGGCCGCTGACCCGGGTTGCGGAATTCGTACGCGACGGCGCCAGGCGGATGCGCACAATTGGCCTGGCGCTGGAGGACTGCAATCCCTACGAACCCGATCGCGCCAGCCGCCTGTCCGCCGATCAGGCCGAACTGGGGCTTGGCATTCATGGCGAACCCGGCGCCCAGCGCATTACCATGGCCCGCGCGGATGACCTGATGCGCACGGCCGCCGACACACTGGAGGCCAGCCTGCCCACGACCGTGCGCAACACCCGCTTCGCACTGGTGCTGAACAATCTGGGCGCGGTTCCGGAAGTGGAGATGGCGCTGCTGCTGGAAGCCTTCAGCCACACGCCACTGGCACGCCGGGTTTCCCACGTCATTGGCCCGGCACCGCTTATGACCGCGCTGGACATGAACGGCTTTTCAATCACGCTGATCGAACTGGACGAAGCCATCACCACGGCGCTGCAGGCCGCGGCACAGCCGCGCGCATGGCCGGGCATCGCCCCGCTGGGCAGTCCCGCGATAGCGCCCATGCCGCCCATGCCCGATGCCTTCCCGTATCCCGCCACGCCCAATCCCGCGCTGCGTGGTGTTCTGGAACGCGGGGCGCAGGTGCTGATCGCCAATGAAAAGGCGCTGAACGAACTGGATGGCCGGATCGGGGATGGGGATGCAGGCTCCACCTTCGCCGGTGCGGCGCGGGAGATTACGGCGGCACTCGACCGCCTGCCGCTGGCCGACCCGCATCACCTCATGACCACCATCGGCAATATCCTGACCCAGCATGCGGGTGGATCGAGTGGCGTGCTGTTCGCCATCATGTTTTCCGCCGCCGGGCGCAGCCCGGAACCATGGCGGCAGGCATTGCGCGACGGACTGGAACATATGATGGCATGCGGCGGTGCAAAACCGGGCGACCGCACCATGATCGACGCGCTGTATCCCGCGCTGGAAGTCCTTGCCACCGGCGGCGGCCTGACCGACGTGGCACAGGCCGCGCGCGAAGGCGCGAACTCCACCACCACCATGGCCAGCGCCCGCGCCGGACGTGCCGCCTATGTGCCCAGCGCACAGGTACGCGACGTGCCCGATCCGGGCGCCGAGGCCGTGGCCCGCCTACTGGAAGGGCTGGCGGCAGGCTGACCGGACAGGGCAGGGGACAGGCCACTGCCGGACCCTGCCCATACCGCAGGGAAGGCCGTTCAGGCCTTCTTCACGAATTCCGATTTCAGGTTGATCGCCCCCACACCGCTGATCTTGCAGGCAATGTTGTGCCCATCCGTTGCATCGACCAGACGGATGCCGCGCACTTTCGTCCCGCCCTTGATGACCGAGGATGCCCCCTTGATCTTCAGGTCCTTGATCACGGTAACACTGTCGCCATCGGCCAGCACATTGCCGTTGGCGTCACGCACTTCAGCCTTACCATCCGTGGGCATCCCGGCATCCTCGGGGTTCCATTCATATCCACATTCGGGACAGTTCCACAGGCTTCCGTCGGGATAGACGTGTTCGCACCCGCACTGGGGGCATGTCATGTCAGCTTCCATTATTGTCCTCACTTTCCGGGACCGTGCTGATACAGCACGGATCCCCCCGGAGCAAAGACATGGATCATGCGACAGCACGCTTTCGCGCCCGATCGGCCATAATCAAGCACTTACGAATGGTTCTGGTAGCGTCTTTCCAAAAAGGTGACACCCGCAGATCCGGTAATTTCATCAATGGGCTGCCTGTTCAACGCCCACTGACAGGCCATGCGGGGACAGATACATCCACATTGCCTGACATGCGGGTTTACTGCTGCGGCGCGGTGCCGCCATGCGTACTGACACCGGGACCACCCCCGCCATCCGACCCGCCACCGGCGGGCTTCGGCTTGTCACACCCGGCAAGACAGCCGAGGACGGCCATCATCATCATCATCCGCGCAAGGTTTCGCATTGGTTTTCTCCCCTCCAGCCATTCTGACCTTCAAGCGGGGATAACCGCCGGACCGCCCCACGGTTGCGTGTGAAAACAGGACAGCGCCTGACGAGCAGAGCAACACACGTCATGTCATGCATACGCACGCAGCAACGGTAGCGGTACTGGAAGGAAGGATATTCCATCCGCTGCATCCCGTAATGTCTGGGCAGCCCTTAACGAACTGCCTGTTTTCGGAAAAAACGCTCAACTGCCAGCATGCACAGCAACAACGCGACACCAAATCCTTCGCGGGCATGGTCCATGAGGTAACGCATGACGACCTCCTCCTCTGGCGTATAAGGAGAATAGTGACGCATTTCCTTGCCTGCCGGAAGTAAAAACGCATTATTTTCCCTTCACAATCCTATCGTTCACCCCCTCTGGCCGACATGAATGGAATACCCCCGTCAGCGCCACTGAAGGCGCATGCCCTGTTCCGGCACGATGAAATTCACACCGAGATCCCTGTTGCCCTCCCGCAGTTCAGCAGGGATGACCGAAAGCGGATCCGCGTCCCGGCGCAGGGACGGCTTGATATGTGCCACCAGCACCGGCATCCCGCGCAGCGGCGTATGTGCGGCATCCTGCAATGCCGTCAGTTCCCGCAAAAGCCACCGCGGGGACAGATGCCCCCATAGCTGGCTGTCCGGACGGGTATCATCATATGAACATTCAATCACGATACCCCGCAACCGGTGCGCGCGGACCAGCGGGGCCACTGCCTGCCATATGGCCTGCAGTCGCGTGCCATGTTCAACCGCGTCCGCCCCCGTATCCCCGAAATAAAGCATAGCATCGGTGCCGGACTGAAGCAGGAAGGCTGTTGATTCCACACTGCCGTGACTGAGCGGGAAGGCCGTCACCCGCAATCCCGTATGGGCCAACGTAACCGGCTGGCCCGCCGCAAGATCCTGATAATGGTAAAGTCCCAGCCGAGGAGGGGTCCCGATATCCCCGTTATTGGGCCATACCGCGCCGTTGAACAGGTCGCGCGAAAGGACCGTGGTGACGGAGGGCAGGGCATAGATGGACTTGGCGCTGTCATCTGGCGAGACCAGCACCAGCCCGGCCACATGGTCCAGATGCGCGTGGCTGATCAGGTAGGCCGCAATGCCATGGTGCAGCACGAACCCCGGCCGGGTTTCCGTCGCATCCGCAGGCAGGCGGGTATCATCCAGCGCCCCACGCTGATCTGCCACCTGCAATCCGTGCAGCACGGTGCCCGCATCACACAGGATCGCCCGCGGGTCGCCTATGGGATGAATCATGTAGGCGCTCAGATTGCCATCCTCCAGACCGCCACGCGCACCAAGCACCGTAATATCAAAACCTGCCGCCAGCGCCTGTCGTGAACTGGCACCGGATACAAGACCCACCACAAGCATCAGACAGGACAGCAGCCTACGGCATGGCGACATCGGACACTCCTTCCTCCGGCACAGCCGGATCGGTTTCGTTGTGGAAAAGGAACATAGACCGTCTGCCGCGAACTTGCCATCACGGTCGTCCGGGGCATAGGAAAGGGGCATGTCAGCGTATCCCCATCCCGGCCACAACGCCACGTACTGGCCCATGTCCCACACAGCCCGGCACGACGGAGCAATCCATTGACCCGGATTTTCATTGATGCCGATGCCTGTCCCGTGCGGGACGAGACCTATCGCGTGGCGCTGCGCTACGGGCTGCATACCTATGTCGTGTCAAACCGCATGATTGCGGTACCCGACACGCCACTGATTGAACGGGTGGTGGTGACACAGGGCATGGATGTGGCGGATGACTGGATCGCCGAACATGCCACCACCCATGACATTGTCATTTCCGCCGATATTCCGCTGGCCGCGCGCTGCGTGACAAACGGGGCCTGCGTGCTGGAACCACGTGGGCGGATACTGGATCAGGATGCGATTGGCATGGCGCTGGCCATGCGCAACCTGATGACGGACCTGCGTGATACCGGCGCGATCATGCAGGGCAGCCGTGGCTTTACCCGCGCCGACCGCTCCACCTTCCTGTCCGCGTTGGACACGGCTGTGGTCAGGGCACGCAGGCAGGCGGCTGGGCACAACCGCAGGCCGCCGGTCATTCCCCCTTCGGCATCAGGGAATGTTTCAGATCAACCATCTGATAAAAAATAAAAGTTTTGGGTATCCCATTTCCAGAAATGGCGGCACCCGAAACTTTTCCATGGCGTGCGGGATATCCTGCACCCAGGCTTTTGCGGCGAGGTTAAAAAAAATGCCGCCTGCCCGTAATGGGCGGCGGCACCAGCCCATGCACCGATCGCGGCACATGGGCTGCAATATCATAAAATCAGCCAGCCTTTTTCTGGGCTGCCTTGGCGAACAGCGCGGAAATCGCGTCCTGTGCCTCGGTCTGGATGGCCTTGAGGTGCGCCTCGCTCTTGAAGCTTTCAGCGTAGATCTTATAGACGTTTTCCGTGCCCGAGGGACGGGCGGCAAACCAGCCATTTTCTGCTGAAACCTTCAGCCCGCCAATGGCCGCCCCGTTGCCCGATGCATTGGTCAGGGTACTGACGATCGGCTCACCCGCCAGTTCGGTCATGCCGATCTGCTCGGGGGAAAGGGTTTTCAGGATGGCCTTCTGTTCCGGATCGGCCGGGGCGTCGATACGCGCATAGTACGGCGTGCCAAGGCGCTTGGTCATGTCCTCATACGCAGCGCCGGGTGTGCGCTTGGTACGGGCCGTGATCTCGGCGGCCAGCAGGCCAAGAATGATGCCGTCCTTGTCCGTGCTCCACACCGTGCCTGCACGGCGCAGGAAGGACGCACCAGCACTTTCTTCCCCGCCAAAGCCCAGCGTGCCGTGGTAGAGGCCATCAACAAACCATTTGAACCCGACCGGCACTTCCACCAGCTTGCGGCCGATTTCCTTTGCCACGCGGTCGATCATGCTGCTGCTGACCACCGTCTTGCCCACGCCCGCGCTGGCATTCCAGTTTTCGCGGTTGTTGAACAGGTATTCAATCGCGACAGCAAGATAGTGATTGGGGTTCATGAGCCCGTACTTACCCGACACGATCCCGTGGCGGTCGGCATCGGTATCATTGGCGAAGGCGATGTCGAATTTGTCCTTCATGCCCACCAGACGTGCCATGGCGTAGGGGGAGGAACAGTCCATGCGGATCTGTCCATCCCAGTCAGCGGTCATGAAGCGGAAGGTCGGGTCAACTTCCTTGCTGACGATCGTGGCGTTGATGCCGTATTTGTCAATGATCGGCTGCCAGTAATCCACCGCCGCCCCACCCAGCGGGTCAATGCCGATGGACACGCCGGATTCACGGATGATGTCCATGTCCACCACGGCCGCCAGGTCATTCACATACGGCGTGATGTAATCATGGCGTTTTGTGGTGGGGGCCTTCAGCGCGTCCTCGAACGCAACGCGCTTCACGCCTTCCATATTCTTGGCCATGTAGTCGTTGGCCGCACTTTCCACCACCTTGGTGATATCGGTATCTGCCGGGCCGCCATGGGTGGGGTTGTACTTGTAGCCGCCATCTTCCGGCGGGTTGTGCGACGGCGTAATCACCACGCCATCGGCAAGGCCGCTGCTGCGGTCACGGTTATAGGTCAGGATCGCGTGCGAGATGACCGGCGTGGGGGTATAGCCGTCATGGGCGTCAATACGGACCTCCACGCCGTTTGCGGCAAACACCTCCAGCGCGGATTTCAGCGCCGGGCGGGACAGCGCATGGGTGTCAATGCCAATGAACAGCGGCCCGGTAATGCCCGCGCCCTTGCGGTAATCGGCAATCGCCTGACTGATCGACAGGATATGGTTTTCATTGAAGCTGGTGGTCAGCGACGACCCGCGATGCCCCGATGTACCAAATGCCACGCGCTGTGTCGCAATGGCGGGGTCGGGCTTGCGGGTATAATAGGCGTCAAGCAGGGCATCGATATTGACAAGACGGTCCGGATCGACCGGCTTGCCGGCAAATGGGCTTATGCTGGGCATTGACTGCTCCCGAAATACGATATGAAAAAGCGCATATTCTACAAATTCCCTTACAGGCCGGTACGGGCATCGTCCAGCCGCAAACCGCCGCTCCACCCCACGGGGTAGGGGCGTCGGGCGGCCGGGGGACGGCACACGGGATGGGAAAGGGACTGCATCATGCCGAACACTGGCGCGCGGATTGTTCTGGTGGCATTGAACTATATCAAAATCCGGACCTTTTCCGTTTCCTTACCCGCCATCACGTTCCCGCGCACGGGTTGCGGGACAGGGGCCGCCACGCCATCATATTGTCATGAATACGACCAGCCCGACCGGCAGCCCCGCGCCGCCAGAAATGGACCCTGAACAGCTGCGCCGGCAACGGCTGGAACGGCTGCTGCGCCGCCTGCCCACGCGGGGGGAACAGGCCATGCGCTGGCTGCTGCAACCGGGCCGGACATGGCTGCGGGCCATTCTGGGATGCCTGCTGATCGCGGGCGGAGTGCTGAGCTTCCTACCGGTTCTGGGGTTGTGGATGCTGCCGCTGGGCCTGATCCTGCTGGCGGAAGACGTACCCGCCCTGCGCAGGCTGACCGCGCGCATGCTGGAATGGATCGAACGCCGCCATCCACAATGGATGGCCCCGAAATCCACGCCCTGACCACAACACGTCAGGGCGTGGAAAAATTACCCGCGTGAGCGCGGCTTCGCCTTCCTGCGCCCGACAACCGACAGGCGGGTCGTCACCAGGTCATACCCCATCTGCCGCACGATTCCATCGAGCAGGGCATCGAGTTCGGCGTTTTCGAATTCGATGACCTTGCCGGTATCGGCATCGATCAGGTGATAATGGTCGCCATGGTCGCCATCCGCCACCTCGTACCGCGCACGGCCTCCGCCGAAGTCACGGCGCTGCAGGATGCCGTTTTCTTCAAACAGACGCACGGTGCGGTACACCGTCGCAATTGAAATGCGCGGATCGACCTCTACCGCGCGGCGGTACAGTTCCTCCACATCCGGGTGGTCATCACTGTCAGACAGGACGAAGGCAATCGTCCGACGTTGGCCTGTCAGTTTCAGGCCGCGCTGACGACATAGATCCGCCAGAGGAGAATCGGGGGAATTCGGCTCTTTCATCGTTATGTAACGTAATCCAGACAGACCGCTGCGGTCCAGTAGGGATAAGGCGGCACGCACGTCGATTTTAATTGCAAATGATAATCTTTCTCATTATCAGACTCTCACCGACACATTAGGGAGCGGGCTTTGCCAAGGCCCGAGCGGATGATGACCGACACGACAGTTTTCATGAATGATCTTTCGTGCAGCGAACGCCTGCTGGTCTGGTGCGTGCGCCGCCTCAGTGGTGGCGGCGAGGGTGCAGGCTCCATGCCCGGCCTTGCGCTGCCGTGCTTCCGGGCCGATTTTGCCGCCGTGGCCGATGCCTTCCGCATGGCGCTGGGACGGCTGCGCACCTACCAGCTTGCCCCGGTGGATGTCGCGATCTGCAGCGCCACGCATCTGACGGGCACGGAAGGCCGCTTTCTTCTTGCCGCCGCCGCAGCGCAGGAAGGGCGCGAGGCGGAGGTACGCCGTACGCTACGCCCCGTTTTCGCGCACCATCATGTGCTGTCCCCGTTTGCCGCCGCCATCACGCAGCTTGGCGCATGCATGGCGGGCGCCGGCTACTGGCTGCCACGCCGGGGCAGCGGGGGTGGCAGTCCGCAGGCGCAGCGCCTGCGCTGGACATCGCAGGCCGAAACCGAATGGAACGGCCCGTCCTCCGCCACCGCCGTTCCCGACGTGCCGCAACCCGTGGGGGCGGGCAGCCTTGCCACCATGCGCTGGCATGATGCGGATATGGGAACCGCCCATGTCATGTGGCCAAGGGCCGTAACCGCTGCCGTGCAGACGGGCGGAATGTAGGAAATATATGCAAGGGGAGGGGCGCGACCCGAACGGTCGCGCATCGCCGTATGATGACAGGATAACCCGCCATGCCATCAACCCGGCTGTCCATGCGCCAGGCCTGCGCATTCATGGAAAACGCGTTCCTTGAACTGCTCGACATCCTTGCATGGCAGGAAGGGGCGGCGCCACCGCCAGCCGCCCGCGCCCATGGGACGACGGGGGCCTGTGGCGCCCACCGGAGCGGGATCAGTCCTGATCGGGGGCAGGGGCCGAGTTCAGCTTGATATACTGCTGGATGCCGACCTGACGGATCAGGTCGAACTGGCGGTCGAGGAAGTCCTCGTGTTCTTCCTCGTTGACCAGGATCTTGAGCAGCAGGTCGCGGGAGACGAAGTCGCGCACGCTTTCGCAGTAGGCGATGCCTTCGCGCAGGTCGCCAATGGCCTTTTCCTCAAGCTTCAGGTCGCATTTGAGGATTTCCTCCACGTTCTGTCCTACCAGGATCTGGTTGTAGCGCTGCACGTTGGGCAGGCCACCCAGATACAGGATGCGCTCGATCAGCCAGTCGGCGTGGCGCATTTCCTCGATCGATTCTTCATATTCCTTCTTGCCCAGCAGGGTCACGCCCCAGTGGCGCAGCGTGCGGGCATGCAAGTAATACTGGTTGATGGCCGTCAGCTCGTTCGTCAGCTGCGTGTTCAGGTGTTCGATAACCTTGGGATCCTTGATCGGCATACCGGCGTTCCTCTTCTGTTATGCTTATGGGTTACTGCGCGGTATCCGCGCGTGCAATTATAAAAAAGCATTGCATAACCGCAGCCTGCGCGCGACCCTGCCGCGCCCCGCAGCACGCGGCGCATGGCATGAGGAGAGCCGCATGACCCAGACCCCCTACCACACGCTGGACGCACAGGGCATACGCAGCCTGATCGCGGGCCTGCCGGACGTGGCCACGCGCCTTGGCGGCGCGCCCGCGCAGTGGCGGGTGCGCGAGGTCAGTGATGGCAACCTCAACAATGTCTTTCTTGTCAACGGTCCGGTGGGGGAAGTCTGCCTGAAGCAGTCGCTGCCGCATGTGCGCGTGGACCCGTCATGGAAAATGCCGCTGGACCGCACGTTTTTCGAAGCCGCATGGCTGCACGCGGTCCTGCCGCTGGTGGGGGAACTGACGACGGAATGCCTGTATTTCGACCGTGACCTGTATGTTCTGATTGTCGAAAGTCTGTCAGGCCATACCGTTCTGCGCACGGCCCTGATGCAGGGGGCGGACTGGCCCGGTGTCGCGCCGCGCATCGGCACCTTCATCGCTCGCGCCGCATTTGGCACATCGCTTCTGGCCCGCCCGTTCGAAGAGGTGTTCACCACGCGCCGCACCTTTGCCGCCAATCTCGCCCTGACACGCATCACGCTGGATCTTGTGCTGGATGACCCGTACCGTGATCATCCGCGCAACCACTGGCATGACCCCGTGCTGACGCCCATCGTGCTGGACATCCGCTCCAGCGCCGCGACGCTGCTGGCGGTTGAAAACCTGCGGCGGCGTTTCCTGTCGCAACCGCAGGCACTACTGCATGGCGACCTGCATACCGGTTCGATCATGAGCACGGCGGACGATACCCGGGTCATTGACGGGGAATTCGCGATCTACGGTCCCATCGGGTTCGACTGCGGCATGTTCGTGGGCAATCTGGTGCTGCATTATTTCGCGACACCGGACAGGGCGGCACGGAAGGCCACCGTGCGCGATATCGCGGCATTCTGGAACAGTTTCCATGAACAGTTCATGGGACTGTGGAACGGAAATGAGTCCCCCCCGCCGGGCACGCTGCGCCCGCTGGCCTATGGACCGGCGGCGCACGTGGCGCAGCAGGCATTCATGGATGAGATCCTGGGCGACACCATCGGCTTTGCCGGGATCGAGATCATCCGCCGCATCATTGGCTACGCCCACACGGCGGATTTCGACACCATAGCCGACCCGCAGCAGCGCGCGACGTGCCGGGCGGGGGCGCTGTCCTTCGCCTATCACGTGCTGGATCACCTGAGCGAGTTCCACGCCATCAACGATTTCCTGTATTATCTGGATGAGCAGGAATTCGTGGGGCTGTAAAAACGCCGCCTTTTAAAACCAGGGCGACATTCGAAAACTTTTATCCATCTTCATCAATGCGCCATTATGGGTCTTCGGGCGGTTCTCCACCGGGCATAAGCGCCACAAGCTGCGCCATTGATCGACGCAGGTCGGCCTCGATGTCGTGTAACGGCCGGGGTGGGACGGGATGGCGGAAATACCGCGCGAAGGAAATGGCGCAGCCGGTAGCAGTCCGGGTGGTATCCAGCCGGGCATCCGGGTCGTATGGCCGGATCATCTGGCTGAACCAGGCCTGTGGGTCATGTTCCATCCCCACCCGGAATGCAGTCCGCACCGGCGCGCCATCACGGCCGGGACGCGTCACCGTCAGGCTGCGGTACAGGAATTCCCGCCCCGGCAGGAGACATGAAAACGGGGTCCGACGCATATCCGCCGCCCCGTCCGGCATGGGGGCGTCATGCGCCAGCACCTGCCACGAGACGGGTGCGCCCTCCGCCCCATCGCGCAACAGTATATCCATTGCCGTATCGAGTGTGCAGGCCCGTAGCACGGCATCGATATGGCGCGGCGTCATCTCGCGCCGTTTTTCTCCCGCGCCAGACAGGGCGCGATGCCACAGCCCTGTCGCATCAACCAGCCGGACCATGCCCCTGTGTGCAGCCGACCTGTTGTTGTCCAGTATCCATATATAGGTCGCGATACCGGTATTGACGAACATGTCCGTGGGCAGGGCAATGATCGCATCAATCAGGTCGTGTTCCACCAGATACCGTCGAATGGCGGATTCACCGGAATCTGCGCCACCGCCGGTCAATGCCGCACCGTGCGTCACCACTCCAATTCGTGCACCACCTGCACGCGGGCTGCGCATATGGGCCACAAGATGCAGCATGAACAGCATGGACCCGTCCGCCACGCGGGGCAGGCCGGGAGCAAAACGCCCGGCATGCCTCTGCGCATGTTCAGCCTGTATGGCCGCGCGGATATGACGCCAGTCCAGCCCGAAGGGCGGGTTGGACAGCATGCGGGCAAAACGGCGGCCTGCATGGCCGTCATGGGCCAGGGTGTCACCACAGGCGATCTGCCCCGGGGCGCGTCCGCGCAGCAGCATGTCCGCACGACACAGGGCACAGGCGCGGGGGCTGATTTCCTGACCGAACAGATCCACCGTAACGCCGCGCTGCTGTAACCGGTCCGCAGCCCGTCCCAGCAGTGCGCCCGTTCCGGCAGCAGGGTCATACAGGTTGTGCTGCGCACCCGGACCATCGGGGGCGAAAACCAGATCCACCATCAGGTCCGTGACCTCCGGCGGGGTGAAATGCGCCCCTGTCCGCCGGGGATCGGCGAAATGGTGGACCAGTTCCTCAAACAGCCGCGCCATTGCCTCGGTGCCATGCCGGGCGGGTGACAGGTCAAGCGCGGTGAAATGCGCCGCCAGCGCCCCCAGCAGGCCCGTGCGCGCCAGACGACGGGCAAGGGGCATGACCTCCAGCTGCAATATGATATCGCGCACGGCCGCGGGCAGGCGGCCCGTCAGGCGGTCAAGGCACGCCAGCGGGTCAGGCGCGCGCGCCACGGCATCCAGCCAGCGCGCGGGACGCGCACGCGACAGTTCCAGCCGCCGCAGCATGGTAAACACCAGGATGACCGGCCCGTATTCCGCCGGTTCCATGCCACCACGCAGCAGGTCGGCCACACGCCAGATGGCGGCAGCCGACAGCAGCGGAGGGGGGGGGCCCTCAGCCATCCGTCAGCCTTAACGCGCCTGTTCTTCCGCCGCCGCCGTGCGCCATAGCGACAGGGCGACCGCAATGACCGTCGGCCCCATGAACAGCCCCAGCAGGCCAAACATGTGCAGCCCCCCCAGAATGGCCGTCAGCACCGCAAGGAACGGGATGCTGGTGCTGCCACTGATCAGCTTGGGGCGGACGAAATGGTCCCCCGCGCCATAGGCGATGGTCCCCAGCGCCGCCACGATCACGGCCTGCGTCACGCCATTGGCGGCAAAGGTCATGAGCGTGGTGGCGCAGAGCAGGATCGGCCCGCAGAAAGGAATGATGCTGACCACCGCCGTCAGCAGCGTCAGCAGGGCGGGGTGAGGGGTGCCCGCAATGAAATAGCCGATCCCCACCAGCACGCCCTGGCCCAGCCCGACCAGCACCAGCCCCGCGACCGTGCCACGCACGGCGCCTACGGTGTTGCGCATGACGTCACCTGTCCGCTCCCCCAGGAAACGGCGGCCCACGGCACGGATATCGCTTACCAGCGCATGCGATGCGGCAAGGTAGAAATAGACCGACAGGGTAGCGATGACGAAGGTTTCCGTCATGTCCATCACCCGGTGCGGCAGTGCGCGGCCGTCGCCCGTTGCGAACATGCGCGATGCCACGCTGGTCCAGTGCCGCAGTTCCTCCGGGTCGGACAGGTAGCGGCTCCACAACGCCGACAGACGCGGGCCGATACGCGGGATGTCCGCCACCTGTGGCGAGACAGGGATACCATCATGCAACGCCCCGCGCCCCCATGCCAGAAGGGATGGCAGGTCCATGCCCGCCCGCACCACCATGGCAATCATGGGCACGGCCAGCAGCGCGAAGATCCCCGCCGCGATCAGGCCCGCGGCCATACGGTTGCCCATGCCCCGCCCGACCAGCCGGCGGTACAGCGGATAGGTCGTGATGCTCAGGATACCGCCCCAGACAAAGGCAAACAGGAAGGACTGTTCGATCCACGCGGAAAACAGCACGACCGCGCATACAAATATAAAGGTCCCGATATACTGGGTCCGGCTCCGGTTTTCATCCATATGGTATGATCTATTCCTGATGTGATGATGATGCGTCGTATATGTCAGACACTGTAACATAACCCGCACGGCACGGGACCGCGCGTTTTCCTGCGCCCGTGCATATTCATGATCGATGTCGCGCCAGGCATGCGCATGGACGGCGCCCCGGACGCTATCGCGCCCGGTTTAACAACTGCTGAACATATATCAGCGCGCCTGCGCGCCCGACAGCAGCCTGCGCATGAAATAACGTGGAAAGAAAGGCGCCGGGCCATCAAGCTGACCGAACACCTCAAACCCCACCTTTTCATAAAAAACCCGCGCCTGAAACGCATAGGTATCAAGCCACATATGGGTGCAGCCCCGCTGGCGGGCTTCGTGTTCGGCCATCGACACCAGCCTGCGTCCCATCCCGCGCCCGCGCAGGCGGGGGACCACGGCCAGCATGTCGATATGCATTTCCCCCCAGCGGGACTGCGCCACCAGGCCGCCCTGGATGTCCCCCGTCACGCGATCGCGGATCACGATGACAAGGTCATGGCAGTCAATGTATCCCACCACGCCGCATGTGAAATCACGCAGTATGGACAGCACCGCGTCCTCATCCGCCCGCGTCGGACGCGGCAGGACGGCAATTTCCACATCCATTCCCGAACCGGGGGATCCGGGCGCGCGGGCGCGACATTCGTCCGTTGTACTCATTCCCACCCCATTCCACTCTTCACGTCGCCTGTCCGTTGACATGGGCCTGCCGCAGGGCAGGACGATATTCACACAGCACGGCGCGCAATTGTTCGCGGGCATACGCCCGGCGGGCCTGCCGGTCCAGCATCTCCCACACTTTCTGCGCGACCGCGCGCTGGCGGGGCAGAGGGGGCAGGCATAGTTCAAGCGAGGCAAGGGTCCGGGTATCCACTTCGGGAAAGACGCTTCCGCCCGCACGGCGCCGCAGTTCCGGAGCCGCCACATGCAGCAGCAGGGCAAGAAAACGCAGGTCCACATCCGCCGCGCGCGGCACAAGCGCCTTGCATCCCTGGCTTACGGATACAGGTGCCGCTGTCATGCCCACCCGCCCCACCGGGGCACGGGTGGAGACAACCAGTGCGCCCGCTTCCACCACCGCGGCACGACAGGCAGCCAACCCCATGGCAGACAGGCTCCGCGCGCCATGATCCACCCATGCAGGCGGCCCGGCAGGCAGGTCGGCAGGCGTCAGCCATGCCACGTCATGTCCCCAGCAGGCCGCGTTGCCCGTGGCGGGCGTGCCCCCGCCCACGATGTCAAACACGCTGCCCAAGGGCCGGATGGTCCCGCCGGCCGGCACGGGGCCGGGCCATGCCGCGCCAGAGGGCAGGAGCGCATGATGGATGGCCGCCTGCGTGTATTCACTGGCCGTCATCGCCTGCACGTCCAGTTCGCGCAACTGCCGGTCGATCCGGTCCAGATGATGGTCCAGCGCCTCGGCAATGGCACGCTGGTGCGGCAATGGCGGACAGGGTACCGGCAGGCTGTTCATCCGTGCGCGGGTCAGCTTGGGGCGGGTTGTGCCGTCCACATACGCGGCATAGGACAGGGTATTGAGCGCATGCGCCAGGAAACGCCCATCCACCCCTATCCACGGACGTAGCACATGCACATGATTGCCCGCCCATAACGGGCCATCATGGAAAAACGCGACATCACGCACGGAATCGAAAAAGGGAGCGCTATCCTCGCCCAGCAGCACTAGCGGCCCATCAAACAGCGCCCGGCCCACATATCCCGCAACACCACTGGCGCCATGATAGGGCACGGTGCCCGGACAACGCGCCCGCTGCGCGCGATTGAGCGGTACGCGGCCTGCATCCAGACAGTCCACCAATGCCCCAAGGGGAGCGATGGGCCAGCACGATGCATGCATATGCCCCGCAAATCCGCCACCACGCGCCTGCCGCATGCCGTCTGCCGATCCGTCCATGCGGTACGGGTGACGTGGAAAGCATGATGTGTCAATCATGATCCCCATATGCTGGCGGCATGCGACGGAATGATATAAACCCCCCACAGATACCGTACGGCAGACATAACCATGCCGCATGGCTGACAGTAGGATTGCATGACGCGTTCACCACACGCATTCGGGACGGAATTCCGCTCCATTCTTGCCATCGCGGGACCGATGGGCCTGTCACAGTTTGTCCAGATGCTGATGGGCGCGACCGATGACGTACTGCTGGGGGGGCTGGGCGCATCGGCGCTGGCGATCGGGGGACTGGCGACGAGCACGTTCTTCACGCTCAATGCCATCCTTGCCGCCATGATCGAGGCGGGCGGCATCCTGCTTTCACAGGCGCGCGGACGGCAGGACCACGCCAGCCTGGGCACCATCATGACATCCATGCTGGCGGTGGCGCTGGCCCTGTGCATGCCCGAACTGTTCTGCCTGTGGCATGTTGACCGGCTACTGGCATGGATGAACGAGCCCGAGGCCATCCGCGCGCCCGTCGTCCATTTCGTCCATATCCTGATGTGGGCCGTGCCGCCCGCCCTGCTGGGGCAGGGGATCGTGACCACTGCGCTGCCAGTCATGGGGGCGCAGGGCATCCTCATGCGCGTCATGCCGTGCATCACGGTGGTCAACGGGGTGCTGAACGCAACCCTGATCCATGGCTGGTTCGGGCTGCCTGCGCTGGGGCTGTATGGATCGGCCATCGCCACGGTCACGACATTATGGTGCATGCCGTTCATCATGCTGGCCTTCGTGGCCCGCAGGCCGGACCTGCGCACGGTGCTGCGTCCCCGCGCGCATGAATGGGGACATACGCTTGCGCTGCTGCGCACCGGGCTGCCGATGCTGGCAGCCGCCATGGCGGAGGTCTCGCTCTTCCAGGCCAACAGCCTTGAGGCCGCACGCCTTGGCAACAGCGCGCTGGCAGCATTCCAGATCATGCTGGGAATAGGGGTCCAGTGCTTCGTGGTGTACATGGCGCTGGGGCAGGCATGTAACATCCGTGTCGGCTACTGGACCGGGCGGGGCGACCCGGCCATGATGCGGCGTGCGGCATGGGCGGCCATGCTGCTGGGCATTGCGGTGGCGGCCGTCATGACACTGGGAATGGCGCTGGGGCGGCATGCCATCATTAGCCTCTACCTGAACATGTCGCTGCCCGAAAACACACAGGCGGTCAGCATGGCGCTGGGCCTTCTGCTGGTCGGGGCGGCATTCCAGATTCCAGATGCGGTGCAGGTCATCACCACCGGCATCCTGCGCGGGCAGGGTGATACCGCAGTGCCGATGGTACTGGCTGTTATCGGGTACTGGGGCATTGGTTTCCCCAGCGGGGTCTACCTTGCCTTCCGTCACGGCATGGGACCATCGGGGCTGTGGTGCGGCAACGGGATCGGCCTGGTGGCGGTATTCATGATGCAGGGCACGCGTATCGTGTGGCGCATGCGCCCGCGCACCGCACGGGGATAGGCTACAGGCGCTTGTGCATTTCCTCACGGATGGAATTGCACTTCTTGGTAAACACGCCCGCCTGCGACGCGGTCATGAAGTTTATCAGGAAGGCACCCAGCAGCGAGCAGAAGGACAGGATGATCAGTACCCGTCCCATCAGCGATATGATTCCGCCGTAATGCTCGGCCGAGTACCATAACAGCCCCAGGCTGAGCACCGCACCGAACACGCCCAGCACGCCGGTGGACCGGATGAGGGATTCCTCCTCCCGGATGAAGGTGGAGGATTCCTGCCATAACAGGAACAGCTTCCGATCCATTTCCTGCACGGCGGTGGCATATTCCTCCGCGTCATCGGGGTGCTGGTGGTCTGTGCCGCTGCGGTGCAGTTCCAGTTCCTGCCGGGCCTTGGCAAAGACGCGCCTGCGCTCCTTTATGGCGGGCAGGCTGATATCGACGAAACTGAGGATGGCGACATTCAATCCGGCTGACAGCTGGATCACCGCCTGGAAATCACCCCAGATCACAGGTTGTCCCCATCGGGGCACACATGACTGCGCACTGTAAAAAAAACCCTGACAAGTTGGATCCGACCGACATGTTCATGCTGCACGCCGGTGCCCAGCGCGCGATATGATGTGGCGGCACGCCTGTATTTAGGGTTAGCATGAAGTGCTATGAATATCCATGTTCCCTCCACTTACGAGGTCTACCGTGGCTGGCAGTCCATACAGGGCACGGGGCTGGAAATCGGCACGGCTGTCCTTCTGGTACTGGCCTTCGGACTGGCGGGAAGCATGGTGCTGTTCCTGCTGCCAACGTTCATTGCATGTCGCCGCGGTGTGCATAACGCGGCGGTGGTGGCAGTGGTGAACTGCGCTACGGGCATGACCGGGATCGGCTGGGTAATTGCGCTGCTCATGGCCTGCGTGATGGAAACCGACATACAGCGCCATACCCGCCTGAAGCGGCACGACCAGACCTTCCTTGGCGGCCCCTAGCCGCCTGTCGGTTCCGGGTCCGCCGTCAGTCGGTCGGGGGAAATAGGGGTCATGCGCCGCGCCTGTATGGATGCGCTTTCGAACGTACCCTGCATTTTCAGCACGAATGGTCCCGCCGGGTCACCATAGGCGCGGGTGCTCAGGCCGATCCCGCTGGATGCGAAGATTTCTATAACCGATGCATCAACCAGAATATCAAGTGTGCTGTGATCAGCCAGGGGCAGGGGAGCCGCATCCCCATTGGCAATCAGTTCACGCCCGGGCCGGTAGGGATCGTAATCCAGATCAAGGAAGGCATCCCGACCACCAAAAATGATCCGTCCCGGCGCCTGCCCGGAAAAAGATACGCGGATACGGGCATTCGGTCCGTCCGTATGCCCCGGTTCATGCCCGGCACCCTGCATGAAGACCGGCCCTTCCAGCATTGCAATTGCCGGATGGGGGACCACCCGCGCAAGACCATCCTCACCGATGGTCATGACGCGGGGCAGGGACATCACCCCGTTCCAGCCCGCCTGCATGGCCGTCTTGGCCCGTCCCGGTTTTTCAGGGATCCAGCCCCACACCACGCGTCGGCCATCCGCATCCAGCATGGTCCGCGCGGCATAGAACAACCCGTAGCCCAGCGGCGCAACATGGCGGACGTGAAACCTGTCCTGCCCGAACGTGCCAACGGCTGCGTAAACGGTATCACCCAGCGAATAGACAAGAACCTGAGAAGCCTCTAGCGCGAAAAAGTCCGGACACTCCATCGCATCATCATATCCGCCAGCAATGTGGGTCGGCCCATACAGGATCCTGCGATAGGTCCATGTCAGCAGGTCGGGGCTGTCATACAGCAGCACGACACCACCTGGCCCCATGGGGGAAGCATGGACATTCGCCCCCAGCACCATGCACCACCGCGTCCCGTCTTTCCACACCATCGGATCGCGGAAGCCTTCCACCTGCAGTCCTTCGGGCGGGGTCGCGATCACGGGTTCGGGGTGGCGCGTCCAGTGCATCATGTCCAGATCGGACGTAGCCATGCACTGCACGGATGGCTCGATCCCGGTATAGAACGCCACCGCCCGTGCACCATCGATCACCACGCAGCCACTGAACACGCCCTGCGCATCGGGGCCGCCGGGCTGGGGGGTGAGTGCGGCAGGCAGGTTACGCCAGTGCACAAGGTCCGTACTGACCGCATGCCCCCAGTGAATATCGCCAAACGCGGCCTTGTCCGGCCCCCACTGATAAAACATGTGATAACGCCCCCGTACCCAGACGGGCCCACAGGGATCATTCATCCAGCCATAGGGAGCAATAAGGTGATATTGCGGTCGCAATGGATCGGCGGCAAGCGCCGATGCCAGAGGCAGACGAACCGGCCGCGCCGCTGCCACGCGCCCGCCTGCCCATGGCAGCATGGCGACACCACCCAGAACGGACCGTCGGGAAATGACAGGCATTGCACCCCCAATATATAACGATACCGTTATTATTGAGGCAGCGGGCTGATGTGACAAGACCACTGGTGACATCCGCCACCAGACACTTTGTCCATAAAATAAGGGGGCGCGCCCAATGGCATGCCCCCTTATCGGTCGTTCAGGGTGACGCCGCTTTTAAAAAAGGCGGCACCCAAAAACTTTTACACTTTTATCAATAGGTTAATTTTACTGCTGCTTGTACAGCAGCCGGGCGCGCAGGGTGCCCTTCAGTTCACGCAGGCGGTCAAGGATACGGTTGTCCTTTTCCACGTCGCGGCCGGTGTCGGCCTCGACAACAACATAACCCAGTTCACCCGCCGTCTGCAGGTACTGCGCGGTGATGTTGCAGGCTTCGGAGGAGAATATCTCGTTGATCTGCAGCATGATGCCCGGCACGTTTTTATGCACATGCATGAAGCGTGTCCCGTGCGGGTTTTCCGGCAGTTGCACGGTGGGGAAGTTGACCGCCCCCAGCGTGGAACCAACATCGGAATATTCCACCAGCTTGCGCGCCACTTCCACGCCAATACGTTCCTGCGCTTCCGCCGTGGAACCGCCGATATGCGGGGTCAGGATCACGTTGTCCAGACCACGCAGCGGGGTCTGGAATTCCTCGCCCGCCGCCTTCGGTTCCTTGGGGAACACGTCAATCGCGGCACCCAGCAGGTGGCCGTCCTTCAGCGCAGCGGCCAGCGCATCCAGATCCACCACGTTGCCGCGCGCGTTGTTGATCAGGAACGACCCTTTCTTCATCGCGCGAATCTGGGCCTCACCGATCATGCCGGCCGTTTCCGGCGTCTGGGGCACATGCAGGCTGACCACGTCGCTCTGCGCCAGCAGGGTTTCCAGCGTATCGACCGGCGTTGCATTGCCATGCACCAGCTTGTCGATCACGTCGTAATAGAACACGCGCATGCCGAAGGCTTCGGCCAGGACGGACAGCTGCGAACCGATGGAGCCATACCCCACGATCCCCAGCGTCTTGCCACGCACTTCCCAGCTGTTGGTGGCGGACTTTTTCCAGATCCCGGCGTTGCATTCCTCCGACTTGGGGAAGATGCGGCGCATCAGCATCACGATTTCGCCCATGACCAGTTCGGCGACCGAACGCGTGTTGCTGTACGGCGCGTTAAAGACCGGAATACCGGCCTCACGCGCAGCGTTCAGGTCCACCTGATTGGTACCGATGCAGAAACAGCCAATCGCGATCAGGCGGTCGGCCTTTTCGATCACCTCACGCGTCAGCTGCGTGCGTGAACGGATCCCGACGATATGCACGCCTTCCAGCGCCTTCTGCAGGGCATCGCCCTCCAGCGCCGTTTTCAGGCGGGTTACGTTTTCGTATCCATTTTCCTTCAGCAGCCTGACGGCACTGTCATGGATGCCTTCAAGCAGCAGGATGCGTATCTTGTCCTTGGGCAGGGAAAGATGTCCGTTGGATTGGCTGGTCATGTCGCGTGCTCCCGCTTCTGTACGGTCAAGGTGGGTCGTCCCTATCCGATTGCCCGTGCCCCCGCTAGGGGGAAAGATCATTTAGCGCCGTTACTTTATGGCAATGCCACGCGACAGCAGCCCCGTCACACGGGGCAGCAGGGCGCCGTCCCCTACCGCCAGAACCGTGCCATCGCCATCCGCGCGAAGCGGCTGACCCGACCAGTCTGTCATGCGGCCGCCGGCCCCTTCCACCACCGGCACCAGCGCTGCCCAGTCCCATATCTTCATGGTACATTCGGCAATAATGTCGATCTGCCCCAGCGCCAGCAGGCCATAGGCATAACAGTCACCGCCCCAGCTTGTCCGCCTGACGGCGGCGGCCAGTACGTCAAAGCCGGGCCGGTGGGGCGCATCAAGGATCTCTGGCGCGGTGCATGACAGTTCTGCATGTCCCACATCGGCGCATGCGCGCGTGGCAGGCGTGCCGGGCAGGGCGGACATGTACCGCGTGGTTTCACCACGCAGTCCGATCCACCGTTCCCCCGTCACGGGCTGGTCAATCACGCCAAGCACCGGAACATTGTCGTGCAGCAGGGCGATCAGCGTACCAAAGGTCGGACGCCCGGTCAGGAAGGCCCGCGTGCCATCCACCGGATCCACCACCCAGCGATACGGGCTTTCGCCGCGTTCCAGCCCGAATTCCTCCCCCATCACGCCAAAACCGGGCAGGCGTTCGGACAGTACGGCCCGAATCGCGCGTTCCGCCGTGCGGTCGGCTATGGTGACGGGGCTGGCATCGCTTTTTTCATCCGCGCGGACACCCCGGCGGAAAAAGGGCAGCACCACGGTGCGCGCCACGTCGGCGGCGGCCATCGCCGCCTCCAGCACCGCATCGCGCGGGAAGGCAGCGGGCAGGGCGGTCATTACCGCGGCTCCGGCTTGAGGGAGTTGAGGTAGGCGATCAGGTCCGCACGCTCGGTTTCCGATTCAATGCCCGGGAACGACATCTTGGTGCCCGGCGCATAATCAGCGGGGGATTTCAGCCAGGTGGACAGGGTGGTGTTGTTCCATGTCTCGTCCTTGTGGGTCTTCAGCGCATCCGAGAACTCATACCCCGGAATATCACCGACATGCGTGCCAACCACACCAAACAGGGCCGGGCCGATAATGGAAGGCCCCTGTGGCGCAAGGCTGTGGCACATCGCGCACTGCCGGTCGGCAATGGCATGCCCCTTTTCCACGCTGGCCCTGGCGACCAGATCATCGATCGACGCACCCGCCGGGGCTGCGGGATGCGGGATGGCCACGCCGGGCTTCGCAGGCACCGGTTCGGGCACGGCGGTACGGGCAACACCCCAGCTGGCACCCACCGCCAGCGCTGCGAAGAGGCAGGCTGCCCCGATCTGGTTTAGGCGTACACTGTCCATGAAATCGGGCGTCCTTCCCATACGGTTGCATGAAAACCGCTCCTTACCTAGACTGCTGCGCGCCCTGTGTGAAGCACGCACGGCAGCGGACGGCCCCCGCCGCCGCCACAGATTACGGATGGCCCAGACCCAGATCCCATGAACCCCATTGTCCTGATTCCGGCCCGGATGGCCTCGACCCGGCTGCCGGGCAAACCGCTTGCCGACATTGCCGGCCGTCCCATGATCGTCCATGTGCTTGACCGCGCGCGTGCAGCCGATATCGGCCCCGTGGCCGTGGCCACGGCAGACCGTGACATCGCCGATGTGGTGGAACGCGCTGGCGGCACGGCGGTCCTGACCGACCCGGCGCTTCCCTCGGGGTCCGACCGCATATGGCAGGCCCTGCAGCAACTGGATCCGCAGGGACTGCATGACACGGTCATAAACCTGCAGGGCGACCTGCCGGGGGTAGACCCGCAGAACCTGCGTGACGTGCTGCGCCCGCTGGCGGATGCGCAAACCGACATCGCAACCCTTGTCGCCCCCGTGCGCGATGGGGCGGAAGCAGCCGCGCAATCCGTGGTCAAGGTCGCCTGCACTTTCGCACCAGACGCACAGGTGGCGCGCGCGCTGTATTTTTCCCGCCTGCCCATTCCATGGGGGGACGGGCCGCTATGGCACCATATCGGCATATACGCCTACCGCCGCGCGGCACTGGCCTGCTTTGTCAGTCTGCCGGAAAGCGGTCTGGAAAAACGTGAAAAGCTTGAACAGCTCCGCGCGCTGGAAGCGGGCCTGACCATGGGGTGTGCGCGGATCACTACCGCACCTTTTGGCGTTGATACACCCGCAGACCTTGAACGCGCGCGGGCGACACTGGGGAACATGGCATGAGCGGCGAACGCATCATCGCCTTTCAGGGACGGCCGGGCGCCTATTCGGACCTGGCCTGCCGGCAGGCGCGGCCTGGCTGGACCACGCTGCCATGCCAGACCTTTGCCCAGACCATTGCCGCCGTACATGACGGGCAGGCCGAACTGGCCATGCTGGCATGTGAAAACAGCCTGGCGGGACGTGTGCCCGACATTCACGCGCTGCTGCCCGAAGCGGGACTGTTTATCGTCGGAGAACATTTCCAGCGCGTGGAGCACTGCCTGCTGGGCATAGCCGGCAGCACGCTGGCGGATGCGCGGCGGGTGCATACCCATCCCGTGGCCATGGCGCAGGTTCGGGGCATCATTGGTGAACTGGGGCTGGACCCGGTGGTGGAATTCGATACCGCGGGCGCTGCCGAAATGGTGCGCAAATGGGGCCGCAAGGAAGATGTGGCCGTGGCGTCGTCGCTTGCTGCAGAGCTCAATGGCCTTGAAATCCTGCGTCGCAATGTGGAGGACGCCGCCCATAATACCACGCGCTTCTACATCGCCTCGCGCAGGCCCGACACGCTGCCACCGGCCGGGCCGGGCTTCATGACGACGCTGCTGTTCCGCGTCAACAACCAGCCGGGCGCACTGTACAAGGCGCTGGGCGGCCTTGCCACGGCAGGCGTGAACATGACACGACTGGAAAGCTACATGCTGGAAGGATCGTTTTCGGCCACGCAGTTCCTCATGGACGTGGAAGGCCACCCCGAGGCCCCCCCGCTGGCCCGCGCGCTGGATGAACTTTCGTTCTTTTCGGAACAGCAGGAGATCCTGGGCGTCTATCCCGCATCGCCCTTCCGGCATACACCCTGACGGGACTGGACATGGCGGGCATGTTTTGCCCGCCGTGCCATTGTCTATATAACGGTCCGGCCTGCCCCATGCCCGGGACAGGCCACAGGAAACAACGTGCCGGACCCACCGGCACACGCATAGCCACGACACAGGATCCAGGTGGAAACAACCATGTTCAAGGGTTCCATTACCGCCCTTATTACCCCCATGAACGAGGACGGATCGCTGGATCTGCCCTCCATGGGCCGATTCATCGACTGGCAGGTCCAGCAGGGCGCATCCGCCCTGGTTCCGGTCGGCACAACGGGCGAAAGCCCGACCCTGACGCATGATGAACATGCCAAGGTGGTGGAATTCACCATAAAATCCGTGGCGGGGCGCGTGCCCGTCATTGCAGGCGCGGGGTCCAACAGCACGGCGGAAGCCGTTGCCATGGCCCAGCAGGCCCAGCAGGCCGGGGCATCGGGCGTGTTGGTGGTAACACCTTACTACAACAAACCGACGCAGGAAGGGGTATACCGCCACTTCATGGCCGTGGCGGATGCCATCAGCATTCCGCTTATCCTGTATAATATTCCCGGCCGCTCGGTCATCGACATTTCGGTGGAGACCATGGCGCGTCTGGCGCAACACCCCAATATCATTGGCGTGAAGGATTCCACTGCCAACCTGCTGCGTCCGCTGCTGGTGCGCCGGGCGGTGAAAAAGCCGTTCAACCAGATTTCGGGCGAGGACGGCACCGCCGTTTCCTTCCTGGCCGCCGGTGGCGACGGCTGCATCAGCGTGACCGCCAATGTGGCGCCCGCCCTATGCGCACAGGTGCAGCAGAGCTGGAACGACGGCCATGTGATGGACGCGATGGAACTGCAGGACCGGCTGCTGCCGCTGCATGACGCACTGTTCTGCGAAAGCAACCCTGTCCCGGTCAAGTTCGCCGCAAGCGTTCTGGGCCTGATGGGGGAGACATGCCGTCTGCCACTCGCCCCGTTGAGCGATGCCAGCAGGCAGAAGGTCAAGGATGCCCTCTCCGCCGTCGGGCTGCTGGATTAACCCCATGGCAGCCAGGAACAAGGGCAGCGGCATGATCTCGACCGGGATCGCAGCCCAGAACCGCAAGGGCCGTTTCAACTATACCATTGTGGAAACGGTGGAAGCGGGGATTGTGCTCAAGGGCCCCGAGGTCAAAAGCCTGCGCATGGGCCGCGCCACCATCAACGAAGCCTACGCCGGTGAACGAAATGGAGAGATATGGCTGATCAACAGCTATATTCCCGAATATCAGGGCGGTGTGCTGTCGCGGTTTGAACCACGTGCGCCACGCAAGCTGCTTCTGCACAAAAAACAGGTGGACAAGCTGCTGGGGGAAGTCGCCCGCAGTGGCGTGACCCTTGTGCCGCTGGACATCCATTTCAACAGCCGTGGCCTTGCCAAGCTGACGCTGGGCGTGGGCGAGGGACGCAAGAAAGCCGACAAGCGACAGGCCATAGCTGATCGCGACTGGCAGCGTGACAAGGCCCGCCTGATCCGTAACAAGGGCAGCGATTACTGATCCGTCCCCCACGCGCTTCGGGCTTGCCTGTCGCTGGCCGGCATGCCCACCCAGACAGGACCACATAACAAAAAAACAGGGCCGCCCCAGCCGGGATGGCCCTGTTTTCATTCTATCCGTTTACCATTCCCACACCCGCCATGTGGCGGGATGGGACAGGGCAGGGAGGATCAGTCCACCGACAGCGCTGCTGCTTCGGGGCCTTTCTGGCCTTCGACAACCTGCACGTTCGCCGTCTGGCCTTCCGTCAGGCCGGACAGGCCCGAGCGTTCCAGCGCGGAAGCATGGACGAAAATGTCCTTGCCACCGTTTTCCGGCGTAATGAAGCCGAAGCCCTTGGTCGCGTTGTACCACTTGACCGTGCCGCGCATATCCTGCGCATGCGACAGGTCAGGGGCAGGACGACCGGAGCGCGAGAAGCCACCGCGCGCGCCAGGCGCTGCGCCAAAGCCGCCGCTGCGGGGGCGTTCGGGCTGCGCCGTGCTTTCGTCGACGGACAGTACGCCTGCGACCTGGCGGCCCTTGGGCCCCTGACCGATCTGCACCACCAGCGTGGTACCCGGCGCAACTGTCGCATGCCCGGTGGGGTTCAGGGCATTGGCGTGCAGGAACACGTCACCCGACCCGTCCGACAGCTCGACAAAGCCGAAGCCCTTTTCGCTGTTGAACCACTTTACAGTGGCGCTGATTTCCGGGCCGGATGCGACGATCTGGGGACCACCACCTCCACCACCAAAGGAACGGCGCGGCGGCGGAGCGCCGCGATCACCAAATGAAGGCGACGACATGAAATCATCGTCAAACCCGCCGCGGCGCGGGGAGCGGGAGCTGCGGTCGGTCCTGTTACTTCTCAACGGTCGTAATCCCGAGGTCTAGGTGGTGGCTGCCCTGTGGGGCATCACCGAATGAAAGCACGTTTGCAGAATAGAGACTGCCTGTATGTCGTTGACCGTTGTTTAGGCGGCGCGGCTCAGGAAAACATCCTCTGTCCTACGGTGATCCTAGCATAAATCGCATCGGCATCAACAACACCAAAGCATATTCCCGCCGTTGGTTTCCACACGAATTTTCATCTGTGAACGGTTTGTGAGGGGCAGGGATGCAAAAAGTCGTGAAAAAGATGCGGATTAAATTCAGGAATTATTCTTGATTTCCATTCGCATTCGCACATTATCGGCACCAACACCCTGATTCATATGCCCCCATACAGGTAAGAAAACGATCCATGTCCAATACATCCCCCCCACGTCGAGGTCGTGGCCGCCCGCCCAAAATCGCCCGTGCGCCCGAAGGCACGCGGGCCATGCTGGTACGGGCGGGCGTCGGACTGCTGACGGAAAAAGGATTTTCTTCCACATGCGTGGATGACGTGCTGAACGCCACCGGAATCTCCAAGGGGTCGTTCTACTACTGCTTCAGCAGCAAGGAAGATTTCGGGCACGTGCTGATTGACAGCTATGCCACGTATTTCAACACCAAGCTGGACCTGTGGCTGAAGGACGCTGCAGCGCCGCCGCTGCAGCGCCTGCTCAACTTCATGCACGACGCCCGCGCGGGCATGATCCGCTACAATTTCCGCCGTGGCTGCCTGATTGGCAACCTGGGGCAGGAAATCGACACGCTACCCGATTCGTTCCGCAACATGCTCCTGACGATTCTGGAGGGATGGGAACAGCGCGTGACCGACTGCCTGCTGGCGGCATGTGGCCCGCATCCCTCCACCACGCAGAAACAGGCCTGCACCCGGCTGTCGCGTTATTTCTGGATCGGGTGGGAAGGCGCGGTGCTGCGCGCCCGTATGGAACAGACGCCCGAGGCGCTGGACCTGTACGCCACCTTCTACCTTGCGCAGGCCGCAGTCGAACTGGGGATCAGGCCGCCCGCTATCCCGCGCGTATCGCCCGCACCGCCTGTGCCCGCGAAAACAGTTCAAGCAGCAACCTGATGGCGGGCAGCCGCGCACGCAGCGCAGGCGGGGCGTCTGCCGGCGGGGTATCGACAATCCGCCGTGCATCCTGCGCTGCCAGCCGCAGCAGCATGTCCACATGCAGCGGACTGGCCAGCCGCAGGTCCGGCAGTCCGGACTGACGCCGCCCCGTCAGATCCCCGCCGCCGCGCAGGCGGAAATCCTCATCGGCGATCAGGAACCCGTCCTCCGTCTCACGCAGCAGGGCCAGCCTGCGCCGCGCGGTCTGTCCCAGTGCGGTGTCATGCAGCAGAAGACAGTAGGATTCCGCCTGCCCACGCCCCACGCGCCCGCGCAACTGGTGCAGTTGCGCCAGGCCAAAACGTTCGGCGTGCTCGATGACCATGACCGTCGCATCGGGTATGTCCACGCCAACCTCGATCACGGTCGTCGCCACAAGGATACGGGTCTTTCCCGCCGCGAAATCGGCAATGGCCTGTTCGCGCACGGCAATGTCCTGCTGTCCGTGCGCCAGCCCCACGGCCCCCTCGCCAAAATGGGCGCACAGGGCGGCGTGGCGGGCCTCGGCGGCGGCGATGTCACTCGTCTCGCTCTCGCTCACCAGCGGGCAGACCCAGAATATACGTGCCCCACGCGCCAGCGCACGCTCCAGTCCCGCCAGCAGGTCCTCCATGGATGACAGCGCATGCAGCGACGTGCGCACCGGCTTGCGCCCCGCGGGCTTCACATCCAGCCGGCTGACCAGCATGTCCCCCCACTGCGTCAGCAGCAGGCTGCGCGGGATAGGGGTGGCCGTCATGACCAGCACATCCGTGCGCGGGCCTTTTTCCCCCAGCATCGCGCGCTGCTCCACGCCAAAACGGTGCTGTTCATCAATGACCGCCAGAGCAAGGTCATGGAACACCACGCTGTCCTGAAACAGCGCATGGGTGCCGATCACCAGCCGCGCCGTGCCATCGGCGATCATGGCCAGCGCCTCGCGCCGGGCCTTGCCCTTCACGCTGCCGCTAAGGAACGCGACCGGCACGGGGGACAGTCTGCGGAAAGTGGCCAGATGCTGGCGGGCCAGTATTTCGGTCGGCGCCATCAGGGCCGCCTGGTGGCCCGCTTCCACCGCCGCCAGCATGGCCAGCAGCGCAACCAGCGTCTTGCCCGCGCCCACATCCCCCTGCAGCAGGCGCGTCATCTGCCGGGGGGCAGCAAGGTCGGCATCGATTTCCGCCAGCGTGCGGATCTGCGCCGTAGTGGGTTCATGGCCGAAGCGCGACAGGGCAATGCGGCGCAGGCTGCCATCACCCACCACCGCGCGCCCCGGCCGCAGCCGGTTCAGCCTGCGCGCGTGCGCCATGGATACCTGCTGCGCCAGCAGGTCATCACAGGCAAGGCGGGCACGGGCACGTTCGGACGCGGCCACCAGCGCGTCACCTTCCAGCAGGTCGGGCATGTCACACGGGCGGTGCAGCGTGCGCAGCGCCGCCTCGAACCCCGGCCACCTGCGCTGTTTCAGCACACTGGCGTCCTGCCATTCGGGCAGGGGGGGAAAGACATCGAACGCCGCCCGCACGGCAGCACGCACCTGACTGGGGAACAGCCCCGCCGTCAGCGGCCATACCGGGTCCAGCAGCGGGATTTCAGCCATACGGGCGGCAGGCACCACGTAATCGGGGTGAGCCATGTTCAGCCGGTCGCCAAAGCGTTCCAGCGTGCCCGACACGCATATCTCCTGTCCCGCTTCCAGCCTGCGGACCTGATGAGGGGAAAAGAACACCAGGTCCGCATCCGCCGTGCCGTCGGTCACGACAACCCGCCACGGCCGCTTGCCCCGACCACCGCCGGGTGCGGGCGGCACAACGCGCGTAATCGTGACATGCAGGGTACACACGCGTCCCGGCCCGGCCTGTCGCAGGGTGGGGCGATACCGCCGGTCCACCACCGATTCCGGCAGGTGGAACAGAAGGTCGATCACCCGGCCGCCACCCGCCACGCGCGCCAGAAGCCTGGCGGTGGCGGGCTTCACGCCCTTCAGCGTCTCCACGCCCGCAAGCAGCGGGGCAAGAAGGGAATTGACGGACGGGGAGGCGGTATCGGACACGCGGTGGTTCATCCTGCGGGGTGGCATGCTTGTCATGCGGGCTGACAGATGCCCGCGTGACGGCTATAGGACACCTGCGTTACGGAACAAAACACAACCATCATGGGTGGAACGCAATGGAAGCCAGAACGCCTGATCTCTCGCGCCTCGATACACGACGGCGCAAGATATATTACCGCGCCACACATCGCGGCACACACGAAACCGACGTGCTGATCGGGGGCTTTGTCGCCCCCCGGCTGGAAGGCATGACCGAAGCCCAGCTTGATGCGCTGGAAGCGGTGATGGACCTGCCGGATGCCGACCTTGCGGACTGGCTGAGCGGCCGTCGCCCGGTGCCGGACGAACTGAATACCCCCATGATGAAGGAAATCATGGCCGATGCCACCGATCCCGCGCGGCTTGCTGCGATCCGGGGCGGAAAATGAACGATACGGCAGGTTTCTCACTCGCACCCGGCGCACCGCTTCCCGTATGGGGCGTGCCGGATGGGTATGACGCTTTCCTGCTGGCACGCAGGGTAGGGGAACATGACGGCCCCGTGCTGCATGTCTGCCGCGATGATGCCTCCATGGCGCGCATCGCGGACCTGCTGGCCTTCATTGCACCCAAGGCGGAAATCCTGCGTTTTCCGGGTTGGGACTGCCTGCCGTATGACCGCGTTTCCCCCAATCCCGCCATCGTGGCGGAACGGGTGGCAACGCTGACCCGTCTGCTGGAAAAGACCACGGCGCCCCGCATCGTGCTGACCACGGTGATGGGCATCGTGCAGCGTGTCGCACCACGCGCCGCCTTTGCCGGGCAGTCGATGACCATCAAGACGGGTGAAAGCCTTGATGCGCCATTCCTGATGGAACTGCTGATCGCGCATGGCTACAACCGCACCGACACGGTGATGGACCAGGGCGAGTTCGCGACCCGTGGCGGCATTTTTGATATTTTCCCCGCAGGCGACAGCGAACCCGTGCGCCTTGACCTGTTTGGTGACGAGGTGGAGAACATCCGCCGTTTTGACCCCGGCACCCAGCGCTCGACCGCGAAGATCGATAGCCTGACCATGCGTCCGGTGGCGGATTTCAGCCTTGATCCCGCCAGCATCTCACGCTTTCGCACCGGCTGGCGCGACCTGTTTGGCCCGGCCGCGGCCAATGACCCGCTGTACCAGCACATATCGGACGGCAGGCGGCACGCGGGAATGGAGCACTGGCTACCCCTGTTCCACGAACAGATGGAAACGCTGGTGGACTATCTGCCCGGCGTGTCCATATCGCTGGCCAACCAGGCGGAAGAGGTGCTGGTCACCCGGCTGGAAATGATCGCGGACCATTATGACGCCCGCAGGCAGCCGACGCGGGAAGGCGAAGTACCATACCGCCCGCTGCCGCCGCACCTCATGTATCTCGACCGCAAGGGCTGGGATGCAATGATTGCGGGCCACAAGGCCGTGGTGTTCATGCCCTTCGCCCAGCCCGATGGCGCGCCCGGCATGGACGCGGGCGGCAGGCCGGGACAGATGTTCGCCAAAACCGTGACCGACGGACGTGAAAACGTCTTTCCCATGCTGCATGCGAAGGTGGAGGAATGGTCCCAGACGGGCAGGCGCGCCTATGTCACGGCCTGGAGCCGGGGATCGTGCGAGCGGATTGGCGTGCTGCTGCGTGAATACCGCCTGCCGGTCCAGACATTCGCCACATGGAAAGACGCGCAGAAGCTGAAGCCCGGTACCGTGGGCCTGCTGACACTGGGGCTGGAACGCGGTTTCGTGGCCGATAACGTGGCCTTCGTATCCGAGCAGGACCTGCTGGGTGAGCGGATTTCCCGCCCGCCGCGCCGGCGCAAGAAGGCGGACCAGTTCATCTCCGAAGCCTCCGAAATTGCCGAAGGCGACCTGATCGTCCATCAGGATTACGGCATCGGCCGTTATGACGGACTGGAGACGATCGGGGTGGGCACGGCCCCCCATGACTGCCTGCGCCTGATCTATGACGGCAATGAAAAGCTGTTCCTGCCGGTGGAGAATATCGAACTGCTCAGCCGCTTCGGCTCGGATCAGGCCCATGTGGCGCTGGACAGGCTGGGTGGCGTGTCGTGGCAGTCGCGCAAGGCGAAGATGAAACAGCGCATCCGCGACATGGCGGGTGAACTGATCCGCACGGCCGCCGCGCGCGCCCTGCGCGAGGCCCCGGCCATTACGCCCGAGGATGGGCTGTGGGACGAGTTCTGTGCCCGCTTCCCCTTTGTCGAGACCGAGGACCAGTCCCGCGCCATTGCCGACGTGCTGGATGACATGGCGTCGGGCAGGCCGATGGACCGGCTGGTCTGTGGCGACGTGGGTTTTGGCAAGACCGAAGTTGCGCTGCGGGCCGCCTTTGTTGCCGCCATGTCGGGTGCACAGGTGGCGGTTGTGGTGCCGACCACGCTGCTGGCACGCCAGCATTACCGCACGTTCTCCGCCCGCTTCGCCGGGCTGCCGGTCAAGGTGGCGCAGCTTTCACGCATGGTCACGGGCAAGGAAGCCACCGCCGTGCGCAAGGGGCTGGCTGATGGCACGGTCAATATCGTGATCGGCACGCACGCGCTACTGGCCAAGACAGTGAAATTTGCCGATCTCGGCCTGCTGATCGTCGATGAGGAACAGCATTTCGGCGTGGCGCATAAGGAAAAGCTGAAGGCGCTGCGTGAGGACGTGCATGTGCTGACACTCTCCGCAACGCCACTGCCGCGCACACTGCAGCTGGCGCTTACCGGCGTGCGGGAAATGAGCCTGATCGCCACTCCGCCCACCGACCGGCTGGCGGTGCGCACCTTCATCATGCCGTTCGACAGCGTGGTGATCCGCGAGGCGATCCAGCGCGAACGCTTCCGTGGTGGGCAGGTCTTCTGCGTCGTGCCGCGTATCGAGGATCTGGACCGCATGGCCGCGCGCCTGCATGAAATCGTGCCCGATGCCCGGCTGGTACAGGCCCATGGCCGCCTGACACCAACCGAGCTGGAACGGGTGATGACCGAGTTCAGTGACGGGAAATATGACATCCTGCTGTCCACCAACATTGTGGAAAGCGGTCTGGACATGCCAGCAGTCAACACGCTGATCATTCACCGCGCCGATATGTTCGGTCTGGGTCAGCTGTACCAGCTGCGCGGGCGCGTGGGACGTGGCAAGCAGCGCGGCTATGCCTATCTTACGTGGCCCCAGACGCATGTGCTGTCGGCGGCAGCGCAGAAACGGCTGGAAGTCATGCAGACGCTGGATACGCTGGGGGCAGGTTTCACGCTGGCATCCCACGACCTTGACCTGCGCGGTGCGGGCAACCTGCTGGGCGATGAACAGTCGGGCCATATCCGCGAGGTGGGGATCGAGCTGTACCAGCAGATGCTGGAAGACGCGGTGGCCGACCTGCGCACGGAAAAAGGACGGCGCAGGCTGCAGGACCGTGACTGGACGCCCAACATCATCCTTGGCCTGCCGGTGCTGATCCCCGATACCTATGTCACCGACCTGCCGGTCCGCCTTGGCCTGTACCGCCGCATCGCGGCGCTGGCCAATGATGCGGAAGTCGAGGCGATGGAAGCCGAACTGGTGGACCGCTTCGGCACGCTGCCAGATGAGGTGCGCAACCTGCTGGATGTCGTCACCCTGAAGCGCATGTGCCGCGAGGCCGGAGTGGAACGGCTGGAGGCCGGGCCGAAAGGTATGGTTATCCAGTTCCGTGGCAATACCTTCGCCAACCCGGCAGGGCTGGTGGCATGGATTGCGAAGCAGAAGGAAGCCAATGTCCGCCTGCGGCCCGACCACAAGCTTGCGATCATACGCGAAATGACCAACGTCCAGCGCATCACGCAGGCACGCAAGGTGCTGACGGCGCTGGTCCGGCTGGCGCAGGAGGAAACAACCATCCCGGCATAGGCCGGGATGCCGCCTGAACGCGCGGGGCAGGGCGGTCGCCATGTCATTCCCGTTCCGGTATGATTTTGGTGGGCGGCCTGCGTCCGATCCCCTATTTTCCTGACGGGTAAGGCCATGGCCACGGCACATCCGTGGTGCAGGAAAAAGGATGGAATGATATGATCCCCAAAATGATCCGCCGCCTGACGGCAGCCCTTGCGCTGGCCTGCGGCACGATATGCACCGTGCCACACGCGCAGGCAGCTGATGTCATGCAGGCCGTCCAGGTACATGGGCAGACGATCCGCTTTATCGAAGCGGGACACGGACCTGACCTGGTTCTGGTGCATGGTCTGGGCAGCAATGCCCGTTTCGACTGGGGCAAGGTCATTCCTGAACTGGCCCGGCATTACCATGTTCTGGCCATGGACCAGCTTGGCTTCGGGCAGTCGGCCAAGCCCATGATCGCCTACGGGGTGCAGACATGGGTGGATATGCTTGATGGCTTCCTGAAAGCCCGCCACGTCACGCATTTCATGCTCGCCGGTGAATCGCTGGGTGGCTGGATTGCGGGTCTGTATGCCGTCGAGGCGGAAAACAATCCCGCCATGCTCCGCCCCGAAAAGCTGGTGCTGACCGATGCGGCGGGCCACCGGAGTCTATTCAGCAAGGGCACACCGCCCTTCAGCCATGCCCTGTCCATCGAAGGCACGCGCACCGGACTGGGCACGCTGTTCCACAACCATGCCCTGATTACCGACGCGGTGGTGGAAAACGCTTTCGAAACCCGTCTTGCCGAAGGCACGCAGTACACACAGGACAGCCTGCTTCATAACATCAATGACCCGGCGACCTTCCTCGATGAGCAGATGACACGCATCACCATCCCCACGCTTGTGGTCTGGGGACAGGACGACCAGATCGTACCGCTGGCTGATGGTCAGGATTTCGCAGCACGCATACCGGGCGCAAAGCTGGCTGTAATCCCTGCATGCGGGCATGGACCAGCGATTGAACAGCCCCAGCAGTACCTGCAGGCGGTCGGACCCTTCCTTGCGGCGCCACATGGGTGAAACAGTCTGTATGCAGGAGTCCCGGAAGGCGTTTTTTCAAAGAGACGGCGCGTCCAGAAGCTTTTTGAAAAAAGCTTTACCAAAAAGATCCCTCAGTCGCGCGTCAGCCTGCCGCGTCCCGGCCACAGAACGGGAGCGACACGCTGTGCGGACAGGGATCTAGCGGATGGGCAGGGGAATATGGTTGACGGTCATGACCCCGCCCTCCCAGCTGACATCCCACGACGTGCCGCCCGATGGCGCTTTATGCCCGAACAGCTTGGCCAGGATCAGCGCGGCGCTGGCCCGCGTCTGACCCGCATTGCGCAGGGTCTCGATCACGGCATCAAGGTTCTGCACCTGTATGTGTCCGGTGGCGGATGACGCGTCGGTATTGCCTGTCAGGTTGGCATCGCCATTGCCGGTAATCTGCATGGCGCCGCGCTGCGCGGTCAGGGACGCCACATGCAGGGGCACGCGCACGTTTTCGGGCGGATGGCCGGTAATGGCGGCAGCCAGGGGCACCAGTGACTCCCCGGGCACGGATGCATTGGCCGCGGCCTGCTGCGGCAGGGCACTGGCCAGCAGCGTGTTATGCGTGCCGGTAATGCCAATGCCCTGCGTATCCAGCGTCAGCGTGGCCGGGGCGCTACCGCTTGCGGCACCCGCCAGATGCAGGTGCGCGCGACGGAAGGACAGTTTTGTCTGACCACTGGTCAACAGGCCGCCCTGCCATGTCAGGTCATAACTGTGGCCCGCACGCAGCCCTTCCATGATCGGGGTGGCGGCGGATACGAAATAATCCTGCGAACATCCCTGTGAATGATGACCCGTCAGCGTCGCCAGCATGACGAGAGAGGCCACATCCTCCATATCCCGCAGCGCCTGCGGGGGCAGCCCGGTGCCACTGGCCGCAATGTCGGTGGCATGGAATGTCTGGTCCGCATCCCCAGCCAGCGACAGGTCGTAGCCATGCCCCGCAAGGGCACCATTGCCATGGGGCTGACTGCTGCCCACCTGCACATGGCCGCATGTGCCCGGCAGGGCCGTGGCCCCGGCCGGCCCGATGCAGGACAGGACGGCGAGGGCGGTAGTGATGAATAATGTCTTCATTTGCGGCACAAGTTGGCGTGATTACGCGCCGGATGCAATCGGGTATGATATGCCCACCGCCATGATGAAACAGCCATGCCCACGCCGCCATGCTGCGCCGGATTGATTCCTTCCTTGCCTGCCTGCTGACCACCGTAGCGCTGGCAAGCGTGCTGCCCTGTCGCGGGGATGGGGTCAGGGTCTTCAATATCCTTGCCATCATCATGATCGCGAACATGTTTTTCCTGCAGGGCGCGCGCCTGTCCCGTCGCGCGGTCATGGAGGGAATGCTGGGGTGGCGACTCCATCTTGCCATCCTGTCATGCACGTTCGTCATGTTTCCCCTGCTGGGCATGGCGCTGCATGCGGCACTGCCGGGCATGCTGGATGCGCCCATGTGGACGGGCGTGCTGTTCCTGTGCTGCCTGCCATCAACAGTTCAGTCCTCCATCGCCTTTACCTCAATTGCACGGGGCAATGTGGCCGCCGCCATCTGTTCGGCCACCCTGTCCAACATACTGGGCATTTTCCTGACGCCACTTCTGGTAGGGATCGTGTTTGGCCGGCATGGCACGGGTAGTGGCGGCGGGATCATGCCCATCGTGCTGCAGCTTCTGGTCCCCTTCATCGCGGGGCAGGTGGCCCAGCCATGGATCGGGGCATGGGCGCACAGGCACAAAAAGCTGCTGTCCTTTTCCGACCGGGGATCGATCCTCGTGGTGGTCTATACCGCCTTCAGCGAAGCCGTGACGCAGGGCCTGTGGCACCGCCTGCCGCCGCTGCAGCTTGGTCGGGTGGGAGTGGTGGATGCCGGACTGCTGGCAATCGTGCTGGGGCTGACCATGCTGGCGGGGCGACTGTGCCGTTTTCCCCGCGCCGACCGGATTGCCATCATATTCTGCGGGTCCAAGAAATCGCTGGCATCGGGCGTGCCGATTGCCAGCGTGCTGTTTTCACCCCGCGATGTCGGGCTGATTGTCATGCCGCTCATGATCTACCATCAGGTCCAGCTTTTCGTATGCGCCACCCTGGCGCGACGCATGAGTGCGGAAGGGGATGGAGACTGATTGCATCCTTTCCCCCTCGCGCCCACACGCGCGGCCCGGTATGTAGGGCACGCCAGACAGGCCAGATGGGCCTTGCAACCGCAGGATATGGTGGAGAGAGATGACAGGACTGGATCCGGACAACTGGGATGGGCTGCGCGCCCTGGGCCATCAGATGGTGGATGATATGATCGACCGCCTGTCCACCCTGCGCGACCGCCCGGTCTGGCAGCCTATGCCCGACACCCTGCGTGCGCGGCTTCGCACCGGTCTGCCGCATGATCCCACCCCGCCGGAAGAGCTGTACGCCCGTTTTCGCGAACTGGTCGAACCCTATTCCACCGGCAATGTGCATCCCGGTTTCATGGGCTGGGTGCATGGCGGCGGCACTGCGGTCGGCATGCTGTCGGAACTGCTGGTTGGCGGGCTGAACGCGAATTGCGGTGGCCGCGACCACGCCCCGATCGAGGTCGAGCGCGAAGTCATCCGCTGGGCTGCGGAAATGTGCGGCTTTCCCGACACCACCACGGGACTGCTGGTGACCGGGTCATCCATGGCGAACATGATTGCCGTCATTACCGCCAGCCGTGCCGTGCCCGACGGGCTGGACATGCGCGCCAAGGGCGTGGGCACGCGCAGGCTGGTGGGATATGCCGCCGCGACCGCACATGGCTGTATTTCACGGGCGTTCGACCTGACCGGCCTTGGCACCGATGCCCTGCGCGTCATTCCGGTGGATGCGGACAACCGCATGATCCTGCCCGAACTGGAGCGCGCCATTGCCCGCGACCGCGCGGCGGGGCTGGAACCGTTCATGGTGATCGGCACGGCAGGCACCGTGGATACCGGGGCGATCGACGACCTGAACACTCTGGCCGATATCGCGGCACGTGAAAACATCTGGTTCCATGTCGATGGCGCATTCGGCGCGCTGGCCATGCTGTCCGATACGCTGCGGCCCGGCCTGCGGGGACTGGAACGCGCGGACAGCGTGGCCTTCGATTTCCATAAATGGGCGCAGGTGCAGTACGACGCGGGCTGCATCCTTGTCCGTCGCCCCGGTGCGCAGGCCGCAGCCTTCGCGCAGTCGCGCGCCTACCTTGCGCGTGAGGACCGCGGACTTGCCACCAATGCGCCATGGTACTGCGACCTTGGCCCCGACCTGTCACGCGGGTTCCGCGCGCTGAAGGTGTGGATGACGCTGGGCACCTATGGTGCAGATGGCATGGGCCGGATGATCGCCAACTGCTGCGCCATCGCCCGGCACCTTGCCGCACGTGTCGAGGCCAATCCGCGCCTGGAACTGCTGGCCCCGGTTACGCTGAATATCGTGTGCTTCCGCATCATCGCCCCCGTGGAGGACCTTGACCATTTCAACGGGGAGGTGGTGAAGGACCTGCATGAAAGCGGGATCGCGGCCCCTTCGACCACCATCATCAACGGGCGCAAGGCCATCCGTGCGGCCATCGTCAACCACCGCACCACCAATGCTGATGTGGACCATATGCTGGATGCGCTGCTGGACCTTGCGGACCGCAGGCTGACGGCGGGCTAAAACGCTGTTGATAAAAAATTAAAGAAGTTTCTGGGGCCGCTTTTTTTCAGGAAGGCGGTGTTTTCTGAAGCTTTTTGCAAAAAAGCTTCACCAAAAACTTCTTATGCCGCAGGTAGGCTAAAAAAGCCCCGCTCCATACGCCGGAGCGGGGCAGGGGCCTAACCGCCGCGTCTGCGACCACGCGTGGCTTCTTCCTCAAACAGTTCAGACAGCTTCTTCATCATCGTGCCGCCCAGTTCCTCGGGGTCGGTAATGGTCACGGCGCGGCGGTAATACCGCGTCACGTCATGACCGATGCCAATGGCCAGCAGTTCGGTACTGGTGCGGTTTTCGATATGGGCAATGACCTCGCGCAGGTGATTTTCCAGATATGATCCCGGATTGGCCGACAGCGTACTGTCATCCACGGGCGCGCCATCGGAAATCACCATGAGGATACGCCTGCCTTCCGCACGTGTGGCAAGACGCCGCTGCGCCCACAGCAGGGCCTCCCCATCAATGTTTTCCTTCAGCAGCCCCTCGCGCAGCATCAGGCCAAGATTGCGCCGCGCGCGCCGCCACGGCATGTCGGCGGCCTTGTAGATGATATGGCGCAGGTCATTCAGCCGCCCGGGATTTTCGGGCTTGCCTTCCTGCGTCCACAGTTCGCGACTGCGGCCCCCTTTCCATGCACGGGTGGTAAAGCCCAGCACTTCCACTTTCACCGCGCAGCGTTCCAGCGTACGGGCAAGGATGTCACCACACATGGCGGCCACTGAAATCGGCCGCCCGCGCATGGACCCCGAATTGTCGATCAGCAGGGTGACGACCGTATCGCGGAAATCGGTATCGCGTTCGCGCTTGTACGACAGGGACAGCATGGGATTGACCACGATGCGCGACAGGCGGCCCGCGTCGAGCATCCCTTCCTCAAGGTCGAATTCCCACGCCCGTGTCTGCTGCGCCATGAGCTTGCGCTGCAACCGGTTGGCCAGCTTGGACACCACACCCTGCATGCTGACAAGCTGCTGGTCCAGCGTCTGGCGCAGGCGGAACAGTTCTTCCGCATCGCACAGGTCTTCGGCGGCGATTTCCTCGTCATACACAGTGGTGAATGCATGATAGGACGGGAGAACATCTTCCTCTTCCGCCGCATCCTCACCCGGACCGCCTGCTTCTTCCGACCCGCTGGCCGATCCGCCCTGTTCCCCGTCATCGGGGTCCTCATCACCCGCACCCGTGCCCTGGGACATCTGCATGGGCAGGGAATTGTCATCTTCCTCCGGCCCTTCGTCCTGGGGCTCGGGCGTTGCGTCGTCCGTCTGCTCCTCGTCATCGCTGCTGGCGGCCTCGGCTTCGGCCGTGCCATCGTCGGCCGCCTCATCGGGCGTGGTTTCCTGCTGCATCAGGTCGCACGCCATAAGCAGCCTGCGCGCGGCCTGCGCGAAATCATGCTGGCTGTCCTGCCGCTCCACCATTTCATCCAGCGCGCGCAGGGCGGCTGGTGGCAGATCATCGGACCACGCCTTCATAAGGGTACGCATGGATGCGGGCAGGGGACGGCCGGACATCCGCTCACGCGCCAGCAGGCCAAGGGCAAGCGGCGTTGGCAGCTTTGTATGGCTGGACAGGCGATCCAGCCCCATATCCGCGCATTCCTGCGCCAGACGGGCATCAAGGTTGGCGGCAACACCCGCCATGTGCCGCGCCCCAAGGCTTTCGACACGCGCCTGTTCCAGCGCGTCATATACCTCGCGCGCTTCGCCTGCGGGGGGCATGGCGCTGGCATGCAGCGCCACGTCATGGTGACGCAGGCGCAGGGCGGCGGAATCGGCCGCGCCGCGCATGCGGGTCATGTCCGCATCCGTCATCTGCCGCGAGGGCTGGGGCAGGCGGACATGCGTGCCGGTAACCGACGCCCCGGACGGCACCGGCCCGTTGAGGAACGAGACCTCGGCCTGCGCCTGACCGCCCAGCGCGCGTACGGCGCCTACCGTCGCACGCTTGAAGCCTTCGGCCCGACGGGCATCCTGCCCGTCCTGAGGGGTGGGAGGTTTTTTCCGGTTTTCACGCATGCCGTGCCTGCCCTGTCATCAGCCCCTGGGCGCCAGCGGACTGGCGTTGAAGCAGCGCTGGTAATATTCCGCCACCGTCGGGCGTTCCGCCTCGTCACATTTGTTGAGGAAAGTAACGCGGAACGCGAAGGCAAGATCGTTGAAGATACGATAGTTCTCGGCCCAGCTTATGACCGTGCGCGGTGACATGACGGTGGAAATATCCCCCGCGATAAAGCCCGAACGCGTCAGATCCGCCAGTGCGACCATGCTTTCCACCCGCCTGCGCCCGGCTTCGTCCTTTTTGGGATCAATGCCCATCTTGCCCATCACGATGGCCGTTTCCTGCGCATGGGGCAGGTAATTCAGCGTGGTGACGATGTTCCAGCGGTCCATCTGGCCCTGGTTGATCTGCTGCGTGCCATGGTACAGCCCCGTGGTATCGCCCAGACCGACCGTATTGGCAGTCGCGAACAGGCGGAAGAACGGATGGGGACGGATCACGCGGTTCTGGTCCAGAAGGGTCAGGTGCCCCTCGATTTCCAGAACGCGCTGGATCACGAACATCACGTCGGGACGGCCGGCATCGTATTCGTCAAACACCAGCGCGCAGGGGTGCTGCAGGCCCCACGGCAGCAGGCCTTCGCGGAATTCGGTGATCTGCTGGCCATCCTTCAGCACGATCGCGTCCTTGCCGATCAGGTCGATACGCGAGATGTGGCTGTCGAGGTTGATGCGCACGCTGGGCCAGTTCAGCCGGGCCGCAACCTGCTCGATATGGGACGACTTGCCCGTGCCGTGATAACCCTGAACCATGACGCGGCGGTTAAAGGCAAACCCTGCGAGGATGGCCAGCGTGGTGTCATGGTCGAATTTGTAGGACGGGTCGATATCGGGCACATGATCGGTCCGGACCGAGAAAGCGGGCACCTTCATGTCGCTGTCGATACCGAACACGTCCCGCGCCGAAACCTGCAGGTCGGGTGCGGACACGGCCGAAATATCGGGAAGCGGCGTGCCATTGGCGTCCGCTGCGGCGGTTATCAGGTCTGCGGGTTCGTTCATCTGCTTTTTCTCGTCCGTCGCTTCATCTGTTCTGGCCCGCCATGACAGCGCAGGGCGCGGCATATCGGGTCATGGAGTTATAGGCTGACATGTAACGATCAGCCAGTGCACGGTTTCCGTGGGCAGCCCGTCAGGCGCTGCGGGCCATGCCATCGCGCCCGGCAGTGGCGACAAGGTGGGCGCGCACCGTGGCATAGGCGATATTGATGCCCTTGAACCGTTCTTCCGCCTTGCGGTCCCCCCCATTGGTGTCGGGGTGATGTCGGCGCGCAAGGTCCTTGTACCGGGACTTGAGTTCATCCATGGACACCGGCCAGCCAAGGTCCAGCACGCCCAGCGGGCATTTCAGCGCCTGTGGTGCCTCCGCCCGGCTGTCTTCTTCGCGCCGCTGGCGCGCGCGGCTTCGTGCACGCGCCTTTGCAGCCCCCTTCAGCAGGTCGAGCGGGTCAAGCACCTCCTCCTCGCTGAAGGCATGGGCGGCGTTGCCCTGTCCCAGTTTCCATGACGGCCGGTTCCAGGACGCATCAGCACGGATATGCGCCTCGATCTGGCCGGGGGTCATGCCGCGGTAGAAGTCCCAGTTTGCGTTGTATTCCCGGACATGCTGAAGGCAGAACCAGAAATACTTGTTCAACGCATCGCGCGAACGCGGGGCGCGGTAACCCGCCGGCTGGTCGCAGCCATGCATGTCACAGCAGCGATCAGGCGCGTCGGGTTCGGGGTCAAAGGCGCGGTGCCGGGTGTTCCTTCTCTTCATCATTGTCGTTATGTGCGCCTGTTCATGCTTCGTGCAAGAGCGAAGCTGTGCAATGAATGATCCCGCTATCATGGAGCCGCCAATGGAACAGCAAGCAACCGGCCGGGCCGGACGGATCGAACGCATCATACGCGAACATCTCGCCCCCGTGGAACTGCGCATACATGACGACAGCGCCCGCCACGCCCATCACGTCCACGTGCGCGATAATGGCGTACAGGCAGGGGAAAGCCACTACAACGTGCTGATTGTCAGCCCTGCATTCGACCAGATGGGCCGGGTGCAGCGATCGCGCGTGGTGCATGACCTGCTGGCGGACGAGTTCGCGGGCGGCATGCATGCCCTGTCGCTCGTGCTGCGCACGCCACAGGAACAGGCGCGGATGGACGCGGCATGAAGCCCGCCTTTCCCTTCGCCACGCGGCGGTTGATGATGGGCGGCCTGCTGACCCTGCTGGCCGCATGCGCCGGAACGCCCGTGCAACAGGCACCCGACCAGCAGGCGGACATCGCGCGGGTCGAGGCCTATCTCAATACATCAAACGGGCTGCAGGCCAATTTCGTGCAGACCTGGCCCGATGGCGGAAAGGGGCAGGGGGTCATGCATTACGATCCGGGCCGCCTGCGGCTGGATTACGAAACACCAGGATCAATGAAGCTGGTTGCGGCCAGTGGGCACCTTCTGTTCGTGGACCACCGCCGCGAATCGGTCACCCGCATGTCGCTGGGCCACCAGCCGCTTGGCCTGCTTCTGGAACAGCCCGTGCACCTGTCGGGACAGATCGCGGTAACAGCGGTGCAGCATGGGCAGAACAGCCTGCAGGTTTCGCTGGCGCGACGCGACAGCGAATCACAAGGGATTCTGACGCTTGGCTTTTCCGATATCGGCGGCAGGCTGTCGCTGCTGGTGATTGAGATGACGGATGTGGAACGGCAGCACATCCGCCTCGACCTGACGGACACCACCGTCAGCGGCCAGCCATGGCCTGACGCAATGTTTACCCTGTCGGCCAGCAACTAGACGTTACCCGGCGCGTGGGGCGTCCTCCTGCGTGCCGGGAATCGGGCCGAAGCATTCGGGCCACGTGGCCGCAAGGGCCGCGTCCACTTCGTCCATACTGACAGCCTTGCCCAGCTTCGCCAGACTGGTGACGCCGTATTCGCTAATGCCGCAGGGCACGATTCCACCAAAATCGCTGAGGTCCGGGGCGACGTTGATCGCGATTCCATGCCAGCTGACCCAGCGCGAGACACGTACGCCAATGGCCGCGATCTTTTCCTCGCGCCCCGTGGCGGGATCGACCACCCAGACCCCGATGCGGTCCGCGCGGCGTTCGCCCACCACGTCAAAATGGCGCAATGTGCGGATGATCCATTCCTCCAGCGTATGGACATAGGCCCGCAGGTCGCGCGCTGGCGCCATGCCGTGCGCCCGGGTCAGGTCCAGCATGGCATAGGCCACCCGCTGCCCCGGCCCGTGATACGTCCACTGCCCGCCGCGCCCGGCAGGGTAGGTAGGATAGCCGCGCGGATTGAACAGGTCCGAATCCTTTGCTGATGTCCCGGCGGTATAGGTGGGGGGATGTTCCAGCAGCCAGACGCGTTCAGGTGCGCTGCCGGCGCGTATGCCACGGGCCTGGGCCTCCATTTCCGCAAGCGCGGTGGGGTAGGGCACCAGATTTGCCGCCCTATGCCATAAAAACTCGTTTTCAGTCATTGCCCACGCGCCCTCCATCGGTTATACGCCCCTTCATCGTCATGACGGTATCGCCCAGTCGATCATCGTTGTCACGTTGCGGCCATGGCGGAATGGTAGACGCGCAAGCTTGAGGTGCTTGTGGGGGAAACCCCGTGGAAGTTCGAGTCTTCTTGGCCGCACCAACCTGATTTTCCTGAAAACTGACAAAACGGGTCTCATCTCCCCATCGGGGCAGGGTATCTGCGCGCGCCTGCGTCCGTGGACGGCAGGTATCCCGCGGCCGAAATTGGGCGGTTTCACACATGTGGCATGCAGGAGCGGCATGGACTGGGATGCTTCATGTCATAAAAAAGTCACAATATTTCCGCACAAACGGCAGGTATCTACCTCAGATGGTATGAACATCCACAGGCAACCTGACGCGCCGCGCGAATGGTTACAAAAGGTGTCATATCGGCAGCGGGTGCTGGCGTGCTGGAGGAATCGTGATTTAAATCATGTTTGGTCCTGATAAAGCACGCTACATCATTGCCATCTGGTAACACCCTGTTACCTGTTTTCATTATGGAAACGGGGCATCAGTCGGTATTGCCTGTTTCTGTCATGCATCTTGAGGTAAATATTAGTGATTAAGCCCCTTAAAAAAGCCGTATTGCCGGTTGCCGGTCTTGGAACGCGCTTTCTGCCCGCAACCAAGTGCGTGCCCAAGGAAATGCTGACCGTCGTCGACCGTCCGCTGATCCAGTATGCAATCGATGAAGCACGCGAAGCAGGGATCGAGGAATTCTGCCTCGTTTCCAGCCGGGGCAAGGATTCCCTGATCGACTATTTCGATATCTCCTACGAGCTGGAAGACACGCTGAAGGCCCGCAAGAAGACCTCCGCGCTGAAGGCGCTGGAAGCCACCCGCGTCACCCCGGGCTCCATGCTGTCCGTGCGCCAGCAGGAACCGCTGGGTCTGGGCCATGCCATCTGGTGCGCGCGCGAATTCATTGGCAACGACCCGTTCGCCATCCTGCTGCCTGATGACGTGGTGCAGAGCAAGAAGTCGTGCATCGGCCAGCTGGTTGAAGTATACAACAAGACCGGCGGCAACGTTCTGGCCGTGACCGAAGTCCCGCGTGAGCAGACCGGCAGCTACGGCATCCTTGACGTTGGCAAGGATGATGGCAAGACCGTCGAGGTCAAGGGCCTGGTTGAAAAGCCCGACCCGAAGGACGCACCGTCCACCCTGTCCGTCATTGGCCGTTACGTGCTGACCGCCGACGTGCTGAAGCACCTTGCCAAGCTGGAAAAGGGTGCCGGTGGCGAAGTGCAGCTGACTGATGCCATGGCCAAGACAATCGGCCACGTGCCGTTCCACGGCTATCGCTACGAAGGCAAGCGTTTCGACTGCGGCAGCAAGATCGGCTTCCTGGAAGCGCAGATCGCATTCGCGCTGGAGCGTGAAGAACTGGCGCCGGGCGTGCGTGAATTCCTTACGAAATACAAGTGATCTTCCGGCACCGTTTTGATCCGACCAGCCTGCGGGAATATGACATCCGCGGGACGGTCGGCAGGACGATCGGCACGGAAGACGCCTATGCCATCGGCCGCACGTTCGGTAACGTCGTGGCCGGTGATGGCGGCAGCACTGTCGTCATCGGATATGACGGACGCCTCTCGTCCCCCTCCCTCGAACGTGCCCTGGTGGAGGGGGCCATGGCGTCCGGCATGGACGTGGTCCGCATTGGCTGCGGTCCCACACCCATGCTGTATTTTGCCTCTGCCCAGCTGAATGCGGACGGGGCGATCATGGTTACAGGCAGCCATAACCCGCCTGATCATAACGGTTTCAAGCTCGTCCTGGCCAACAGACCATTCTTCGGCCCGCAGATCCAGATGCTGGGGCAGATGGCCGCCACGGGCAATGTCGGGGCACATAAGCCCGGCACGACCCGCGCGCTGGAAGTAAAAGGCGCGTATATCGACCGGCTGCTGCGCGACCATAGGGGCGATACCCGCCCGCTGAATGTCATATGGGACTGTGGCAACGGGGCCGCGGGCAATGTGCTGTCGCTTCTGGTAAGGCGCCTGCCGGGACGCCATCGCGTGCTGAATGCCGCGATTGACGGCCATTTCCCTGCCCATCATCCTGACCCGACCATCCCCGCAAACCTGCAGCAGATGATCGCGGCCGTCCGTCAGGACAGGGCCGACCTTGGCATTGCCTTTGACGGGGATGCGGACCGTCTGGGCGTGGTGGACGATACGGGCGAAATCCTGTTGGCGGACCAGCTTCTGATGATCCTCGCACGCGACATGCTGCGTGACCACCCCGGTGCAACCATCATTGCCGACATCAAGACCAGTCAGGTGGTGTTTGATGAAATCACGCGTAGCGGCGGCCAGCCCTGCATGTGGAAGTCCGGCCATTCGCAGATGAAGACAAGGATGGCCGAAACCGGCGCATTGCTGGCGGGCGAGATGTCGGGGCATATTTTCTTTGCCGACAGGTGGTACGGATTTGACGACGCACTATATGCCGCGCTCCGGCTGCTGGATGTCGTCTCCCGGCTGGACGGTCCGCTATCGGCAGTACGGCGTGCATTACCCCATACTGTTTCCACCCCCGAACTGCGTTTTCCCTGTCCCGATATGCGCAAATTCGACGTGATTGCGGAAGTCGCCACCCGGCTGGAACAGGCTGGCGCCACTGTCTGCGATATTGATGGCGTGCGTGTCAGCACGCCGGATGGCTGGTGGCTGCTACGCGCGTCCAATACGCAGGCATCCCTTGTCGCACGGGCGGAAGGAACGACACAGGCCGCGCTGGACCGGCTGACGGCAGCACTTTCGGCGCAACTGGCGCGATCTGGCGTGACGCTGCCCGATTTTTCCTGCCACGCCACTCCCCATTGAAACTGACCTGACCAGAAACGTCCGTCTTAGTGGATATGCCCGACGCAGGCGGTTTTTTTGTTGAATGCCGGGCCATGGGGTTTAATAAGACCCGCACCGGTCCGATATGCCGGTCATGACCCCCATGCAGGAACCGCGCGATATAATGGCCACCCCTTCCTTCCGTTCATTTCTTGTGCCGGGGCAACTCGTAAGCCACCCCGATCACCCGGAATGGGGCGAAGGGCAGGTGCAGTCCGCCATCGGGCACCGGGTAACGGTCATGTTTCCCCATGCCGGCAAGATTTTGGTTGATGCCACGGTCGTGCAACTGACCGTACTATCGTAAGGGAGGGCTGCATGAATCCCGCATTGCTGGCTGCCCCGTTACCTGATTCCTACGGTCGCCTGCTGACCTACCTGCGCGTATCGGTCACGGACCGGTGCGACATGCGCTGCATCTACTGCATGTCCGAAGACATGACATTCCTGCCAAAGGCCGAGATCCTGTCGCTGGATGAACTGGCCCGGCTGTGCGCATCCTTCATCCGGCACGGCGTGCGCAGGCTGCGCGTGACGGGGGGCGAGCCGCTGGTGCGGCGCGATGTCATGGGCTTTTTCCGTGAAATGGGTGGATGGCTGGGCCGCCCGGACGGGCAGGCGGGGCTGGATGAACTGACCCTGACCACCAATGCCAGCCGCCTGGCCGAATTTGCCGACGGGCTGCGCGCATGCGGCGTGCGGCGGGTCAATGTCAGCCTGGATTCTCTTGATCCCGACCGGTTCGCGCGCATTACCCGACGCGGCAACCTTGCCCGTACGCTGGACGGTATTCGCGCCGCACGGGAGGCGGGACTGGATATCCGCATCAATACCGTGGCCATGGCGGGGATAAACGCGGATGAATTTGACACCCTGATGGCATGGTGTGGCGAAATCGGCGCGGATCTGTGCCTGATCGAAACCATGCCCATGGGCGAGACGGGCGAGGACCGGACCGACCATTACCTGCCTTTGTCAGATGTGCGTCGCGACCTGCAGCAGCGCTGGACGCTGGAACCGCTGTCCTACCGCACCGGCGGCCCCGCACGGTATGCCCGCATTGCCGAAACGGGGCGCAGGATCGGCTTCATCACGCCCATGACCCACAATTTCTGCGAAAGCTGCAACCGTGTCCGCCTGTCCTGCACGGGGCGGCTGTATACCTGCCTCGGGCATGAGGGCTCGACCGACCTGCGCGCGCCGCTCCGCGCCGGGGCGGATGACGTGGACATGATGCATCACGTCCGCGCCGCCATCCTGCGCAAGCCGCGCGGGCATGATTTCCTGATCGGCCGCAATGCCGATGATCCCGCCCGGGTCACACGGCACATGAGTGTCACGGGCGGATAAGGGCACACGCCATGTCACGGCGTCCCGCGCAGCGCATCCTCCAGGCTCACGCTAAACTGCCCCGGGCGCAGGGGCTGTGGCTGCGTCGGGGCAGGGGACCAGCCCGTCATGACCGCCATATGCAGGTCCTGCTCCAGGTTCCCGTCCTCATCCACAGGCAGGTGCTCCAGCACCCTGGCCAGCAGGGCCGGATGCGTCAGCCCGCGCGTGCGTTCGCGCAGGGCGTTCGTCTCCCCACCGTGGCGCAGGTCGCGCAGCAGACCCATGGGCGTGCGATAGGACAGATGGATCACATCAGCGTCCACCACGGGCAGGGCAAACCCCGCGCGCTGCAGCAGGCCCGCGCAGTCACGTACCCCCGGAAAGGGGGAAACGCGCGGCGAAACCCCGCCACGCTGTGCCATTTCGGCGTCCATCAGCGCACGCCGCAGGCCAGCCAGCGTAGGCAGTACCGGCATGCAGGCCAGAAACAGTCCGTCCGGGGCCAGTATGCTGCGCACCTGCGCCAGCAGGCCCGGCAGGTCATTGACCCAGTGCAGCGACAGGCAGGCCACCACAAGGTCGAAGCTGTCAGGAGCGAAAGGCAGCCATTCCGCATCCATGCATACCGCGGGCCCACTGTCTTCCGCGCACATGGACCACGACAGGTCGGTGGTGACGGTGGGGATGTGACGTGCCCGCAGGGCGGGTGCGACAACGCCCCGCCCGCCAATGTCCAGTGCCGCGCCAAAATGACGTGTGACATCATCCAGACGGTCCAGCAGCCGGTCCGCCGCTTCCGCCAGCACAGGCCGGACATGGCCGACATTGGCGGCCGCGCGGTCGCGGTGCAGGCGCACGGCATGACGGTCAAATATCTGCGGCACATCCATCGTTCCGATGTGCCCTCATGCCCTGCCGCTGCCAAGCCCACGATCGTGTGAAGGCATGAACCACCGCGCATCCCCCTGGTGGCGACGGCCCGGCACGCGCATGCTGGACATGCTGTTTCCGCCCCGTTGCCTTGGCTGTGGGGCCGATGTCATGCAGGCAGGGCTGTTATGTGGGACATGCGTCAGCCAGCTGCACCTGATCACATCCCCGTATTGCCACCGCTGCGCGCTGCCGTTTCCCTCCCGCGCCGCAGGCGGACCGACGCTGACCTGCACCACATGCGCCGAAACCCCGCCGCCATGGCACGAAGGGCGCGCCGCAATGGTCTATGACGACGTGCCACGTCGCCTGATCCTGCCGCTGAAATATGCAGACCGGACGGAAAACGCAGCGCTGCTGGCGCGTTACATGGCGGCAGCAGCCACCGGTCTGGTGCACAAGGATAGCATTTTCATACCCGTGCCCCTGCACCGGCTGCGCCTGTTTGCCCGGCGGTACAACCAGGCGGCGCTACTGGCATGCGCGCTGGCGCGACGGACAGGGGCCATGGTCCTGCCCGACGGGCTGGAACGCCTGCGGGCCACGCCCACGCTGAAGGAGAAGGGCAGGGCGCGGCGGCAGGACATCATGCAGGGCGCGATTGGCGTGCGCGCCCACAGGCGTCGTAACATTGCGGGACGGCATGTCATCGTGGTGGATGATGTCATGACCACGGGCGCAACCCTTGCGGCATGCGCCCGCAGCCTGCGTGACGCAGGTGCGGCACGGGTTGATGTGCTGGCCGCCGCCCGTGCCTGTGGCCAGCATGAACAACAATAGGGTAAACTGCCCACCCAGACCCACCCGCCACAATGGTGGCGGACACACACCAGACCAAGCGAAGGTTCAATGCCGTCTATTGACATCTATACCCAGCCCGGCTGCCCATACTGCATCCGCGCGGTCCGTCTGCTGGCGCACAAGGGCGTGCCCTTCAACGAAATCAATGCCCCGCACGGCACGCCGGAACGCGCGGATTCGATCCGCCGTTCGGGTGGGCGTACCACCGTGCCGCAGATATTCATCGACAATACGCCCCTTGGTGGCTGTGATGACCTGATGGCGCTGGACCGGTCGGGCAAACTCGATACCCTTCTGGGCAAGGGCTGATACAGGGCACACGGACGGAGAGGGCATGATCCGGTACCAGCTACGATGTCGTGCAGGCCATGAATTTGAAGGATGGTTTCCCGGCAGCAGCGCATTCGAACACCAGGCGGCGCACGGCCTTCTGTCGTGCCCGCAGTGTGGAACAGCGGATATCAGTCGCGCGCTCATGGCGCCAGCGGTCCATACCGCAGCCCCCCGGCAGGAGACGGAAGCGCCACAGCCCCCCGCTGTCACGCCACCCGGCCATGCGTCAGCGGGAGTGCCCGATGCCGTGATCGCTCTGTTACAGAAAATACGCCACACGGTAGAGGAACATTGTGACGATGTGGGGGACCGCTTTGCCAGCGAGGCCCTGGACATGCACCGGGGCAAGAGCGAGGCCCGTGGCATCTATGGCAGCATGACGCCACAGGAACAGGCCGAACTTGATGAGGAGGGGGTGGACGTCCATGCCATCCCATGGGTCCGCCGGGCCGACAGCTAGAGGGAACACGCAAGCGCGCGGCATGCACCGCCGTGCCACGCGCCATGTGGGGGAACGATTGGAAATGCACGACAGCAAAAGCCACACAGGTACGCGCCAGACCGGACACCGCATGGGGGGCGGCCTTGCGCGCTGGCTGGCCAGGGGCGCCATTGCCGCCTTATGCGCGGTGGCGGTCGGGGCCACCGACCTGCCCACGGCCCATGCCGAGGGGAGCGAGCCGAACATTATCGGCCGGTGGATGACGAAGGACCACGATGGCGTGTTTGAGATTTCCCATTGCGGGAATGAAATCTGCGGACGGCTGGCTGGCGTGCGCTACACGACCGAAATGCCGCGCGACAAGCGTGGTGAGCCGGAATGCAACCTGCCCATGCTGAACGGGTTTACGCCTGACCCGAAGGAAGCAGGACACTGGAACGGTCACGTGACCGATCCCGACACGGGGCATGTCTATCATGCCAAGCTATGGGTGTCCCAGTCGGGGGATCTCAAGCTGCGTGGTTTCGTCGCCGTGCCTTTATTTGGTGAAACCGAAACGTGGAGCCGCTATACTGGTACGATCGGCCCGGCGTGCAAACTGCCCTGAAGGCCCCAGAAAACAATTCTCAACCAATGGGGATGATCCTTATTCCATGAGCTGCAATATTTCCCGCCGTGCCTTTGCCACCGCACTGGCCGCCGCCGGCGTGCCCGCCCTGTCGCGCCGCGCCGTGGCACAGGTCGCGACCAAGCCGCGCACCATCTGCTATATCGGTGGCTATACCCAGCATGGACCGCCCGGCGGGGCAGGCAACGGGCAGGGCATTTCCGTGTTCGAGATGAACCCCGACACCAGCAGCCTGTCGCCGCTCATGACCTATGTGGATATCGCCAGCCCCTCGTTCATGGCCATGTCCGCTGATTTCAAGCACCTCTATGCCCTCAGCGAAATCAATGACTTCAACGCCAATGGCGAAGGCTGCGTCACCGCGTTTTCCGTCAACCGTTCCAGCGGGGAACTGACCAAGCTCAACGTCGTACGGTCAGGCGGCGCGGTGCCCGCGCATCTCAGCGTGCATGCATCGGGCAAATACGTCCTGGTGGCGAATTACATGGGTGGCACGGTGGGCGTTCTGCCCATTCACCCCGATGGCAGCTTGGGCGATCCGACGGACGTGGTGCACAATACCGGCCCGCGCATGCCCGACCGTGCCGCGGACAATCCACCGGGCAACTTCGCCATAAGCGATCATTCCAGCGCGCATGTCCACATGGTGGCATCCGATCCGTCAGGCCGGTACGTGCTGGCGTGCGATGCGGGGCTGGACCGGGTATATGTCTGGACGCTGGATCTGCATACCGGCAGGCTGGTCCCTGCCAAGACGCCATTCATCACCATGACGCCGGGCTCCGCGCCGCGCCACTTCTCCTTCAACGAGAAGGGGACGATGATCTACATCCTGGGCGAACAGGATTCGAAGGTGGTTGCCGCCACTTTCAATCCCCAGACCGGCGAAATCGTGCCCCAGCAGACCGTCAGCACCGTAACCCCGCATTTCCGGGGCAGCACGCTGGCGGCGGGTATCCTGCTCTCACCTAATGGCAAATACCTGTACGTATCGAACCGGCTGGGTGATTCGCTGGCCAGCTTCCATGTAAATGACGACGGCACGCTCAACCTGGTCGAAGAAATCTGGATGCATGCCGATTATGGCCGCGCGATGATGTTCGACCCTAGCGGCACCTACCTGTTCTGCGCCAACCAGCGCAGCGATTCCGTCACGTCATTCAAGGTCAATGCCCAGACCGGCGTGCTGGACTTCACATGGAACTTCACCCCGGTGGGCAGCCCGACGACATTCGCGTTCATGAACACGATCTGACGCCGGATGGCGCCCTTCCGGGGCGCCATTGCTCAGTCGCGCACCATCGCCGCAATGTAGTTCACCGCCATATCGCGGCTTTCACGCCAGCCACCGGGAGCGGGTACCATACCCGCGATGTCGGTTATGCGCAGGCCCGCGCGGGCTGCGTACTGCCCCATTTCGGCCGGGGTAATGAACTTGCGCCAGTCATGCGTGCCAACCGGCAGCAGGCGCAGGACGTATTCCGCCCCGATCTTGGCCATGGCCATGGACCGCCACGTGCGGTTCATGGTCGAAACCACCATGGCGCCGCCCGGCCGCAGCATGCCGCCAAGCATGCGCAGGAAGGCCGCGGGATCGGTTACGTGCTCGATCACCTCCAGCGCGGAAATCGCGTCAAAGCGCGCGCCTTCGGTCACCAGTTCCTCGGCGCTGCCACAACGGTAGGACAGCGGACCGGCAGATGCGGGCAGGGGGTGCTGGCGCATGTGCAACCGACCTGCCGTAATCGCCGCCTGCGACGCATCCAGGCCGGTCACGTCGAATCCGGCGCGGGCAAATGCTTCGCTGGCCAGTCCCGCGCCACAGCCAATGTCCAGCAGCGTGCGGCGCACGTCATCACCCGCCACCGGGGCGGGCAGGTGACGCAGGCTCCAGCCCGTGCGCAGGTCATTCATGGCGTGCAGGGGGCGCATCGGGCCGGCGGGATCCCACCACCGGGCAGCCAGATCGCTGAAATGGGCGATCTCCTCCGGGGCGACGGAATCTGCCGACAGAACGGGCGAATCGTGATGCTGCATGGGTGCACCGCCTTTCATTTGGCTTTCTCCCGCTGGACGCGGAAGCTGGGGAGATGTATGTGACGCGGCTTGCGCATAACCGCAATGCCCCGGATTGGCCAACAGGCCCACACTCCGGATATGCTGAAGCCCGAGCCATAATGGAGCCACTATTCCGATGTCCCCTACCGTACCGCGGATCGTGATGAAATTCGGCGGCACGTCCGTCGCCGATCTTGACCGGATTCGTGCCGTCGCGGAAAAAGTCCGGAAACAGGTCGAGGCCGGGTGCGAGGTTGCCGTTGTCGTCTCCGCCATGTCCGGCGTGACCAACCGCCTTGTCGGCTACTGCCGCGATCTCTCGCCCCAGCACGATGAACGCGAATACGACACCGTCGTTGCAACGGGGGAACAGGTCACCAGTGGCCTGCTGGCCATCGCGCTGCAGAACCTTGGCGTCAACGCCCGGTCATGGCTGGGCTGGCAGATCCCGCTGCGTACGGATGATGCGCATGGCAAGGCCCGCATCGCCTCGATTGATGGCGCGAATCTGATCAGCAGCATGCAGGCGGGGCAGGTGCCGGTCGTGGCGGGATTCCAGGGGATCGGCCCGGACGGGCGGATCACGACGCTGGGGCGCGGGGGGTCCGATACCTCGGCCGTGGCGCTGGCGGCGGCGCTGAAGGCGGACCGGTGCGATATCTACACGGATGTGGACGGAATCTATACAACCGACCCCCGTATTGTTACCAAGGCACGGAAGCTGGACAAGATTACCTATGAGGAAATGCTTGAGCTGGCGTCCGTAGGGGCCAAGGTGCTGCAGACCCGTAGCGTGGAACTGGCAATGAAGGAGCGCGTGCGGGTGCAGGTGCTGTCCAGTTTCACCGACGGTCCCGCACCGTCAGAGGGGCATCTGCCCGGTTCATTAGTCGTGGATGAGGACGAAATCGTGGAACAGGAACAGGTCGCCGGAATTGCCTACTCCCGGGACGAGGCAAAGATTTCCGTCCGCCAGCTCCCTGACCGCCCGGGTATTGCGGCGGCGGTGTTCGGCCCGCTGGCCGATGCCAACGTGAACGTGGACATGATCGTCCAGAGCACGGGCGACGACGGGACGACCAACATGACGTTCACGGTCGGCAAGACCGACCTTACGCGTGCGATTTCGGTTCTGGAAGCCAACCATGGCGCCACCCGGTACACCGAACTGCAGACCGATGATGACGTGGTGAAGATCAGCGTCGTGGGTGTCGGCATGCGTTCGCATGCAGGCGTGGCCAGCACGATGTTCCGCACGCTGGCGGAGCGCAACATCAACGTGCAGGTCATTTCCACCAGCGAGATCAAGGTCTCGGTGCTGATCGCGTCCGAATATACCGAACTGGCAGTGCGCGCCCTGCACACCGCCTACGGTCTGGACGCGGCGTGAGCGGAAACCAGATGTCAGACGCCACCGACACCGCCTCCGCCCTGACGGACCCCACGCGCCGGGCGGAAGCCCGCGCCCGGCTTGACCGGCTGTGGGGGCGTGGCACGCGCTTCCTTGGCAGCGAATACGCGCTGCTGGCGGGGGCCATGTCATGGGTCAGCGAGCGCAACCTTGTATCCGCCATTTCCAATGCCGGTGGCTTTGGCGTGCTGGCCTGTGGCGCGATGGAACCCGCGCGCCTGGCCGAGGAAATCGCGGCGACGCAGGCGCTGACCACGCGCCCGTTCGGCGTCAACCTGATCACCATGCACCCGCAGCTTGATGAACTTGTGCGCGTCTGCATCGACGCGGGCATCACGCATGTGGTGCTGGCTGGCGGCATTCCCTCCGGCCCGGTCATCCGCGCCATCAAGGAAGGGGGCGCCAGGGTCATCGCCTTCGCGCCCGCGCTGGTCCTGGCCAAGCGGCTGGTACGTCTTGGCGTCGATGCGCTGGTGATCGAAGGATCTGAAGCAGGCGGCCATGTCGGTCCGGTTTCGCTGACCGTGCTGGCACAGGAAATCCTGCCCCATATCCATGACGTGCCGGTATTCGTCGCCGGTGGTCTGGGCCGGGGCGACGCGATCCTGTCCTACCTGGAACAGGGGGCTTCGGGCGCGCAGCTTGGCACGCGCTTTGCCGCATCGCGTGAGAGCATCGCACATGAAAACTTCAAGAAAGCCTTCATCCGCGCCAATGCGCGCGATGCGGTCACGTCCGTGCAGCTTGATGAACGCTTCCCCGTCATACCTGTCCGCGGGCTGAACAACGCGGGCACACGGCGTTTCGTGCAGCACCAGGCGGAAACGCTGCGTCGTTTCCAGGCCGGTGAACTGACCAAGGAAGCGGCCCAGCTGGATATCGAACACTTCTGGGCTGGTGCGCTGCGCCGTGCCGTGGTGGATGGCGACGTGGAAAACGGCTCCGTCATGGCGGGACAGTCGGTCGGCATGATCACGGGCGAACAGTCTGTCGGTGAGATCATCAAGGAACTGGTCGATCAGGCCATTGATGCCCTGATCCGTCAGGAGGAGAGGGCCCGCTACGGATGAGCGACGGCAAACGCATTTTCCGCCCAAAAACCGCGTCAGGCACGACAGCCCCGGCACCCGGTACGACACCCATCGCATCGGTAGGGGACATGTTGCGTGCGCGGCGCGAGGAATTGGGGTGGAAACTGCCCGATGTCGCGGCATGGCTGCGCATCCGCCTGCCATATCTGGAGGCGCTGGAAGCCGGCCGCCCCGGCGAACTGCCCGGCAGCGCCTATGCCGTAGGTTTCCTGCGCACCTATGCCAAGGCGCTGGGACTGGAAGCCGAACAACTGGTCGAACGCTTCAAGGTTGAAAGCCGTGGCGCGTTCACCCGCCGGTCCGAACTGTCCTTTCCCGTACCGCTGCCCGACCGTGGACTGCCCATGGGGGTACTCCTGTTATGCGGTATCGTCATTCTGGTGGGGGCCTATATCGGCTGGTACAGACTGACCGGCACGGACGGGCTGGGCCATGACCTTCCGGGCAAGCTGACCCTGCCGGGAATTTCCTCATCTGCCACTACGGCATCGCCGCAGGTGGCGTCCGTCCTGCCCCCGGCTGATGAACGGCCCGAACCGCCGCCGCAGCCGCTTCCCCAGCAGGAGCGCGAAGCCCTGACCGGCACGCCCGCACCCGTGCAGCAGGCAGCACCACCAATGCCCGAACCCACCCCGGCTGCCCCCACGCAGCCGCTGGAGAAAATGGGCGAGGACCGTAATGTGCTGGCGCAGCAGGCCGCCGCGGCGGCACAGCCCACCGCATCCACCGATGGCGTAACCCTGAACGCCACCGCCGCAACATGGGTGCAGGTCCGCAAACCCGGTGGGTCCGTGCTATATGATCACGTCATGCAGCCCGGGGAGACATGGCAGACGCCACAGGACCAGTCCGGCCTTGTACTGACGGTTGGCAATGCGGGCGGCCTGACACTGGTTGCGGGCGGCGTCACGACGCAGCCGCTGGGCCGGAATGGGGAGGTGCGGCGTAACATTCCGCTCAGCCCCGCAGCGGTGGCGGACGGGTCGGTCATGCATGCCAGCCCGGCACCCGTCATCCATCCGTCCGCGCCGTCACCCACGGCCAGCACGCAGGTCCCCGGCGCATCATCCATAACGGGAAGTGGCAATAATCTTTCGCCGCCCCTCCCGCAGCACATCGATCCGGAGTAGAATGGTCTCCATACGGCATGGTCCCCTGAGGGTCACCATGCCGGAAACCGGCATGTAACAGATCCACGGGCTGTGCCACGCCCCGCCACGGCGGGCCGGAGCACAAACCGCCGCCTTATCTGGAGGGCACATAATGAGCAGCTATCGTCCTTATCAGCACATCGAGCGCCGCAAGTCGCGGCAGATCCATGTCGGCAACGTGCCGGTCGGTGGTGACGCCCCGGTTTCGGTCCAGACCATGACCAACACCCTGACCACGGACGCCGAGGCCACGATTGCACAGATCCGCCGTGCCGAACTGGCGGGCGTGGATATCGTGCGCGTTTCCTGCCCCGATGAGGAAAGCACGAAGGCGCTGGCCGAAATCGTGCGCGAAGTGAACGTCCCCATCGTGGCGGACATCCACTTCCACTACAAACGTGCCATCGAGGCCGCAAAGGCCGGTGCGGCCTGCCTGCGCATCAACCCTGGCAACATCGGCAGCGCCGAGCGCGTGCGCGAGGTCGTGAACGCGGCGAAGGACCACAACTGTTCCATCCGCATCGGCGTCAATGCCGGCTCGCTGGAAAAGCACCTGCTGGAAAAATATGGCGAGCCGAACCCCGACGCGCTGGTGGAAAGTGCGCTGGAACACGCCAAGATCCTTGAAGATCATGATTTCCATGAATTCAAGATCAGCGTGAAGGCATCGGACGTATTCATGGCGGTCGCGGCCTACCAGCAGCTGGCCGATGTATGCGACCACCCGCTGCATATCGGCATTACCGAAGCGGGCAGCAAGCGCGCCGGCACGGTCAAATCCTCCATCGGGCTGGGCAACCTGCTGTGGGCAGGCGTGGGTGACACCATGCGCGTTTCCCTGTCGGCAGAGCCGGAAGAGGAAGTGCTGGTCGGCTGGGATATCCTGAAGTCGCTTGGCCTGCGCCACCGTGGCGTGAAGATCATTTCCTGTCCATCCTGCGCGCGTCAGGGCTTCAACGTGATCCAGACCGTGCAGACGCTGGAAGACCGGCTGGCGCACATCAAGACGCCCATGACGCTGTCGATCATCGGCTGCGTGGTCAACGGCCCTGGTGAGGCGCTGATGACCGATATCGGCGTGACCGGCGGCGGTTCGGGCCGTCACATGGTCTATTCCGCAGGCAAGCAGGACCACACCATGCCGGCTGGCGACATGATCGAGCACATTGTCGATCTGGTCGAAAAGAAGGTGGCCACGCTGGAAGCAGCCGACGCCAACAACACTCCGGCTGAAGAAATGGCCCGTGAGGCCAGCATGTCCACCACGGACTGAATGATACGCCGCGCGCCGTAAATGGCGCGCGGCCTGACCGGCGGCCCATATGCGGACAGGGCCGGATTGAATGCAGGAATATCGCGTAGTGAGCAGCTTACAACCCGTTCGTGGCACCCATGACCTGATTGGGGAGGACCGCAGGCGTTTCAACCATGTTGTGGAAACCGCGCGCCGAATTGTCAGCCTGTACGGGTTTGACGAATGGGCGACCCCGGTTTTTGAAGATACACGGGTCTTTTCACGCTCGCTGGGCGATACATCTGATGTCGTCTCCAAGGAAATGTACACCTTCGAGGACCGGGGCGGTGAATCCCTGACCCTGCGCCCCGAGGGCACGGCCGCCATCTGTCGTGCGCTGGTCACCAACGGGCTGACGCAGTCCCTGCCGCAGAAGGTGTTCTATGCCGGGCCGATGTTCCGCTATGAACGCCCGCAGAAGGGACGGTACCGCCAGTTCCACCAGATCGGGGCGGAACTGCTTGGCGCCGCCGAACCACTGGCCGATGCCGAAGTCATCGCCATGGGGCGTGACGTGCTGCAGGGACTTGGCATTGCGCATGACGTGGTGCTTGAACTCAATACACTGGGCGACATGGCCAGCCGCGATGCGTGGCGCACCGCCCTGATCGCCTATTTCAGCGACCATCGCGCCGACCTGTCACCCGACAGCCAGACCCGGCTGGACCGCAATCCGCTGCGTATCCTGGACAGCAAGGCGGCGCAGGACCGCGCATTGCTGGCCGATGCCCCGATGATCGCCGATTTCCTGACGCCGGACGCGCTGGCATTCTGGGATGACCTGCGCCGGACGCTGGATGTGATGGGCGTGCGCTTCCGTGAAAACCCGCGCATCGTCCGCGGGCTGGATTATTACGGGCATACCGCCTTTGAATTCGTGACCGAGCGCCTTGGGGCGCAGGGTACCGTACTGGCTGGTGGCCGGTATGACGGGCTGGTGGCCGAAATGGGTGGCCCGAAAACCCCCGCGATCGGCTGGGCTGGCGGGATCGAACGCCTGTCCATGCTGCTTGAAGACATTCCCGCCGACCCGCGCCCGGTTGCCATCATTCCCATGGGAGCGGATGCGCAGGCAGCGGCCATAACCGTCCTGCAGGCGGTGCGTGGGGCCGGCGTGCGGGCCGAAACATCCTATCGCGGCAACATGAAGCGCCGGATGGAGCGCGCCAACCGCATGAACGCCACCCATGCCATCGTGATTGGCAGCGAGGAGATTGCGCGCGGCGTGGTGCAGGTCAAGGATCTGGACAGCGGGCAGCAGACCGAAGTGCCGATGGATGGCGTGGCGGGCTTCCTTCTGTCCGGAACACCCAAAAAGGCCTGATCGTGGCAAAGTTTGACGACCGTCTGGACCGTATTGTCGCCCGCTGCGAGGAACTGCAGGCCCTTCTGGCGGAAGGGATGTCGGGGGCTGATTTCAGCCAGGCCTCACGCGAATACGCGGAACTGGAGCCGATCGTCGCCCGCGTCAGCGCGCTGCGCACGGCGGAACAGGCTGAACATGACGCAACCCAGATGCTGGCCGATCCCGAACTGAAGGAACTGGCAGAAGCCGAACTGGAGACACTGCGCAGGCAGATACCCGAACTGCGTCATGACATCCGCCTTGCCATGCTGCCCCGTGACGAGGCGGACGAACGCAGCGCCATTCTGGAAATTCGTCCCGCAGCGGGCGGGGATGAAGCCGGACTGTTCGCGGCGGAACTGTTTGGCGCGTACCAGCGATATGCCGACCAGCGCGGCTGGCGGTTCGAGGTGCTGGAATATGACCAGTCCGAACTTGGTGGCCTGCGCGAAGGGATCGCAAGCATTACCGGACGCGGCGTGTTCGCGCGGCTGAAATACGAATCCGGCGTGCATCGTGTCCAGCGCGTCCCCGCGACCGAAAGCCAGGGCCGCATCCACACCTCCACCGTGACAGTCGCCGTCCTGCCCGAGGCGGAAGAAGTGGATGTGGAGGTGAATGAAACAGACCTGCGCATCGATGTCTACCGGGCATCCGGGGCAGGGGGGCAGCACGTCAATAAAACCGAAAGCGCGGTGCGCATCACCCATCTGCCCACCAACATCGTCGTGGCGATGCAGGAAGAAAAAAGCCAGCACAAGAACCGAGCCAAGGCGATGAAGATCCTGCGCGCGCGCCTGTATGAACGCAATCGCGCCGCAGCCCACGAAACCCGCGCCGCCGATCGCCGCGCGCAGGTTGGCACGGGCGACCGCTCGGAACGCATCCGTACCTACAATTTCCCGCAAGGGCGCGTCACCGATCACCGCATCGGGCTGACGCTGTACAAGATTGACCGGGTCATGGCAGGGGAACTGGATGAATTCGTCGATGCGCTGACGCAGGAAGAGCAGGCTGCACTTCTTGCGGCGGATGACAACTGAACGCCCTTACGATGTTGGCGCGGCACATAGGCTGCTGCGGCCGGGATGGCGTTCGACCACATTCGGGTCATCCGGATCAGCCAGATAGAATTCTGTAAAATTCCGCGCGCCAAGGGCAACAAGATGGTGGCCATCGGGTTCATGCAGCACACCTTCGCCACTGACCTGATGGATTTCGATCCTGCCCCCGGGACGGCGGATCGTAATCTCGCCACACAGGGCGTAGCTGTGGTTTACACGGCTGACTGCTGTCTCCACATGGGCGGTCTGGCTGGTATGGTCATGATCAAGACGGAAAGTCGCGACGAGCTGTTCATCGACGTACAGACGCGAAATCTCGGAGACTTCTCCATCACCGTACCCGTCCTCGACATCGAACGACCCCGCGAGGGCGGGCGTGGCAAAGCTGGCGCACACCAAGGTGGCCATGAGGATGTGTGTCAGGCGCAATGGAAAGGCAGGCAGTTGCATGATGCCCCAGTATGACGGAAATCAGCCACGATGAAAGATGCCATGACGCAGGCGCCCGCAAATTTACGCCATCTTCTGTCTGAAGCCACCGCCTGCCTGCGCACCGCCGGAGTTGACGCCCCCCAGCGCGAGGCCCGGCTTCTGGCGGCCCATGCGGCGGACACCGACCTTGCGGGCCTGCTGCGCATCGATACGCTGCCACCCGCAGCCCATGCGACCTTCATGCAGACCCTGCACCGCCGCCTGAACCATGAACCGATGGCCTATATTACCGGGCATACGGGGTTCTGGTCGCTGGATATCGCGGTTTCACCCGCGACGCTGATCCCGCGCGCGGATACGGAAACACTGGTGGAGGCAGTTCTGGACCATCTTCCGGACCGTAACGCCCCGTTGCGCGTGCTGGATATCGGGACAGGCACAGGCTGCCTGCTGCTGGCAGTACTGGCGGAATATCCGCAGGCCGTGGGAACGGGCACCGATATCAACCCCGATGCCGCGCGCCTTGCAGCACGTAACGCCGCGCGCAACAGACTTGCAGCGCGCGCGGCCATGCTGTGCGGCAACTGGGCCGATGGCATTGCCGGGCCGTTCGACCTGATCCTGAGCAATCCACCCTATATTCCACATGCCGATCTGAACGGGCTCATGCCTGAAGTCGTGCGCCACGAACCGGCGCGCGCACTGGATGGCGGGGCCGACGGACTGGTTGCCTATCGTGCGCTGGCCGCGATACTGCCTGACCTGCTGGCGCCCGGCGGAATTGCGGTGCTGGAACTGGGCATTGGCCAGGATAGTAGCGTGCCCGCCATCATGCGCCTGTGCGGGCTGCATGTGCTGGAAATCCGCCCTGATCTGGGGGGAATAGGGCGGGCGCTGGTCGTGAAAAAATAATTTGGCAGACAGAAACAGGCGGGCTATATTGCCAAGGCGCAGGGAACACGAACACCATACCCATTTTGCTGTTCCGTTTCCGCGCGGGCGATCCCGATTGCAAAACAGAAAAGCTGGCGTCATGAACCGGAATGGTTCCGCCATGCGCAGGGATCCGTGTCCGGTATCATACCGGACAACCACTATGGCAACAGACGGGACGGCCAGATCGTCCCACGGTCCAGGGCAGCGCCGGCGACCGGCAACAGGAAAGTGCTGCGACAGCTTATGAACATGAAACGCATGCGAGGTCGTCACAATCGTTCGGGCGGCAGCAATGGCGGAAGCGTGCGCCATAACAATGGCCAGATCCCGTTAAACCGCAACCATGTATTCGACAGCAACGGGCCTGACCTGCGTGTGCGCGGCACGGCGCAGCAACTGTTTGAGAAATATCTGCAGCTGGGTCGTGATGCCAGCAGCACGGGCGACCGCGTGATGGCGGAAGCCTATTTCCAGCATGCCGAACATTACTTCCGCATTCTCAACGCGATGACGCAGGCGGCACAGCAGAGCCAGCAGGAACGTCAGGAACGCATGGCCGCCCGCCAGCAGCGACCCGCTGACAATCGCCAGCCCACTGACGCCACCAGCGACGACAGTGCCGAACAGGCCGCCCCCCAGCCACAGCAGGCAGCCGAACCGGCAGAAACCGCCCCGCAGCCGACCGTGGCCAGCGAACCGGCACCCGCACCAGCACCGCGTGCGCCCCGCGCGCCACGCCGGAACAGCCGTGCCAAACCCCCGGTTGAAAAGAAAGAAGAACTGGAATCCACCCCGTCCTGAACGGGAACAGCCCCGTCCGCCCGGTCGGGCGGGGCATTATGGATCAGTCGCGGTTACGTGTGTCAACCAGACGCCAGACCTTGCGCTTGCGCCCATCGCTGGCGTCCGGGGCATCTTCCACCGTGACCAGTCCCTGATTACGCAGCGCCTGCAATGCCAGCCGGGCGTGATAGGTGCCCAGTTCAGGGAACAGATCACCAATTTCCCGCACTGAACGGGCTTTCCCGTCCGACAGGATCTTCAGCACGATCTGCCGTTTGCTGTCATGATTTGTCATGCGCCAGGATCGATGCTGAAAAAAAGTCATGTCTTTTCTATACCAGATCCGTCCCCAATGGCCTAGCGCGGATACGGGGCCCGCTTACACCGGATGCGCCAGCACGGTCCGGATGGCGGCCGTCAGTTTCCCCAGTTCGGACGCGGTTATGTTAAAAGCTGGCGTCAGATAGACGACATGGCGGAATGGCCGCACCCAGACCCCCTGTCCGATCAGGGCGGTCTTCAGGGCATTCATGTCACGTATGCGGTCCAGTTCCACCACGCCGATCGCGCCCATCACGCGCACGTCCACCACATGGGGCAGGCTACGACACGGTTCCAGCTCCGTACGCATCTGCCGTGCGATCCGTGCCACCCGCTCCTGCCAGTCCTCTCGTTCAAACAGGTCCAGCGAGGCATTGGCGCAGGCGCAGGCCATGGCGTTGGCCATGAAGGTCGGCCCATGCATGAGCGCATGCATCGGATTATCCGACAGGAACGCGTCGAACACATGCGTGCGCGCAACAGTCGCCGCCAGCGCCATCGTCCCCGCCGTCAGTGCCTTCGACAGGGTAATGATATCCGGCACGATCCCGGCCTGTTCACATGCGAACATGCTGCCGGTGCGACCAAAGCCGGTAAAGATTTCATCCAGTATCAGCAACACGCCATGCCTGTCGGCCAACATGCGCAGGGTGCGCAGCACATCAGGGGAATGAAACAGCATGCCGCCTGCGCCCTGTACCAGTGGCTCGACAATAATCGCGGCAATACTGTCGCCCGATTGTGCCAGTAATGCATCCAGCGCCCGGGTGCTGGATGCATCGACAGGCAGGTCGGCGATGAAGTGCTCCGGTAACGCACCCTGATACAGGGAATGCATGCCTTCCTCCGGATCGCACACGGCCATGGTGGCCATTGTGTCGCCATGGTAGCCGCCACGGAAAGCCACCAGCTTCGTCCGTCCCGTCCGACCACGGTTCAGCCAGTACTGGATGGCCATTTTCATCGCGACCTCGACCGCAACGGAACCGGAATCGGTAAAGAAAACCCGCTCCAGATCCCCCGGCAGCATGGCGGCCAGACGGCTGGCCAGTGTCAGTGCGGGCGCATTGGCCAGACCACCGAACATGACATGCGGCATACGTCCAAGCTGGTCACTGATGGCGGCGCGGATATGGGGATGGTTGTAACCATGGCAGGCCGTCCACCATGATGCGATGCCATCAATCAGTTCCGACCCGTCCGCCAGCGTAATGGTGCGCCCCTGCGTGCTGACGGCAGGCAGGGGGGGAAGGGCTGTCTGCATCTGGGCATAAGGCAGCCAGACATGCTTCATGCCGCGTTCCAGCCATTGGGGTCCATGCATGCGACCACTCCGTGATATTGCGTGGGCGGGATTGACCGGGGCAGCATGCTCCGGCAGGAGAATGCGCTTCATGGCCCGTTTTGATCCAATTTTCCAGACCGCGCTCGACCATATGGCGGATACGCATACCCGTCGCGTGCTGCGTCCCGTCCAGCATGTGGGGGCAGCCACCGTCATCCGCGATGGGCGGGAACTGGTCAATTTCTCATCCAATGACTATCTGGGCCTGTCCCATCATCCTGCACTGGTGGCGCGGGCTTCCGAATGGCTGCGACTTGATGGCACCGGGTCTGGCGCATCGCGTCTGGTCACCGGAACCATCCCGCGCCATATGCACGTCGAGACACGGCTGGCGGCGTTCAAGGGGTGCGAAGCTGCGGTCATCCTAGCCAGCGGATGGCAGACCAACGCGTCGGTCCTGTCGGCGCTGCTGCGGCTGGCAGCAGGGCAGGGCGCGCCGCCGCAGGTTTTCACTGACCGGCTGAACCATGCCAGCCTGCATCAGGGCTGCATGGCCGCCGGGGTGCGGCAGATCCGTTTCCGCCATAACGACCTGGACCATCTGGACAGCCTGCTGGACCGCCATGCCGGCGACGATCGCGCCATGCGGGTGATCGTGACCGAAAGTGTGTTCAGCATGGATGGCGACCGCACCGACATTGCACGGCTGGCGGCGATTGCCCGGCGGCATGGCGCGTTTACCTATGTTGATGAAGCCCATGCCACCGGCGTACTTGGCCCGCAGGGACGCGGGCTGTGCGCGGAACACGAAATTGATCTGGTGATGGGGACGTTCAGTAAGGCGCTGGGCAGCTTCGGGGCATATGTGGCCGGATCGCGGGCATTATGTGACTGGCTGGTCAATGCATGTTCGGGGTTCGTGTTCACGACTGCCCCGCCACCCGCGGTTCTGGGGGCAATGGACGCGGCGCTGGAACTTGTGCCCACACTGGACGACGCGCGGGCACGGCTTGCGCGCAATGCCACCCATATCCGCGATGTCATTCAAAGGTGTGGCCTGACGTCCGGCCCGTCCACCACGCAGATCATACCGATCATGATGGGGGAGGCGACACGCGCGCTGGCGTTCGCGGCCCGGCTTGAATCCTGTGGCATTCTGGCTACCGCCATCCGTCCCCCCACAGTACCCCCCAATGGCAGTCGCATACGACTGGCGCTGAGTGCGGCCCATTCCGACAGCATGATTGACCAGCTGGCTACTGCCATCACCCATGCCGCGCGGGAGAGTGCGTGAGCATGCAGGCCCCATCGCTGCCCGTCGTACTCGTGCACGGCTGGGCCTTCGATCCGTCATTCTGGGATACGATCCGTGCCGCCCTTGGCCCGATACAAAGCCGGTGTCTGGATTTCGGCTTCTTCGGCCCACGTCCCGCCATGGACCTGCCACAGGTTCCCTATGTTGCCGTGGGGCATTCCCTTGGCGCGCTCTGGCTGCTGCGCCATCATGGCCCCCTGTGTCGTGGGCTGGTGCTGATAAACGGTTTCAGCCGGTTCGGGTCGGCAACGGACTTCACCCATGGTATTCCACGGCGCGTCATCGAACGCATGCGTGCCGGACTGCTGCGGGAGCCCGAAGGCCTGCTGCACAGCTTCCGCCTGCGGGCCGGCATTGACACCCCACTGCCACCCCACATTGAACGCGATCGGCTGGAGCAGGGACTACAGGCCCTGATGGACATGGATTGCAGGAATGACCTGAAACAGGCCACGTGCCCGGTTCAAGCCATTGCCGGGACAGAAGACGCCATTGCGCCCCCGACCCTGACCCGTGCCTGCTTTACGCCGGGAAGCGGTGTGGACACTCCCCAATGGCTGGATGGGGGGCACCTGCTGCCCCTGACCCATGCCACCACCTGCGCCCGGGCCATTACGGGCATGACCCGACGGATAACCGCATGATGACCAGCAAGGACCGCATCGCCACCCGCTTTGGCGCGGCACGGGGATATGATCAGGCCGCCCGCATCCAGCGCATTGCCGCAACCGGACTGGCACGCCGCATTGCCTCCCGGCATGCCGATACGCCGCCCGCGCGCATTCTGGAAGTCGGCTGCGGAACAGGATTCCTGACCGGGGAGCTCCGCAGGGTGTTCCCTGCCGCCCATATCACCGCCACCGATATAGCGCCCGCCATGCTGGACCGTGTGGCCGGGCATATGCCCGATGACGCGCGGCTGGTGCTGCACCACATGGATGCCGAAGCCCCGGATGTAAAGGGACCGTTTGACCTGATCTGTTCCAGCATGGCCATGCAGTGGTTCCCGGATCGCACGCGCACACTGCGCGGTCTGGCGGACCTGCTGGCGCCGGGAGGACTGATGGCGATGACCACGCTATGCGTGGGCAGCTTCAGGCAATGGCGGGAAGCATATGCACGGGCAGGGGTCACGTGCCCCATGCCGGAGTATCCGAGTGCAGACCAGCTACAGGCCGAATGGCCCGCATGTGGCGCAGGGCTGTGGCAGGATGCCGAAATTGTGGATACCCCGACCTCCCCACTGACGTTCGTGCGGGAACTGCGTGCCATCGGAGCCACGCATGTGGAGCATCCCCCCGCGACGGGCACACAGTTGCGCCATGTGTTGGAGGCGGCGGAAACAGGTGGTCCGTTCGCCGTTTCATACCATGTTGGCTACGGGCTGTTCCGCCGTGCGGCATGGCCGGGCGTGTTCGTCACCGGCACGGATACGGATGTAGGCAAGACGGTGACATCCGCAGCACTGGTACGTGCCTGGAACGCCTCATACTGGAAACCCTTGCAGAGCGGTACGGACGACGCCCCGTCCGACAGCACGGGCGTGCAGCATCTGGCAGGCCTGGAACCCGCGCGGATCCATCCACCCGCTGCCACATTCGGAGCCTCCCTTTCGCCCGAGGACGCAGCATCCGTAGCCCATACCCGCATTGACCCCGCCATGATCACATTGCCACGCCATACGGCCGGTGACAGGCCGCTGGTTGTGGAAGGGGCGGGCGGCGTGTTTGTGCCGATTGCCGAAAATTACCTGATGATCGACCTCATGGTCCGGCTGGCCCTGCCGGTGGTGCTGGTGGCCCGCAGCCAGCTTGGAACCATCAACCATACGCTGCTCAGCCTTGCGGCACTGCGCGCGCGGGGGCTGCATGTGGCGGGTGTGATCCTGAACGGTCCACCCGAACCTCACGGGCGCAGCGCCATTGAACGCCATGGTCGGGTGCGCATACTGGCCGAATTCCCACCAGTTGCCCCCATGGGGCCGGAAGCAATAGCGCAACTGGCCGCCCGACTGCCCACATGGGATCAGATGGTGCGGGACGTGCCCTAGTAACGGCGGATCAGACCCGCAAGCGTACCCTGTACACTGACCCGGCCGGCCGGCAGTACCCGGGTTTCATACAGGCTGTTGGCGGGGACCAGCGCAATATCGCCGCCTTCACGCCGCAGGCGCTTGAGCGTGACTTCCTCCCCATCAATCAGGGCGACGACGATCTGCCCGTCACTGGCCTGCGCGCCTTCACGGATGATGACCATGTCACCATCCAGAATACCCGCTTCCTGCATGGAATCGCCCGTGACCTCCAGTGCATAATGGCTGGCCTTGCCCAGCATGTCGGCCGGGACGGTAATGCGGGTGGTTTCCGGCGTAATCGCCTCAATGGGGTTGCCGGCGGCGATGCGCCCCACAAAGGGCACGTCCACCACGCCCGCCAGTATCGCAGGGGCAGGCACGTTGTCCGGTACCGGCGTGGGCGAATCGGACGGGGCAGGCGGGGGCGGCACATCGATATCAGGCAGGCGCAGGATTTCCAGCGCACGGGCGCGATGATGCCTGCGGTGCAGGAAGCCCCGTTCCTCCAGCGCCGAGATCAGGCGGTGAATCCCGGATTTGGAGCGCAGGCCCAGCGCATCCTTCATCTCATCAAACGATGGGGAAAAACCCGTCCTGCGCAGATGGCCGTCAATAAACAGCAAAAGCTCATGTTGTTTCTTTGTGAGCATGCCACATGTCCTTTTGCCGCCGGCGCTGTCGCCGGGTCCGAAACGAGATGGAACAAATCAAAAACCTGTCTCGTGTTCTATATTGGTTCCACACGCTCCGTCAACCGGCATCCAACACCTATTCCAGAACGCGGTCGATACGGATGATCTCGCACGGATCGCCAGCCTTCGCCGGTGGCGCATTGGGTGCACGCAGGACAAGCGCCGCACTTTCGGCCAGCACATGCAACATGGCCGAATCCTGCACAGGGAAGGGCGTGGCCACCAGCCGCCCGTTCCCGTCATGGTCCAGACGCGCACGCAGATGGTCCATGCGCCGGTCGTTTTCCGGCACATCCGCCCCCAGGACTGCGTGCTCCGGCGGCATGACCGGCATGGCAAGCCCTGCCATGCGACGCAGGGCAGGCAGGACAAACACGACCGAACAGACAAACGCCGCCACGGGATTGCCCGGCAGGCCGATAAAAGGCAGGCGCCCCAGATGGCCATACATAAGCGGACGGCCCGGCCGCATGGCGATTTTCCAAAAATCTGTTTTCAGCCCGACCTGTTCCAGCCCACGCCGTACAAGATCATGGCTGCCCACACTGGCGCCGCCCGCGGTCAGCAGCATGTCCACCCCTTCAACCATGCGTTCCAGCGTGGCAAGGTCGGCCATGTCATCGCGCAGGACCGGCAGCATGACCGGTTCGGCGCCCGCCGCACGCAACAGGGCGGCCAGCATGGGGGTATTGGAGTTGGCGATCTGTCCCGTTCCGAGCCCGCTACCGGGCAGCAGCAGTTCGTCCCCTGTCGCGGCAATGGCCACGCGCGGGCGGCGGGTTACCTGCAGCCAGGGATGGTTTGCAGCAGCAGCAAGGCCGATGTCACGCGCGGACAGCCTGCGACCTGCGGGAATGATGTCCTGACCTTCGGCAAAGTCCTGCCCCTTCCGCCGGATATAGGTGCCGGACGCAAGGGTGGTGGTGGTGGTCACGGACTTCCCTTCGGCCTGTGCGTTTTCCTGTATCAGGATCGCATCCGCACCAGTCGGCACGACCGCGCCGGTGAATATGCGCACGCATTCCCCTGGTCCGACCTGCCCTGCAAAAGGATGACCCGCAGGCGCCGACCCGATGCAGGTGAGGCGCGTGCCCTGTGCCGACAGGTCTGCCGCGCGCACGGCATACCCGTCCATGGACGAGACATCGGCCGGGGGATTGGACAGCCGTGAGATGACGGGGGCCGCGCTGACACGCCCGCAGGCATCGGTCAGGGCCACGACCTCGGCAGGGAGGGGAAACACCCCGTCCAGAATCCGTTCGCGCGCTTCCGGGACGCTCAACATCGTGCTCTGCACTCCTTTTTTACCCATTATGGGCGAATTTAATCAGAAATATCGGTTGGGGTGCTTGACCTGCGCCTTGTGTATGCGCATTTTCCGCCCACTTGAACCACTGCTGTACCTGAATGTTCCAGCAGCGGCAAAGCAGTGCTGAGGATATCATGGCCAAGACCAACACCATCCAGATCAAACTCGTCTCCACGGCGGACACCGGCTACTTCTATGTGACCAAGAAGAATGCCCGCGCCCAGACCGGCAAGATGGAAATGCGCAAATACGACCCCGTCGCCCGCAAACACGTGGCCTTCCGCGAAGCGAAGATCAAATAATCTTCCGCGCAGACGGATACAAAAAACCCCGGGACGTTCCCGGGGTTTTTTTATGCCTGCCACGCGGGGGGTCAGTACAAATGGTCGTGCTCACCATAGGGGACGACAATTTCATCCTGCCGGGCAAGGTTCTGCATGGAGCGCGCGCGTTCATCCAGCAGGTCGGTATCCAGCGCACCCTCCTTCAGCCCGCGCACGCGGCGCAACCATACTTCCTGTTCCGCAGCCGCATCCTTCTGCGCGGAACGCGCTTCATCCAGCAGGTGCAGCTGTGCAGCATAGCTGTGCAGCCCATGTTCACCCCGCATGACATTCCAGCCGAAATAGGCCGTAAGCCCGATAAACAGGGCAGGGGGAATGGTGGCGCCCATCACGCGCCGTATGATCTTACCCAGCTGCATCGTATTCCTTTCCCTGCCGTGCCCTGTTGCCGGACGGAATTACCCCGTCCGGCATGGCGTGTCACCCGTTCTTCAGGATCGTACGCCCGGCATAGCGGGCCGCCGTGGCCAGTTCGTTCTCGATACGGATCAGCTGGTTGTATTTCGCGGTCCGGTCCGAACGCGACAGGGAACCGGTCTTGATCTGCCCGCAATTGGTCGCCACCGCCAGATCGGCAATGGTGCTGTCTTCCGTCTCACCGGAGCGGTGGCTCATCACCGCCGTGTAACCGGCATGCTGAGCCATCTGCACGGCCTCCAGCGTCTCGCTCAGCGTGCCGATCTGGTTGACCTTGACCAGAAGCGAATTGGCAACACCCGCCTTGATTCCCCGACGCAGGCGGTCGGGATTGGTCACGAACAGGTCGTCACCCACAAGCTGCAGCTTATGCCCCAGATTGGCAGTCAGTTCGGCCCAGCCTTCCCAGTCATCTTCCGCCAGACCATCCTCGATCGAGATGATGGGATAGCGTGCAGACAGGTCGGCCAGATAGGCGATCATGCCAGCGGCGTCGAGGCTCCTGTCCTCGCCCTTCAGTTCATAACGGCCATTCTTGTAAAACTCGGTCGCGGCGCAATCGAGTGCGAAGGTCACGTCATCGCCGGGCCTGTAGCCTGCGGCCTCGACCGCGCGCATCATGAAGCCCAGTGCCTCATCGGCGGATTTCAGCGCGGGCGCAAACCCGCCTTCATCACCAACATTGGTGTTGTACCCCGCACCTGACAGGCTTTTCTTGAGCTGGGCAAAGATTTCCGATCCCATGCGGATCGCATCGGTCACCGTGGGCGCGCCCACCGGCTGGATCATGAATTCCTGGATGTCGATGGGGTTGTCGGCATGCTGGCCACCGTTGATGATGTTCATCATCGGCACAGGCAGGGTGCGGGCATACACGCCGCCGACATAGCGGTACAGCGGGGTCTGCAGTTCCTCGGCCGATGCCTTGGCCACGGCCAGGGATACGCCCAGAATCGCGTTCGCACCCAGACGGGACTTGTTGGGGGTGCCATCAAGGTCGATCATCGCCTCGTCAATGGCGACCTGATCGGTCGACTCCACACCCTGCAGGGCTTCAAGGATCTCATGCTCGACATGGCTTGCCGCCTTGAGCACGCCCTTGCCGCCATAGCGCTTGGGGTCGCCATCACGCAGTTCAACAGCTTCATGCGCGCCGGTGGACGCGCCCGAAGGGACGGCCGCCCGGCCTTTTGCGCCAGACGCCAGTTCGACATCCACCTCGATGGTGGGGTTGCCGCGGCTGTCGAGTATTTCACGGGCGATGATATCGATAATGGCGCTCATGGTATCTGTTTCCTCAGATTTGACATTATGGGGATACGGCATACGACCGCATGCATATCCTGCCCCACGATAACAGATGCGACGCATCATGCCAGAGCAGGCTATGCACAACATGACAAGATAGGAGAGACCCGCCGTGAAACGCCTGCCACTGCTTGCCATCGTCACCGCGCTGGCAAGCCTGCTGCCACTGGTTGGCTGCACATGCGCGATCCTGTTCCTCACACCCGACCATACGCCCCGCCTGCTGACGGCGGCAGTAGGATATGGCGCGGTCATGCTGTCCTTCCTTGGCGCGGTCCACTGGGGGCTGGCGCTGGAACGGCCGGACATCATTCCCGCCGGCGGCACGCAGCGCCTGACCAACCTGCGCCTTGCCATGGGGGGCGCACCTGCCGTCACTGGCTGGGTGGGGCTGTGCTTTGCCACGGTGCACGAACTGATCGGACTGCTGATCCTGATCGCAGGATTCGCCGCCACCGCCGTGGTGGAACGCATGGCCTGGCAGCGCGGGGCCATGCCGCGAGGGTACATGACGCTGCAGTGGTTTATCATCTGTCTGGCGGAACTGTGTTTCCTGACCATACTGGCCGCCTGCATGGGCATGCGGCCCCATTGACCGCCTGGGGAGGGACAGCGCGCACCCAGGAACGGACATAGCCCCTTGGGGATAGGGCAGGGATGCGCGATACGCCCCCACTGTCGCATCTGTCCAGATAACAAAAAAACCCGGCATGCGAGGCATGCCGGGGTTTTTCGTATTCAGGCCATGACAGCCTAGCTGTTCTGCAGGCCCCGCAGAACATCCGCCGGGCGGACCGGCATGTGACGCAGGCGTACGCCCACGGCGTTGAAGATGGCATTGCCAATGGCAGGCCCGACCACCGTCGTGCCAGGTTCACCCAGACCCATCGGCTTTTCGGTGCTGGGCAGGAACTCAATGTCCATTTCCGGCGTGTCGGCAATACGCAGTGGCGTGTAGGTGTTCAGGTTACGGTCAACCGGCATGCCGTTCACGATTTCCGTATTTTCGAACAGGGCCATGCTCAGACCCCACAGTGCAGCACCTTCGGTCTGGGCCTTCGCGCCATCGGGATCGACGACGGTACCGGCATCGACGACGATGGTCAGCTTCTGGCAGGTCACCACGCCGGTGCTGCGGTCCACATGCACCTGCGCCACGCAGCCGATCCACGTCGGCATGCCACGTTCCTGTCCCGCCGTGGTGGCGAGGCCCATCGCGGTGTCCTTGGGCAGGGTGGTCTTGCCCCAGTTCACCTTTTCCATAAGCCTGCGCACGACAGCGGCCTGACGCAGCGCGCCACCAACGGAATCGGGCGCCTGACCCTTGTTCCGGCCCTGCGCGGTCAGCAGTTCAAGGCGGAACTGGGCAGGATCCTTTTTCTGGCGATGCGCGACCTCATCAAGGAAGCACTCGACCCCCCAGCTGGTCCAGCCGGGGCTGACCGAACGCAGCCAGCCGGGACGGAAGGTCTTTTCCGCCAGGTCGTTGCGCAGCGCACGCACCCGGAAGGCGCCGACTTCATACCAGTGATCACCACCAGCGATGGCGAACTGGTCATACGGCTTGCCATCCACGCCCTTTTCCATGAACGCTTCGGCCATCACACCCGTGGGCCAGCCCGCGGCGGCCTGGTAATCCATGGAGGTGATCTTATCGCTGCTGTCAAAGGCCATGCGCACACGCTGGACCGAAGGCGAACGGAAGGAATCGAACTGCATGTCGTCCGACCGGGTCAGGATCAGCTTGACCGGCTTGCCACCCAGCGCCTTGGACGCAAGGGCGGCCGGGATCATGTAATCCCCGTTGAGACGGCGGCCAAACCCGCCACCCAGCAGGTAGCTGCGCAGGATGACCTTGGATTCCGGCACCTGCAGCGACTTGGCCAGCGTGGGCAGGATCAGGCTCTGCCACTGGTTGCCCGCATGGATTTCGTACACGCCGTCCTTTTCAAAGGCCAGCGCATTGGTCGGCTCCAGCTGGTAATGCAGCACGGATGCGCAGGTATATTCCTGCTCCATGACCGTATGCGCACTGCTGAAGGCCTGGTCCACGCCATCATCATTGAAGATGTAGACGCCGCCTTCCTTGTTGCTGATCAGCTCGCGCCCGCGGTCCTGAATGTCGCGTTCGGACGTGTGGATCGTCTCGCCCGGCGTCCAGTCAACCTTCAGCGCGTCCGTCGCGCGGATGGCGGCGCTGTAGCTTTCGGCCAGCACCACAACCCAGCCCTGAACGACCTCGGACGGATCCTCGATCAGCAGGTAACGGACATAGCCCTTGATCTTCTTGGCGTCGGTATCGTCAACCGACCGCACCTTGGAGCCATAGCGCGTGGGCGGCATCTTGGGGCGGGCATACAGCATGCCCTCCACCTTGGCGTCGATCCCGTAGATGGCCGTGCCGTTGGTCTTGGCGGGAATGTCCAGCGCCTTGAGCTCGGCATTGCCGATCAGCCTGCGCTCGCTGGCGGGCTTGAGCGGCAGCTTGGCCATTTCCTCCGGCGTGAAGGAATGGGACGGATGTCCCTTGGCCACGATGTCGCCAAAGCTGATCTGCTTGCCACCGGCACTGACAATGCTGTTGGCGACGGTGCACTTGTCCGGCGTGGTGCCCAGCAGGCGGGCACCTTCCTCCACCATGGCCGTGCGCGTTGCGGCACCGGCCTGGCGGAAGACATCCCATGTCATCCACACCGACCAGCTGCCACCGGTGACCATCAGGCCCCACTTGGGGTCGGTGTCCACATAGTTGATGCGGACCTTGCTCCAGTCGGCTTCCATTTCATCCGCGATGATGCGGGCGAGGGCGGTGCCGATATGCTGGCCCATTTCCGCGCGGATGATGTTGACCGTGATTTCCCCATCGGGTGCGATCGAACACCAGATGGTGGGCTCGAACGCCCCGTCACCCGGCAGCGACCGGTCGAGCGGGAAAATCTGGTTGGCGGATGACGGACGCGCGAAGCCAAACATGACGCCGGCGCCCAGAGAAGTGACAAGGAAGCCGCGACGTGACAGGGAAGCCTGCTCACGGCGTCCGTCCTTGCCAAGGCGGAAGCGGTTTAATCTACCCATTTGATGCATCTCCGCGTGCGGTGGCCGCGGCCTTCTTGATGGCCTCACGAATGCGAATGTAGGTCATGCACCGGCACAGGCTGCCAGCCATGACGGCATCGATTTCCTCATCCGTGGGAGAGGGGTAATCCTTCAGCAGGCTTATGGCCTGCATGATCTGCCCGGACTGGCAGTAGCCGCACTGCGGCACCTGGATTTCACGCCAGACCTGCTGCACGGGGTGGTTACCCTCGGGATCGATGCCTTCGATCGTGGTGATGTCAGCGCCTTCGGCAGCACTGATAGGGGTCACGCAGGAACGGGTGGCCCGGCCACCGATATGGATGGTGCACGCACCACACATGCCAATGCCGCAACCGAATTTCGTTCCGGTCAGGCCAACTTCGTCACGGATGACCCACAGCAGGGGGGTATCACCCGGTACGTCAACGGTTACTTCCCGTCCATTGAGGCGAAAGGTCGTCATGTTCTAGCTCCGTCTTTCAGCTCAATGGGACGACGCGACTGGGGGGGCGGGCAGGGTCTTGCGAACCTCGGCCGCCTTCTTCTCCAGATCGGTCCACGGTGGCAGGGTCGTGCGGGTCGCACGCAGGTAGGCTGCCAGGCGGGCCAGATCCGCATCCGAGAAGGAATGGTAGAAACTGGGCATGGAAACGGTGGAAATACCTTCTGTCGTCCCGATCCCGCGCAGGATGACCTGGAACAGGTTGGTCGGCTCATCCAGCCACAGCGCGTTGTTCAGCGCCAGGTCGGGGCGGCCTTCAACCGGCTGCGGGCCGGCGTTGGCGTGGCATGCGGCGCAGGCGCCGGCATACAGCTTCGCATTCGGGTTCACCTGCGGCCCGAGCAGATCCTTCATGGAAGCCTGCATGGCCCATGCGATGGCCTTGGGGTCCTGGCTTACGCGGGAGGAGGCGTGGTCGATATCAGCCAGATAATGCGCGATCGCGTGCACATCGGATTCCGGCATTTCGCTCAGGCCACCGTGAACCACGGGCGACATGGGACCGGCAGCACTGCCATGCAGCGGGGCGGAGCCAAAGCGCAAGTATTTGAAATACTCGTCCTCGGTCCACACGACCGGAGTGGGATTGTGCTCGTTAAGCGGCGGTGCGATCCAGTTGTCCACCGGGGCGCCATCATACGGCGCGCTGGCCTTCTCCGCACCCATGAGGTTACGCGGGGTGTGACAGGCGGAACAGTGGCTCAGGCCTTCGGCCAGATAGGCGCCACGGTTCCATTCGGCATCATGCGACGGATCGTTCTTCAGCGGCCCTTCATGCAGGAACAGAAGCTTCCAGCCCGCCTGTTCCAGACGGATGTTGAAGGGGAAGCCCACCGTGTTGTCGCGCTTGACCGAATGCACCGGTTCGCGCGTCATGAGGAAAGCATAGACATCATCGATGTCCTGATCCGTCATGTGCGTGAAGTGGTCAAACGGGAAGGCCGGGAAAAGCTGCGTGCCGTCACGCGAAATGCCCTTGCGCATGGCGCGCTTGAAGGCGGCTTCCGACCAGTGGCCGATACCCGTTTCGGGATCCGGCGTGATGTTGGAGGAGAAGATGGCGCCAAAGGGCGTGTCCATCTTGTAATCGCCCGCCAGCTCGACACCGCGCTTGCCATCCGTGCGGGTGTGGCATTCGGCGCAGTAGCCGCCAGCGGCCAGCACGCGCCCGCGCTCGATCTGCGCTGCGGAAAAAGAGGAAGGAGGAGGCGGAGCAACCGGCGCAATGGCCGGATACCACGCATAGGCAAGGAACCCGACGCCGCCGGCGACACCGATTCCCACAATCGCTGCTGCAATACGTTTAATCACGATGTTCTCGCGGTTGTGAAAGTCATCATATCACCCCGTATCATCCGCCCGGTTCCAGTGCCGATATGGCGCGAAACACACGAAACAGCGCATTGTTGCGCCATTCAGAAGGCACCGGAACTGCCGGATGTGCGGGAACATCGGCGCCACGGCGGAAACTTTTGTATTACCGTTTCCTAATCAAGCCGTTTGGGGGCGCGTAAGATCAAAGCTGTAATAAGACTTATTTATTTATGATCTAAATACGACAGAACCACCGCAAACCCTTGAATAAATGGGTCTGCAGTGTCCTGTTGCAGCAATATCTATATACCGATGAATATAGATAGAACCGGTCATGTCAAGCCGGGAAAGGAAAAAATCCTTCCCCGGCTTCCAATGCTCAGTTCTGGTCCGGCAGGCTGTAGGCGACGATATAGTCACCCAGCTTCGTGCCGAACGACCCGTGGCCGCCATCCGCGGTCACGATGTACTGCTTGCCATCCACCGCGTAGGTCATGGGGGTGGACTGACCACCAGCGGGCAGGCGGTCCTGCCACAGGACGCGGCCATTGGTGACGTCATACGCACGGATGTAATAATCCAGCGTCGAGGTCAGGAAGGCCACGCCCCCCGCCGTGGTCAGGGGGCCGCCCAGGCTGGGCACGCCCATCTTGATCGGCAGCGGCAGCGGCGCACTGTCACGGATCGTGCCGTTGCGGTGCTTCCACACGATCTTGTTGGTGCGCAGATCAATGCCGGACATGTAGCCCCAGGCCGGCTGCTTGCACGGCAGGCCCAGCGGCGACAGGAACGGATGCAGGTCCACGCCATACGGTACGCCGAACTGCGGCTGCACGCCACTTTCGCTACCCGAGGGCAGGGACTTGTCAGGCGTTGCGGGGTTGTTCGGGCCGCGGGGGATCAGCTTGGACACGAACGGGATGGCGATGGGATTGGCGATCGCGATCTGCCGCACGGGATCAACCGCAAGGCCACCCCATTCAAACATGCCAAGGTTACCCGGGAACACCAGCGTGCCCTGCAGCGAAGGCGGCGTGAACGTACCTTCGTAACGCAGGCGATGAAACATGATCCGGCAGATCAGCTGGTCATACATCGTCCCACCCCACATATCGGCATCCGTCAGCAGCTTGCTGGGACGGAACGTCAGCTGGGAGAAGGGCTGCGTGGGCGACAGGTGATCACCGGGGGCAGCCCCCTGCGGCACGGGGCGTTCGGGTGCCGGCACGACCAGATGGCCGTTACGACGGTCCAGCACGAAGATGTTGCCGGTCTTGGCCGGGGCATACAGCGTGGGAATGACCTCGCCCTGTTCGTTGCGGATATCGACCAGGCTGGGCTGGGCCGGAATGTCCATGTCCCACAGGTCATGGTGAACGGTCTGGTAGCTCCATACCAGCTTGCCGGTAGACGCATTCAGCGCCACGATCGAGCTGGCATAGCGTTCGGCATCCGCGCCGCGGTTACCGCCCCAGATATCGGGCGTCTGCACGCCCATCGGGATGTAGATCAGGTCCAGGTTGGCATCATAGGACGACGTAATCCACGAATTGGGGGAGTTGGGCACGAAGGTGTGATGTTCGGACGGCATTTCGTTCGGGTCGGGATTACCGGGGTCGAACGCCCATTTCAGCGCGCCGGTGTGCACATCGAAGCCGCGCGTCACGCCAGAGGGTTCATGCGTGGAATAGTTGTCGGTCACGGCGCCGGACACGATCACGGTGGTGTCGGTCACGACCGGGGGAGACGTCGGTTCATAAAAGCCCAGCGTCTTGACCGGCATGCCATCGCGCAGGTCCACCACGCCATTGTTGCCGAAGGCGGCACAGCGCGCACCGGTTTCGGCATCCAGCGCAAACAGCTGGCCATCATTGGTAGGCAGGAAGATGCGGCGCGCGCATTCCACCGGCGCGGTCGCGCCATCCGCAGCCTGCGTGTCGGCCTTGTCCTCATGATAGGACACGCCACGGCAGGTCAGGTGCTGGAACGTGGGGTTGTAGGCCAGCTTGGGATCGAACTTCCACCGCTGCTTACCCGTTTTCGCATCCAGGGCGAACAGGATCTGGTGGGGGGTACACAGATAAAGCGTATCACGGATCTTGATGGGGGTGACCTCATCGGTGATCTCACCGGGGTCATTGGGGCCACGCAGGTCGCCGGTGCGGAACGTCCATGCCACCTTCAGCCTGCTGACGTTGTCCGCATTGATCTGCCGGAGCGGGGAGAAACGGTCCCCGAACTGCGTGCGGCCATATGCCTGCCAGTCGCCATCGGGCATCTGGTGGGCATCACCTGGTTCGGGGGCGTCACTGGCCACCGGTGGCAGGTTGCCCGCAATATCCTGCGGGTCGCCGGTCAGGGCGATGCCCACCACGACAACAGCCGCAACAATCGCGCCCAGCAGCGGCGCGCGCGCAGCCATGCCCGCAGGCTGAAGGTGCCGTGTCACCCACGGCAGGGCCAGCACGATACCGATGGGAACAAGAATATCCCCACGCGGCGCAAGGGCCCAGAAGTCAAACCCGGCTTCGTTGACGGCCCATGCCATGGTGCCAAGCAGTAGCACCGCATAGACCGTCAGTGCGGATGCCTGCCGCCGGAACAGCAGGAATGCCGTGACCAGCAGCAGAAGCCCCGCGACAACGTAGTAAAATGAACCCCCGATAAGGCACAGCCACAGGCCGCCGCCCAGCAGGTACAGACCTGTCAGCGCACAGACGGCTATGGCAGCCACCAGAAGGGGAGCCGAGCGTATAAGGCTATTCATAAGTTTTCCTGATTACCGTGATACAGTCCGAACATTCTCCCATGAGAAAACGTAGGACTTACCGCCGGGTCAAGCCTAACTTGATGAATAAATCGTGTGTCTCAACATTTCAGCGGGCATGAACGCCCCCTGAAACGTCTATTTCCCACCAGATATAACCGTTGCCAGCGTCGCCCGCGTGCCGTTGGCACGAATGGACTGGCGCAAGGCAAGGTAGGTCTGGACGAATCCGGAATTCTCCGCCAGTTCCCACCCGGCAAAGGCACTCATGTCCAGCGCGTCCTCCAGGCGGGGCGAGGCCGCCTTCACCCGGTCATCATCGGTCAGGTGCGGCTCGACAATGTCATAGGCCTGTCCCCTGTCATCATGCCCGCGCAGGTATTCAGCATAACAGGCCACGACAAAGGCGATGCGCTCCACGGGGCGCCCGTGCGCGATCACACCCATGGCTGTGCTCTTGACGAACATGGGCAGCTTGGACGTGCTGTCAGATGCAATGCGCAGGAGCTGGTCGCTGATCGCCCGGTTGCGGAAGCGGTGCAGCAGGCGCCTGCCGTATTCGGTCAGCGCCATGCCCGGCGGAGCGTGCAGCAGCGGCTCGGCATCAAAGGCGAGATACTGCTCGACCAGCGTGACCTCGTTCAGGTCTTCCATGATCTCACTGACCACCCGATAGCCCGACAGCACGCCGGACAGGCCCAGCAGCGAATGGGAGGCGTTGAGCATGTGCAGCTTCACCTCCTCATATGGCTGGACATTATCGGTGAACTGTACGCCCACGGCGTCAAGTTCAGGACGGCCGGCACAGAATTTATCCTCGACCACCCACTGGATGAAATCCTCGCAGAAAACGGGAATACGGTCATCCAGCCCGCTTTCCGCATCCAGGCGGCGGACATCATCGGGGTGGACGGCCGGGGTGATGCGATCGACCATGGTGCAGGGGAAGGTGACGTTTTCCTCCATCCACCGCGCAAGGTCCGGGTCACGCGCGCGCGCCCAGCCAAGAAAGGCCGTGCGGGCGACATGGCCGTTCTGGGGCAGGTTGTCACACGACAGGATGGTGAAGGGGCCGGCACCGCTTTCCCGACGCCTGCGCAGTGCCTCGGTCAGCAGGCCGAACACGGTATGCGGCACCTCGCGCTTCAGGTCCTCGGCGATCACGGGATGATCGATGGGGAAAACACCGTTTTCATCCACGTAATACCCGCCTTCGGTCACGGTCATGCTGACAATGCGGATCGCGGGATCAGCCAGGCGCGCAATGGTGGCCGCGCGGTCGGCGGGGGCATACATATATTCCGTAATGGACCCGATCACACGCACCACGTTGGGCACGTCGGGGGCGCATTCGGTCAGGGAATACAGGCAGTCCTGCGCTTCCATGTCCTCTGCCTTCCGGGCTTCATGCGGGTTTTCCATCAACCCGATGCCCAGCAGGCCCCAGCCGGCCTGACCGGGGCGGGCCAGGACGCGATCCATGTAAACCGCCTGATGGGCGCGATGGAAATTACCCACGCTGATATGCGCGATGCCGGGTGTGACCTTGCTACGGTCATAGGCAGGTACCACGATATTGGCCGGCAGGTGGGGCAGAGACGTATTATTGAGTACGGTCATGAACCATTTTCCACGGGAAAGTATCCACGACGCGTAATCAGAAACGCCAGCGCACACAACCCGTCAATGCAACGTATCTGTGACCGGTCCTGATCAGGGCAGGGGCCATGCCCGCACGATTTACCACCGATATTGCCGGTCATGCTGTTTTCTAATGGGTAAAACTGCCCTATTAAGCCTTCTTGCCGTTGCATATCCGGTGTTCCGGTTCCGAAAAATGACGGCAGGAACGACCCTGACCGGATCAGTTGTTGGTAATGAATGCGTATCCTCTATCTTATTAACAGCCTGAATGGCGGCGGCGCCGAACGACCACTGCCGGCTGTGATCGGGATGATGCGCGCCTGCGGGCATGAGGTCCGCGTCGTGGCGCTGGCGCGCAAGGCAGGCAACGCCATTGCCTGGCTGGAGGCCGCGGGTATCGATTACCATATCGTCAATGACCGTGATCCCGACCGGTTCGCATCCCTGCCTGAGGTGTTTCGTTATGTCCGTGCCAACCGGCCCGACCTGTTATGGACATCGCTGACGCGCGCGACCCTGTTCGGTCAGGTTATCGGCAGGCTGCTGCGCATTCCCGTCGTCAGCTGGCAGCACAGTGCGTTTCTCAAGCCCGCCAACCGCTTCCTGCTGCGCCGGTCGCGTGACATGAGCGCATTCTGGGTGGCGGATTCCGAATATGTGGCGCGCACCACCCGTACCCAGCTAGGCCTGCCGCCAGAGCGGATCTGTACCTGGCCGCTGTTCATGGCCAGCGCCAGCGTCCCGCCCGCCACCCCATGGAACGGGCAGCCGGGCGCGACCTTCCATGTCGGGTCACTGGGCCGGCTGGAACCCGAAAAGAACATGCAGCTGCTTGTGCAGGCCATGGGCATCATCCGCGCCACGCGCCCCGATGCGCGCATTCACCTGTCGCTGTGTGGCAGCGGATCGCAGATGGTGGCCCTGCAGGCGCTGGCGGCCCGGACGGCCGCGGACGCCATAAGCTTCGAGGGGTTCCTGCCGGATCCGCTGGAATTCTGCCGCGGGTTGCACGTGTATGTCCAGCCGTCCCATTTCGAAGGGCTGTGCATTGCCGTGCATGAAGCCATGCAGGCGGGACTGCCGGTCATTGCAACGCCAGTGGGCGCCATTCCCGATATCATCCGTGATGGGCAGAACGGTTTCCTGCTGCCGGCATCGACACCGGACGCGCTCGCGGCACAGATCCTGCACCTTTACACACGTCCCGACCTGTGCGCGCGGATCGGCCAGGTGGCCCGCAGCGATATCCTGCAACGCTACGGGACGGATACGGTCCACGCCATGGCGCATGCCGTCATCCGACGCGCGGAATCGCTGGTGCAGGCGCGGCGGGGCTGACGCCCCGGCCATCATGCCCCTTCCTGTCACGTGGGGGGATCAGGTAGGATGGGGAGGTGAATACGATCCAGAATCCTCCCTCCGCAGAGTCCGGGCAAAAGGACTCACTTCTTGGTGTCTCGCAACGCCTGCCACCTGCCAACCTGCAGGCGGAACAGGCGCTGCTGGGTGCATTGCTGACCAATAACCGCGCCTATGACCGCGTATCCGACTTCCTGACCGGCGCGCATTTCGCCGATGAGGTCAATGGCCGCATCTATGACGCCATTTCCCGCCGTATCGAAGGCGGGCAGCTGGCCGACCCGGTCACGCTGCGGGCCGAGTTCGAAAATACCGGCGTGCTGGATTCCGTGGGCGGCACGGCTTACCTGGCCAAGCTGCTGACCTCCATGGTAGGCATCATCAACGCGGCCGACTATGGCCGCGTGATCCATGATGCGTGGATACGCCGCCAGTTGATCGACATCGGTCAGGACGTGGTCAACAACGCCTTCGGCGCGCGGCCTGACCTTGATGGCCCCAACCAGATTGCCGCCAGCGAGGAAGCCCTGTTCAAGCTGGCGACGGAAAAGGGGCAGGATGGCGGGTTCCAGTCCTTTGACCGCGCGCTGGCCGATGCGCTGGAAATTGCGCAGCAGGCCTTCAACCGCAGCGGCGACGTGGTCGGCCTGACCACCGGGCTGCGTGACCTGGACAAGAAAACCGGTGGCCTGCATCCGTCCGACCTGCTGATCCTTGCCGGCCGTCCGGCCATGGGCAAGACGGCGCTGGCAACCAAGATCGCCTTTTCCGCCGCGCGCGCGATCATGGAGGAAGCGCGGGAGGCCCCGGCCGATGCCAAGCCCAAGGGGTCGGTGGCCATCTTCTCGCTGGAAATGTCGTCCGAACAGCTGGCGACCCGTATCCTGTCCGAACAGGCCAGCGTATCGGGTGAAAAGATCCGCCGGGGCGACCTGGGGCAGAAGGAATTCGACCGCTTCGTACAGGTCAGCCGCGAGCTGGCACAACTGCCGCTGCATATTGATGATACGCCCGCCATCACGCTTTCGGCCATGCGCACGCGCTGCCGCCGACTGGCCCGCACCAAGGGGCTGAGCCTGGTGGTGGTCGATTACCTGCAGCTCATGCGGCCATCGGTCGGGTCCAAGGCAGAAAACCGCGTGCTGGAAATCTCCATGATCACGCAGGGCCTCAAGGCGCTGGCCAAGGAACTGTCGGTGCCGGTCATAGCCCTGTCACAGCTGTCGCGTCAGGTGGAGAGCAGGGAAGACAAGCGCCCCATGCTGTCGGACCTGCGTGAATCGGGATCGATCGAGCAGGACGCCGATGCGGTGATGTTCGTCTACCGTGACCAGTACTACCTGCAGCAGCGCCAGCCCAAGGAAACGTCCTATGACTCACAGGACAAGTACCAGACCGCGATGGAGGAATGGCAGCGCAAGATGGACCTTGCCCACAACCGTGCGGAACTGATCCTGGAAAAGCAGCGTCATGGGCCGACAGGGACGGTGCACCTGTTCTTCGAAGGGGAGTTCACGCGCTTTGCCGATCTGGACATGGTCCACGACGCGTAGGATCAGCAGGATATCGCAACGGCAGGCGTTCCGGAGCATCCGTTAAAGACCGTACGTAAGTGACGCGCGATGTGGCTGTCGCGCGTCACTGTATCATATCCGCCACAATGATCCGGAACACATGAATGCAATCCCGGATTGATCCAGTTGGGATCATGATGTGCAGGAAAGCGCACAGGGGATTGGGACAGACAGGATGTGAGACAGCCGGACACGTCCCCTCCCGTCCACATCTAAAAGTTTTATAATAAATATTATGCCAACAAATTGAGATGTCCGGGTTGGTCTGCACCGGAATCCGGTCCGCTCATCCATGTTCCATCATGGCCAAGCCGTCCGCAATCCGGCATCATCATGCCATGACTGATACGGCGCTTGCATCCATCTGTGGCTTTGCCTTTTCCGGCATCGAAGCCGTTCCTGTCAAAGTTGAAGTCCAGCTTTCCATCGGTCTGCCGTCCTTTCTGGTCGTGGGCCTGCCGGACAAGGCTGTCAATGAATCCCGCGAACGCGTGCGCGCGGCGCTGTCCGCCATGGGGCTGGCCCTGCCGGCCAAGCGGATCGTGGTCAATCTGGTGCCCGCCAGCCTGATGAAGGAAGGATCGCATTTCGACCTGCCCATCGCGCTGGCGCTGCTGGTGGTCATGGGCCTGCTGTCGGGCGATATTGCGCAGCGTTATGCCGCGCTGGGCGAACTGTCGCTCGATGGCGGCGTAAACCCGGTCTGCGGCGTGCTGCCTGCCGCCATGACGGCGGCCGGACTGTCGCTTGGGCTGATCTGTCCCGCCAGCCAGGGCGTGGAAGCTCGCTGGGCCAGCGAGGACATGGACATCCTTGCCGTCCGTTCCCTGCCCGAACTGCTGAACCATTTCCGTGGGCAGCAGGTCATTGACCCCGTTGAACTGCCTGCCCGCATGGATGACGGCCTGACCGCCCTGCCCGATCTGGCTGATATCCGGGGCATGGAAACCGCACGTCGCGCGCTGGAAATTGCCGCAGCCGGTCGTCATTCGCTGCTTATGGTCGGGCCACCGGGCGCGGGAAAATCCATGCTGGCCGCGCGCCTGCCCGGTATCATGCCCGACCTTACCCCCGTCGAGATGCTGGAAATCAGCCGCATCCACAGCATTGGCGGCCTGCTGAAGGATGGGCAGCCGGTGTCCCGACCGCCATTCCGCGATCCACACCATTCCAGCAGCCCCACGGCCCTGAGCGGTGGCGGCGCACGTGCCCGCCCCGGTGAGGTCAGCCTGGCGCATCGTGGCGTCCTGTTTCTGGATGAATTGCCAGAATTCTCCCGCTCGGCGCTGGAAATCCTGCGCCAGCCCATGGAAACGGGGTCCATATCCATTGCCCGCGCCGCGGCCCATGTCACCTACCCTGCCCGCTTCCAGCTGATCGCGGCCATGAACCCGTGCAAATGCGGCTATCTGGGCGATGCGGCGCAGGACTGTCGCAAGGCCCCACGCTGTGGCGAGGATTATCAGGCACGCCTGTCCGGTCCGTTGCTGGACCGTGTGGACATGGCCGTCCATGTCGAACCGATGCCCCTGACCCGCATTGCCGAAACCACCGGCGGCGAACCCAGCGCCACCGTGGCTGCACGCGTCCGGGAAGCTGTCGCGCGCCAGCATGGCCGACAGGGTGAAGCCCGGAATGCCGAAGCCCCCATAGATGATTTCCGCATCACGGCCACGGCGCGTGATTTTGCAGTACAGGCATCTGAAAAGATGCATCTTTCCGCCCGTGGCTTTACCCGCCTGCTGCGGGTTGCCCGGACGGTTGCCGACCTGGCGGCAGCCGAGGATGTGGAACGCCCCCACATTGCCGAAGCCCTGGCCTATCGCATCCGCCGGCCGGGTCGAAAATAGCACTCCCTGCGTTTTTTCCCCCTTGCGCACCCTGCGCGGCTGGATTAATAAGGCCCCACCGAAGCGGATGGGTGCGTAGCTCAGCGGTAGAGCATCGCCTTCACACGGCGGGGGTCACAGGTTCAATCCCTGTCGCACCCACCATCCGGTCTTTCCCTTAATTTGATAAATAGCGATTAATCAGCTGGATCGGCCTGCCTACGGCTGCGTCCGGTCATGTGTCATGTACACCTGCCAGCATCCTGTTCCTCGCTGTTATTCATGGGCACCATTACCGTATTCCGGTCGAACCGCCCAGAACGGCGTTTCCCCGTTCCTTTCTGATGAAAATGGCGAAAATCCCGGCATACTTCCCATCCCCCAAAATAACGGCCCGCACTGACGCTTTATGAAAAAAGCTTCACCAAAAATCATAATCTGCAGGGTATCAAAGTAATGTCGGCAGTCGGCGCAAGAGCCATCCGGCCCTTATGACGGTAGTTCGTCCAGCGCGTCGCGGCACCTGACATAGGACAGTTTGTCCTGAAACAGGAACAGCACATAATAATCCAGCGTGCGCCGCCGCCTGCGGGTGGGGTTGGTATAGAATGGAAAAACGTCAAACGGCCCGTCATACCCCTCTGGCACCGGATCATGTTCGGTTATGCAGCGCACCTGGAACAGAGGGGCATAGACGGTGGCGTCCGCATCCGTCCGCCGGACGTGGAACAGGTTCTTCCGGAACTTGCGCAGCCGCTGCGGCAGGACGAATATCATGTTCTGTTCAAGGAAATTCTGCGGCGGGTTACGATCGCGCAGGTATTTCATGTCGGCAGGCATGTCACAGAAAAAATTGGTATCCTGTACGATCATGGTCCAGTCGGGTTCCCTTCCTCTCGGTTCGGCATGACAGGATGGGTGCGCTGTTTCCCGCCGGGGAACGTTACATCACGGCCATGCCGGGCTGTCTGTCGTCATATGGGGGCAGACTGTGCGTATGTCAGGGTCAGAAGCCAAACATATGATCGACTGAAAACCGCCCTTCCCCCTCCGCCATGCGGCCATGATACCCGAACAGGCGACAGGTCGTATCCCGGATGATGACATAGGCCCCTGCACCCGCGCGCGCCAGCGTGGACAGGCCAAATATCCGGTGGGGCCAGATTTCACGCGACCCGGACATGGGAATGGCTATTTTCTCATGACCAATCTGCGTGCCATCCGCCGCGTGCAGGTACAGCGACGTATCCGACCGCGCATGCCACGTAGCTGAAACCGGATAGATCAGCCTGCAGAAACTGAACGGTTCGCTTCCCGCCGCCGTCAGGAACAGCCGCGTGCTCAGCCCCGGGGGCGCACCGACATAGGATTGTGGCTCCCCACGATAGGTCATGATCGTATTGAAGATGTGCGAGCCGAAGCTGGTTTCTGATGCGTGGCCGGTCTGCCTGTCCTCATACCGGATCAGGGCATGCAGCCAGCCATCCGCCTGCCCTCCGTCACGGAAATCATACAGCAGTTCTCCATGCCCCGGTCCGGTTGCCAGCGCGCTGACATCCAGCACCGTCCCATGGTCACGCGGCAGGCAGCCCATGAAGCGCGACGGCCCGGCCGCCCCTTCCACGTCGAAGCAGTCCACCCTTACCGGTAGGGTGGCCAGGCTTTCCGCCATGGGCGATGGCAGAAGCAGCGTCCGATAGCGCGCCGGATCAGGTACAGGGAACGGCAGGAGGTAGCCACGCCCGAAAAAACGCGGGTCCAGCCGGGTGATCCCCGCATCGGGCTGCAGGTCAGCGCGCTGCACGTTCAGATGGGCGATGCGCGTGCGGTTATGCTGCGTGATTTCGTAGCGCGAGCGCACGACGTGACCACCGGCGCGGAATTCGATCTGTTCCGGCCATGACAGCCCGGGCAGGATATCGCGCATGTGCACGGCCATGGTCTGGTACGGGGCCAGTTCGGGCAGGATGGGCATATGCACGTCCTGTCCCATGCGGTTGAGCGTCATGCTGCCTGACGGAATGGGCAGGGCATGACTGTTCTGGACCCATAGCACCACGTCCTCCCCCTCCGCCGGGGCGGGCAGGTTGGCGTAACGGTTGGCGGGCCAGGCATTGGCATCATGCGTGACTGACAGGCTGGCGTTCGTACCCTTCCCGCGCGTCTCCAGCGCGTATTTGACCACGTCGTGGCCTGCTATGCCCTGCGCGTGGATGAACAGCTGGCCCGTGAACTCCGGCAGGTTGAACCTGCGGCGGATGTCCGCACTGTCGATGATGATGGCCTGACCATCGCCCGGCACGTCATAATCCCATGTCCGCAGCACCTGCCCGTCCTGATCGAACAGCCGCAGCCACAGCCGGACGGCCCGCGCGCCATACCGCGCCCAGTAATTGGCGGTGACCAGGCGGGTGGATAGCGCAGCCGTATCCCGGAAAAAGGCAAGGTTGGTGGCAAAATTCAGCCGGTCCAGATAGTTATGCCCAACCGACAGCATGTGCCCCGGCAGACACACGGACCCCAGCGTATGCAGCACACCCCCTGCGGGCAGCAGGCCGGACAGGCGGCTTTCCATAGCAGCATGGTTGAAATCCAGCGCCCATATGGTCCGTGCGACACCCTGCCCCATGTCTACTACGGGCCGCAGGGGCTGGCCCGCGCGCAGCTGCCCGACCTTCAGCGAATCATGGGTATGGACCGCCGCCACCGTGACCGGCACGGGCAGCAGCGCCATGACGGTGTCCACCATGTCATGCGGATCATAGATCGCAACCGGCCCCGCATCCTTCAGGCTGTCGACCAGAAGGGCCAGCTTTTCCGCTGCCAGAGGATGGGTCAGGGCCTTGTAGGCCATATTACCGCCTGAACGCGGGTCAAAGGTACGAATGCCTAGCATGTGCCTGTTTTATTCCACTTCTGGCGCAAGCGGGAGAATTATTGTTGCTCCACTGACGCAAGCCCCAGATGATGCCGCACCGCTTCCGCTGCCATGACGGTATCATCAAGTGGTGCTACAGACCATGTTTCCAGCCGCCCGGCAAAGGGGCGGATGCGCCCCGCCTGCATCAGGTCCTGCAGGAAATGCCCGATCCGCCGAGACCGCCCCGGCAGGCTGGCGACCATGACGGGTGCCGAGGTCGCCACGGCTTCCGAAATCATGGACACGCTGTCCACCGTCACGACAATGGCGTCCGCACAGGCCAGCAGACCCAGATACGGATTGGCCCCCGTCTGGTCCCACACCCACGCATCCGGCACGGCCAGGGCGCGTTGCAGTTCCCCGCACACCTCCGGATCCGTCCGGCGCGACGGTGTCAGCGCAATGCCCACCCGGTCACGCCGCATCATGGCGACCAACTGCGTGGCAAGGCTCGCCCCTTCGGCCCGTCCCAGCCGAAAACGGCCATTCCCCCCGCCAACCAGTACGGCAACCAGCGGGCGCGGCAGACGGGCGAAAAATGGCGCCCACTCCCGCCGCGCCTGATCCAGCAGCGCCGGTGTCACGCCATGCAGCGCCGTGCGCGTCAGGACGACATTGGGACCGGATATCCGGTCATGCCGGTTGGCAATGACCAGATCGAAACGGGCGGGCGACAGACGCGGGTTCTGCACCTGTATCACGCGCGCACCCTGCCGACGCAGCGCCGCCCCCACCGCCCCGCCACTACCACCGATGCTGATGATCGGGTGATCGCGATAATCGGCATCCAGATGAAGCGGCATGACCGCACGCAGGGGCGCAGGCCACCACGCGGCGGGTACATGCTGCCATATGCCACGCACGGTCAGCGCATGCAGATGGGGGTCCAGTCCCGCGCGCCGCGCCAGCCCGAAGGTCTGGGACCGCATGCCGGCAAGGTCCGCCGCGATGACGCTGGCGGTAGGTAAGGAAGCTGCCATACCCCCATGTGGCGGGACATGAACCGGGGCGTCAATGCCCTGCCCCTTTTGTCCATCGCCCAGCCGCGCTAAGTGGCAGGAATGAGCGAGACAGAACCGACATTCTCCGGCATGGGGCTGGATGGCCGCGTGGTGGCCGCCCTGACACGCATGGGGCTGCACCAGCCGTCCCTGATCCAGCGCGAGGTCATTCCCCCCGTCATGGCCGGACGGGATGTGGAGGCACGCGCAGGCACCGGCAGCGGCAAGACGGTGGCCTTTGCCGCCCCCATCCTGTCCGCCCTCATGCAGCCTGATGATGTGGGCAATACCTGCGTACGCTGCCTGATCCTGTCGCCCACGCGCGAACTGGCGGGCCAGACGGCGGACGTGCTGCGCGGCCTTGTGCGTGGCAGCGGCCTGCGCATCCTGCAGGCCACCGGCGGCACGGCGCGGGCGGTGCAGGCCAGAACGCTGACCGAAGGGGTCGCGATCGTGGTCGGCACGCCGGGCCGGGTGACTGACCTGGTGCATGGGGGGGAACTGGACCTGTCCACCGTCGGGCAGTTCGTGCTGGATGAAGCCGACCGCATGCTGGACCCCGGTTTCGCGGAAGAAATGCTCGCCCTTGCCGCAGCCCTGCCCGCGCGACACCAGACATTGCTGTTTTCCGCCACTATTCCCCCGGCCATGGCCGAACTGGCCGCCCGCCTGCTGCACCGTCCGGTGCGTATCAGCATGGAGGTGGAAAACGCCCCCGCGCCGCGCATCGCGCAATACGCCATTTTCGTTCCCATGCGCCACAAGACGGAGGCAACACTGGCCTGCCTGCGGCAATACGGGATGCAGCGCGTGATGGTGTTCGTCCGCACCCGGAGCGAAGCCGATACCCTTGCACGGGCCATAAGCCCGCTTGCACCCGCCGTAGCGATTCATGGCGATCATTCACAGGCGCGGCGCGAGCGGATGCTGCGTGATTTCCGGCAGGGCCGCGTGGGCGTGCTGGTGGCGACCGATGTCATGGCGCGGGGAATCGACATTGATGACATTGCCCTTGTCATCAACCACGACATTCCCGCCCAGCCTGAAGCCTATGTCCACCGCATCGGCCGCACCGCACGTGCCGGACGGCGCGGGGTTGCCGTCGCCCTGTGCGCACCGGAGGAACGTCAGGCGCTGAAGGACATAGAACGCCTGACGGGGCAGCGCATCCGCATTGCCAGCCTGCCGCAGTAACGGACACGGTCATACATTTGTCATGCATCCCCCGCCCCCACGGTCTTGCCGTAGGGTAAAGGGTAGATAAACTGCCTGTCATGATGAACAGCCATGCCATGCAGTCCCATATTCCGGCGCATGACGGGACAGACGCGGCCATCGACCGGGTCGCCCTGACATGACATATGGGCGGGATAACGCGCCCCGGCTGCCGGTTCGCGTGGCGCGGCCCACCACCTTTCTGGAGCGCCTGCCCCCCCCTCCGTCCAGCCTGCCACGCTGGAAGGTCAGCATTACCCCACCCGACCTGTCACCATGGCTTGCAGGAAACTGCGGCATTCCGGGCGTCATGCATTACGAAGGACGCAGGCCGGGTCCGCATGTCGTCTGTGTCAGCCTGATCCATGGAAATGAATTTGCGGGCGCCATCGTGCTGGACCGCCTGCTGCGACGCCGTATCCGTCCGCGCGCGGGGCGACTGTCGCTGGTATTCGCCAACCCCGAGGCCATGCAGTTATTCGACCCGTGCGACCCGGTGCGCGCGCGCTGCGTGGATGAAGACATGAACCGCGTCTGGCTGCCAGCCATGCTGGACAGCCGCCAGACATCGCATGAACTCGACCGGGCGCGCATGCTGCTGCCGGTCATCGTGACGGCGGACAGGCTGCTGGACCTGCATTCCATGTTATGGCCGGGTGAGCCGCTGGTGCTGTCGGGGCTGTCGCCCACGGGCCGTGCCATGGCGCGGCGTATTCGTGGCGTGGATGTATGCGTGGCCGATCGTGGGCACCGCAGCGGGTGCAGGCTGATCGATCACCCGCGTTTCAGCGGGGGAAATGCCGCTGCCTGCCTGCTGGAAGCCGGCCAGCACTGGCGGGAAGACACCGTTACACGGGCCATGCATGCCGTCCTGTCCCTGATCGGGCCATGCTGCGGCATTTCGGCGGGAACGGAGGGCACGATTCCCCGATACGACATGGTGGTGACCGATGTGGTGACGGCCCGGACGGGACTGTTCCGGTTCGTCATGCCTTTTCACAGCGGGCATGTCGTGGACAGCGCGGGCACGGTGGTGGCGCATGACGGCAGTGATGAAATCCGCACGCCCTATGACCGGTGCATGCTGGTCATGCCCAACCTGCGCCCCGCCCGTGGCCATACGGCCGTAAGGTTCGCCCGTGCAGATGCAGGGCCGCCCGCCCCGGATCAGTAACCGGAACGGGCGACCATCATCATGTTCAGGCGTAGATGGGGAAGCGCGCGCACAGCGCCTTGACCCGTTCGTGCACGGCCTGCTCGGTTTTGGTGCAGCCTTCCTCGCCCGGGGTCTTGGCCAGCGCGGTCAGCACCTCGTCAATCATGCGGCCCACTTCACGGAACTCTTCCGCACCAAAGCCACGCGCCGTCGCAGCCGGGCTGCCCAGGCGGATGCCCGAGGTGATGGCCGGCTTTTCAGGGTCGAACGGAATGGCGTTCTTGTTGGCGGTAATGCCGGCGCGTTCCAGCGCGCGTTCCGCCGCCCGTCCCGTAACCCCCTTGGGCCGCAGGTCCACCAGCAGCAGGTGGCAGTCCGTGCCCCCGGTCACGATGTCGAACCCGGCCTGCACCAGCGTTTCCGCCAGCACGCGGGCATTGTTCGCAACCGCTTCCTGATAGGTCTTGAAATCGGGGCGCAGCGCCTCGCCAAACGCCACGGCCTTGGCCGCGATCACATGCATGAGCGGACCGCCCTGCAGGCCGGGGAACACGGCGGAATTGATCTTTTTCGCAAGATCCGCGTCATTGGTCAGGATCAGCCCGCCACGCGGCCCGCGCAGGGTCTTGTGCGTGGTGGAGGTGACGACATGCGCATGCGGCACGGGCGACGGATACAGGCCCGCTGCAACCAGCCCCGCGAAATGGGCCATGTCCACCATCAGGTACGCCCCGACCTCGTCCGCGATGGCGCGGAAGCGGGCAAAATCGATGATACGGGGATAGGCGGAACCACCGGCCACGATCAGCTTCGGCTTCTCGGCGCGGGCCAGGCGTTCCATTTCCTCGTAATCCAGCAGGCCGTCTTCCTTGCGTACGCCATACTGGACCGCATTGAACCACTTGCCGGAATAGTTGGGGGCGGCGCCGTGGGTCAGGTGGCCACCGGCGGCCAGGCTCATGCCCATGACGGTATCGCCGGGCTTGACCATCGCCATGAAGGCGGCCTGGTTGGCGTTGGCGCCCGAATGGGGCTGCACGTTGGCGAATTCGGCGCCGAACATCGTCTTGACGCGTTCAATGGCAAGGGTCTCGACCTTATCCACTTCCACGCAGCCGCCATAATAACGGCGACCGGGATACCCTTCGGCGTACTTGTTGGTCAGAACGCTGCCCTGTGCTGCCATGACGGCGGCGGAGACCATGTTCTCACTGGCAATCAGTTCAATCCCGTCGCGCTGACGCACCAGTTCCGCGTCGATAATCGCGGCGACATCGGGGTCGGCTTGGGTCAGTGGGGCGCGGAAAAACTGCTTGAGGTCAGTCTGGCTGATGGGGTCCGACACCGTTATGTTTCTCCATTCATTGGATGATCTGTCATTTCCGGGTAGGCAAACGGACATGACACGTATGGGAACAGGCCTGCTATGTGCGCCATATCGTGGCGTCAAGACAACGCCAAAATGATGGAGACCGGCTGATTTGACCGTTGTTATATTCCTTTCTTCCGTCCCCGCCGTCCCGTGCGTGGCAATATGAACACCGGCATTACGCGCGCGTTGCTGCGCCGGCTGCCGGTTGGCGCACCGGCGAATGATGCGGGGCTGAAACGCGTTCTGGGCGCGGGCAGCCTTGTCGCCCTTGGCGTCGGGGTCACGATCGGGGCGGGCCTGTTTTCGCTGACCGGCATCGCGGCAGGCAGCAATGCAGGGCCTGCCGTACTCATTTCCTTCGTACTGGCGGCCATGGCATGCGCGTTTGCCGGGCTGTGTTATGGGGAACTGGCGGGCATGATCCCCGCGGCGGGCAGCGCGTACGTCTATGCCTATGCATCCCTTGGCGAACTGGCAGGCTGGATCATCGGGTGGGACCTCGTTTTGGAATATACGGTGGGTGCATCAGCCGTATCGGTCAGCTGGGCGCGGTACATGCGCTCTTTGCTGGATGAATGGGGCATCCACCTTTCGCCCCGCCTGATGGCATCCCCGTTCGAGGTCGTGGGAATGGTGGATGGACAGCCCATCCACGGTATCGCGAACCTGCCGGCCGTGTTCATCATCGGGGTGCTGTCGCTGCTGCTCATACGCGGCATTTCCGAATCAGCGCGGCTCAACGCCATCGTGGTGATCATCAAGCTGGTGATCATCGCCGCCGTGATCGGGTTCGGGCTGCCTTATATCAAGGCCGCCAATTACACCCCGTTCATTCCCCCCAACACCGGCGAATTCGGGCATTACGGCGTGTCTGGCATCCTGCGCGCGGCGGGCACGATCTTCTTCGCCTATCTGGGGTTTGACGCCGTTTCCACCGTGGCGCAGGAAACACGCAATCCCGGGCGCGACATGCCCATTGGCCTGATGGGCAGCCTTGCGATCTGCACGTTTATCTATATCGCCTTTTCTTTCGTGCTGACGGGGCTGGTCAATTACCGTGACATGATCGGGGATGCCGCCCCCGTGGCCACCGCCATTGACCAGACACCGTTTGGCTGGCTGAAGGCGGCGGTCAAGCTGGGGATCATATGCGGGTTCCTGTCGGTCATCCTCGTCCTGCTGCTGGGACAGAGCCGGGTCTTCTTCGCCATGGCGCGGGACGGGCTGCTGCCGCCAATGTTCGGCCGCACGCATGCGCGCCTGGGCACGCCGGTCGCGTGTCACCTGTTCTTCATGGGGGTGACAGGGGTACTGGCCGCCTTCCTGCCGATCGAACAGCTTGCGCACATGACATCCATCGGCACGCTGCTGGCCTTTGTGATCGTCTGTGTTGGCGTTATCGTACTGCGCGTGCGTGAACCCGACCGCCCGCGCGTCTTTCGGGTGCCCGGGGGTGCTGTGATCCCGGTTGCGGGAATCATAAGCTGCGGGGTCATGATGCTCTCGCTGGACGGGCTGACATGGCTGCGGCTGGTTGTCTGGCTTGCGATCGGGCTGATGGTCTACGCACTGTACGGCATCCGCCACAGCCGGTTGGGCACCGTCATGCCTGCCATGCGCCCGAAACGCTGAACACCGGGCAGGTTACCGGATCATAATTTGGCACGGGGGCGCTGCAGGATCATAGTCGCCCCTTCCCCTGATGGAGTTGGATTGGATGAATATCGGTCAGTTTCCTCAAACAAGGCTGCGCCGTAACCGGCACGACCGGTTTACGCGGCGTCTGGTGTCTGAAAACACGCTATCGACCGATAACCTGATCTGGCCGATTTTCGTGACCGAAGGTACGGGATCGGTCACCGATGTCTCCTCCATGCCCGGCGTGCAGCGTGTCAGCCTTGACCGTCTGGCGGCACATGTGGAACCTGCGGCAAAGCTGGATATCCCCGCCCTTGCCCTGTTCCCCATCACGCCCACCAGCCTGCGTGATGAAGCGGGCACCGAAGCCACCAACCCCGATAACCTGATGTGTCGGGCGGCGCGCCTGCTGAAAAAGGAATTTCCGGAAATCGGCCTGATCGGCGATGTGGCGCTGGACCCCTACACCAGTCACGGCCATGACGGGCTGATTGAAGACGGATACGTGGTCAATGACCCATCCGTTGATATCCTGGTGACACAGGCCGTCAACCAGGCCGCCGCCGGGATCGACATCATCGCCCCGTCCGACATGATGGATGGCCGCATCGGGTCGATCCGTACCGCGCTGGATACGAGCGGTCTGGTCAATACCCGCATCATGTCCTACGCCGCCAAATACGCCAGTGCCTTCTACGGCCCGTTCCGTGATGCGCTGGGGTCCGGCGGACTGCTGACGGGTGACAAGAAAACATACCAGATGGACCCCGCCAACACGGATGAAGCCCTGCGCGAAGTCGCGCTGGACCTGCGTGAAGGCGCGGATATGGTCATGGTCAAGCCGGGCATGCCCTATCTGGATGTCATCCAGCGCGTTCGGGCGGAATTCGCGGTGCCGACCTTCGCCTATCAGGTATCGGGCGAATACGCGATGCTGATGGCTGCGATCCAGAATGGCTGGCTGGACCGTGACCGCGTGATCATGGAAAGCCTGATGGCGTTCCGCCGCGCGGGCGCCAATGGCGTCCTGACCTATTTCGCGCTGGACGCCGCCCGCCTGCTGCGCGCCTGAACAGGACAAAAGCACACGCGCGCAGCCGGATAGTTGATGCCTGCAACAGGAAGAATATGATAACCGTATAGGCATACGGGCAGTCTGTTTTTCCTGTTTGCGGGGCTGCTGCTTCCTGTTTCCCGGCTGGTGAGAGCGCATGACCTATACATCGCCACGGCATCCACAGCTGTTCTATACGACGGCGCCCATGCCCTGCCCCTATCTTGCGGGACGGATGGAACGCAAGGTTGTGACCGAAATTGGTGGACCGGACGCCGTGCCGTTCCACAACCGCCTGTCGCGTGCCGGTTTCCGTCGCAGCCACACCATTGCCTATGCCCCGGTCTGCGCAAGCTGCACCGCATGCACGCCCATACGCGTGCCCGTGGCGCGGTTTACCCCCAGCCGCACGCAGCAACGCGCCCTGCGCCGCAATGCCATGTTACACGCCGCCCGCGTTCCACCCACGGCCACGCCTGAACAGTTCACCCTGTTCAGCGCCTATCAGCAGACCCGGCATGAAGGCGGCGACATGGCGTCCATGACGTTTCCCGACTATCGCGCCATGATCGAGGATACCCCGATCGAGACCTTCATGATCGAATTCCGCGATACTGAAGGCAAACTGGCCTGTGTCGCGCTGGTGGACCAGCTCGATGACGGGCTGTCGGCCGTCTATGATTTCTATGATCCCGCACTCCAGAAGCGTTCACTGGGCACGTTCGCGGTGATGCACCTGATCGACTATACCCGCACGCTTGGCCTGCCTTACCTGTATCTGGGCTACTGGATCAGCGAGAGCCGGAAAATGGCCTACAAGGCCCGCTTCCGTCCGGCCCAGATCATGACGCGTGGCGTCTGGCACGATCTGGACCCGGCCCATTACGAAGCACGTGAAAGCGCCTTCCTGCCGGACGGACTGTTCCGCCCGGTGGAATGACCTCGGCCGGATCAGGCGCGCGGTTTGCGGGTTGCCCATGCGGGCGCCGTCCTGCCCATATCGGCCCGCTTTCCTACATAATCCTTCAGATCCGCAAAGGAACGGGTGCGGGCCGGATCTGGCCATGCAAGCCCTTCGGCCGCCGTAAACACGACTGCATCGCGCAGGCCGCCTTCCTTGTATTTCTGCACGATCACACCAAGGCCGCGCGTCATTTCAGGCAACTGATCCAGCGGGAAAACCAGCATGCGCCGGTTCTGGCCGATCACCAGCACATGGTCGCCTGTGGCGGGGGCGCAGACCTGCGCGCTTTCCCCGTCCTTCAGGTTCAGCACCTGCTTGCCGGTACGCTTTTCCGCCGTCATGGCCGATTCCGCCACCACCATGCCGCGGCCCGCGCTGGAAACTAGCAGGCGCCTGCGCGTATCCTCGACCGGGAACATCGTAATGATGTCCTCATCATTGGACAGGTCGATCAGCAGCCGCAGGGGCTGGCCATCACCACGCCCGCGCGGCAGATCCCCCACGCGCAGCGTAAAGGCGCGCCCATCGGTTGCGAACACGCACAGCCGGTCATTGCTATGGCATTCAACCGACATGCCCGGCCCATCGCCCTCCTTGAATTTCAGCGCCTCCGGGTCCTGTCCATGTCCACGTACGGTCCGGATCCATCCCTTCTGTGACAGGATGACCGTCAGCGGATCACGTTCGACCGGCAGGGCGGCCTCGACATCGATTTCAACCGGCGCATCCGCCAGCAGGCTGCGTCGCCTGCCCAGCGCACCGCTGCCAAAGGTTTTCTGGATGTCCCTGATCTCGGACGCGATCCGCTTCCACCGCAGCCCCTCCTGCTCCAGCAGATCATGCAGGGACTGTTTTTCCGCGCTCAGCTTCGCATGCTCATCGCGGATTTCCATTTCCTCCAGCCGCCGCAGGCTGCGCAGGCGCATGTTCAGGACTGACTCCGCCTGCAGTTCCGTCAGGCTGAACGTCGCGATCAAAGCCGCCTTCGCATCATCCTCCTCGCGGACAATGCGGATCACCTCATCAAGGTTGAGATAGACCGCAAGGAACCCGTCAAGGATTTCCAGACGCCGGTTGACCGCCGCCAGCCGGTTGGCGCTACGGCGCTGCAGCACGTCATGGCGGTGGTCCAGCCAGGCCTGCAGCACGTCCTTCAGGCTACGCACACCCGGCACCTGGTCCGCGCCCAGCACGTTCATGTTCAGGCCGAAGCGGCTTTCCAGCTGCGTTGCGCGAAACAGGGTTTCCATCAGTACCGCAGGTTCTATCCCACGCGACTTTGGTTCCAGCACCAGCCGGATGTCGGTCGTGCTTTCATCGCGGATATCGGCCAGAAGGGGCAGCTTCTTCTGTTCCATAAGGTCCGCGACCTGTTCGATCAGGCGTGATTTCTGCACCTGATACGGAATTTCGGTCACCACGATCTGCCATGTGCCGAAACGCCCCTGCTCCACCTCCCATTTCGACCGGATGCGGAAGGAACCGCGTCCCGTCTCGTAGGCACGCGCAATGGCGTCGCTGTCTTCCACAATGCTGCCCCCCGTGGGGAAGTCCGGACCGGGCATATGTTTCAGCAGGTCGGCCGTAGTCATGGCGGGCCTGCGGATCAGGGCAAGGGCGGCGGCGCAGATCTCGCCCACGTTATGGGGCGGGATCGAGGTCGCCATGCCCACCGCAATGCCTGCCGCCCCGTTGGCCAGAAGGTTGGGAAAGGCCGCGGGCAGGACAACGGGTTCCTGTTCCTCACCATCATAAGTGGGACGGAAGTCAACGCAGTCCTCACCGATTCCTTCAAGCAGGGCCTTGGCCACCTCGGTCAGACGGGATTCGGTGTACCGCATGGCGGCGGCGTTATCACCGTCGATCGAGCCGAAATTGCCCTGCCCTTCCACCAGCGGATAGCGGACGGCAAAATCCTGCGCCAGTCGCACCAGCGCCTCATAGACCGAGGCATCGCCATGCGGATGGTATTTACCGATCACGTCACCCACCACACGGGCGCATTTCTTGAACCCGGCGGACGGGTCCAGCTTGAGCTGCTGCATCGCATAGATCATGCGACGATGCACCGGCTTCAGCCCGTCGCGCACATCGGGCAGCGAACGCGACATGATCGTTGACATGGCATAGGCCAGGTAACGTTCGCTCAGCGCATCGGCCAGCTTGGTATCTTCAATATGACCGGCTGTTGTGTCCACAGGCATGCAATCTCCCTCCCGCAGGTGAACAGATAGCGAAACTTTACGCTTTGTCCAATGCTCGTACTCAGTCTGTAGCGGTCGTGGTGGCGTCAGGCGACGCATCTGGCGGGGAAATGTCCGCCTCACGCGCAATCATGTCCAGCAGCCTGCTCCGGGCTTCGGGCACGGGACGATGACGCTGCCCAAAGGCGTCACGTTGCAGGAAGTGACCCGTCAGGCGCAACCCGTCATACCAGTCCACCGGCGTGCCGACCTGATCGGGATGCAACACGAAACCGGGCAGCGGCAGCAGGCGGCTACGCCATTCTCCCGCCCGTTCATCCGATACCGCCCGTCCGGTGCGCGGCGATACCCAGCGCAGGTCGTCACACCTGCCACCAAGGGCGCAGTGGCCCAGATCCAGCCCGAAGCCGAGTTCGGACAGCAGCAGCAGTTCCCAGCGCACGATTTCGGGCATGCCTTCGGCCACCGCCCATTGCGGGTCAAGGCTGATCCGCGCAAGCAGGCTGGCCAGTCCCTGAAATATGGCGGGGTGGGGTTCGCGTTCGGGCAGGCAGCCATCGGCCAGCGCGCACAGCGATGCCAGCATGGCCAGCGGTAGCGGATCGTCCAGTATGCGGGCGGCAGATGCGTGGACCGTCTCCGCCGTAATGTTGCCCAGCTGTTCGGGCAGGCGGGCGGTCCAGCGCGCACGCACGAGGTTCCCCGTCTGCCAGACCGCGCGACCCCGTCTGGATGATCCCCCACGGGCCAGACCGTGATACAGCCCGTGCTCACCCGTCAGGACATGCACGATCGCGCTGCCTTCCCCATACGGGGTGGCGGAAAGCACAAGGGCGGGTGCTTCCCATTCCATCAGGAAACACCCGCCCTTGCGAAAAGAAAACCGGAAACCGGCAACGTGATCAGTTGCCGGCAGCCTTTGCCACTTCGGCGGCAAAGTCGTTTTCTTCCTTCTCGATGCCTTCACCCAGCTGGAAGCGGTCGAAACCGGTCAGCTTGGCGCCTGCCTTTTCCACGATCTTGCGCACGCGGCTTTCGCCATCATGAACCCAGACCTGTTCCAGCAGCACAACTTCTTCATAGAACTTGCGGATACGGCCATCGACCATCTTTTCAATGATCGCATCGGGCTTACCCGACGCCTTGGCCTGTTCCACCAGCACGGCACGCTCGCGCTCAAGCGCCTGCGGGTCGACACTGTCCACATCCAGCGCGGCCGGACGGGTTGCGGCAACATGCATGCCGATGCGGCGACCAAGGTCTTCCATCGCTTCGCTGGCGGTCGGCGCCTCAACGGCAGCCAGCACGCCAATCTTGCCCAGACCCGGGCTTACGGCGGAATGAACATAGGTCGCGACCACGCCCGACGGCACGCTCAGCACGCGCGCGCGGCGGATGGACATGTTTTCGCCAATGGTGGCGATCAGGTGCGTCAGTTCATCGGCAACGCTGCGGCCGCTTTTCAGCACGGCGGTCTTCAGCTTTTCCAGATCGTCGCCAACGTCCAGTGCCGCATGCGCCACTTCGGAGACGAAGTTCTGGAAATGCTCGTTGCGGGCAACGAAGTCGGTTTCGGCATTGACTTCGACCATGGCGGCCTTCTTGTCCGCCTGAGCCACGCCAACCAGACCTTCCGCCGTAACGCGGCCGGACTTCTTGGCGGCAGCCGACAGGCCCTTCTTGCGCAGCCAGTCGATCGCGCCTTCAATGTCGCCTTCGGCCTCGTTAAGGGCCTTTTTGCAATCCATCATGCCCGCGCCGGTCTTCTCACGAAGTTCCTTGACGAGGGCTGCGGTAATTTGCGCCATTATCCTGATACTCCTCACGACAGGCGCACGCCCCGCATCGCTGCAGGGCGTGTCCTTGCTGTGTCAGTTACGCCGGGGGGCCTGTTCAGCCCCACCCGGCGTGCAATTTCATTCCGCGCTTGCGGCGGCTTCCGTCACGGCCGTTTCCACGGCGGGGTCGATCGGCAGTTCTTCGGACGCACCGAAGTCTTCGCCCGACGCACCCAGCTCGGCGGAGATACCGTCGAGGACAGCGGACGACACCAGTTCGCAATACAGGGCAATGGCGCGGATGGCGTCATCGTTGCCCGGGATCGGATAGGTCACGCCACGCGGGTCTGAGTTGCTGTCCAGCACGGCCACAACCGGGATACCCAGCTTGTTGGCTTCTTCAACCGCCAGCTTTTCCTTGTTCGTGTCGATCACGAACAGGATGTCCGGCAGGCCGCCCATTTCCTTGATACCGCCGAGCGAACGCTCCAGCTTCTCACGGTCACGGGTAATGTCCAGGACTTCCTTCTTGGTCAGGCCCTGGGTGCCGTTTTCCAGCATGTCGTCAATGCCGCGCAGACGCTTGATCGAACCGGTGATGGTCTTCCAGTTCGTCAGCATGCCACCCAGCCAGCGGTGGTTGACGTAGTACTGGCCGCAACGCTTGGCAGCTTCCGCCACCTGATCGGCCGCAGCGCGCTTGGTGCCGACGAACAGCACGCGGCCACCACCGGCCACGGTGTCACGGATCGCCTTGAGCGCGCGGTCCAGCATGGGAACGGTCTGCTGCAGGTCGATGATGTGAACCTGGTTGCGCACACCGAACAGGTACGGCGCCATGCGCGGGTTCCAGCGGCGGGTGTGGTGACCGAAGTGCACGCCGGCTTCCAGCAGCTGGCGCATTGTGAATTCAGGCATCGCCATGTCGGCTAAATCCTTGTGTCTGGTTTATCCTCCGTGAAGCACGCCCTGTTTTTCAAGGACACCAGAGGTATTGGCTTCACGTGCGAATTGGCCCCAACGTGGGACCGTGGCGGGATATGGCCGTTTTTGGTGCATATTGCAAGGGTGGTGTTGGCGCGAAGTGCATCGTGATGCAACTTTTCATCGGTCAGCCGGTTGCCCCGTGCGAGGAATGGCAATCATCCGGGGCGCATATCGCGCCCAGATCGTAACCTGGATATCTGAGGAAACGCGACATAATGGCGATCACGAAATTTGCGACCGCACAGTGGTCCGGCGGACTGAAGGACGGCAAGGGCGAAATCTCGACCCAGAGCGGTTCACTTACGAACCAGCCTTATGGTTTCAATACCCGTTTTGAAGATAAACCCGGCACGAACCCCGAGGAACTGCTGGGCGCAGCCCATGCCGCGTGCTTCGCCATGGCGCTGTCGGGCATTCTGGGTGGCGCGGGGCTGACCGCCCGATCACTGGATGCGAAGTCTGAAATCGTGCTGGACAAACAGGGCGAAGGCTTTGCCATCACCCATGCAAAACTGACGCTGGAAACTGAAATTCCGGGTACTACCGAAGCGCAGTTCAAGGAACTGGCGGAAAAGGCAAAAGCCGGTTGCCCCGTCTCGAAGCTGTTCAACGCAACCATTACACTTGATGCAAGGCTGAAAGGCTGATCCACAGGGCTGATGCGGGGCGGACAGATGTTCCGCATCGGCTTTCATGCCTGCTGCATTCCACCCTGTCTAAAGCTTTTTGAAAAGCTTCACCAGAAACTTTCCGACAGTCAGAATGTCCTGCGGCTGGTCTGTCCAGACAGTTTTCGGGAACGGTAAGACCTTGGGATAAGGAACAGACTGCCGCAGCAGGCGGGGCGGGTATAACCCGCTCCCACCGGAGCGACATGCCGCGGTCCCGGGTTTTACAGAACCACGGGCTCCTGATTACCCACCTGTCCACGGTGGCGCAGCAGGTGATCCGCCAGGATGCAGGCCATCATCGCCTCCCCCACCGGCACGGCACGGATACCGACACAGGGGTCATGCCGCCCCCTGGTCATGACATCCACGTTCTCCCCGTCCCGCGTGACGGAAGGGACGGGCGTCAGGATCGAACTGGTCGGCTTGACCGCGAAACGGGCAACGATCGGCTGCCCGGTGGAAATACCACCCAGCACGCCGCCGGCATGGTTGGAAGCAAACTGCAGCATGCCGTTTTCCATGCGCATCGGGTCCGCGTTTTCTTCCCCCGTCAGGCAGGCGGACGCAAAACCGTCCCCGATTTCGACGCCCTTGACGGCATTGATGCTCATCAACGCCATGGCAAGGTCGGAATCCAGCTTGCCATAAATCGGCGCACCCAGCCCCGGCGGCACGCCTTCGGCCATGACCTCGATCACGGCGCCAATGGACGATCCCTTCTTGCGGATATCGGCAAGGTAGTCTTCCCATACCGGCAGCATCGCCATGTCCGGACAGAACAGCGGATTGGCATTCACCATTTCCCAGTCCATCCGTGTGCGGTCAACCGCATGCGGCCCGACCTGCACCAGCGCGCCACGGATGCTGATCCTGTCACCCAGCACCTTGCGCGCCACGGCCCCCGCCGCGACCCGCATGGCCGTCTCCCGCGCGGATGAACGCCCGCCACCACGATAGTCACGGATGCCGTATTTCATGTCATAGGCGACATCGGCATGGCCGGGACGGTACCGGGTGGCGATATCGCCATAATCACGCGAACGCTGGTCAGTATTGCGGATCACCAGTGAAATGGGGGTGCCGGTCGTATGCCCCTCGAACACGCCGGACAGGATCTCGACCTGATCTGCCTCCTGCCGCTGCGTGGTGAATTTGGACTGTCCCGGCCTGCGGCGGTCCAGCCATGGCTGGATATCCGCCTCTTCCAGGGCAACACGGGGCGGACAGCCATCAATCACGCAGCCAATGGCCGGGCCATGGCTTTCGCCCCATGTGGTGACGCGGAACAGGTGGCCAAAGGTATTGTACGACATGGGGACAGGCTTCCCGCGATCAGTTACCCGCGACCGTGATATCCGGCGCGGTGGGGTTTTTCATGCCGACAATATGGTAGCCGGAATCAACGTGGTGGATTTCCCCCGTCACGCCCCCCGACAGGTCGGACAGCATGTACAGGCCCGCGCCGCCCACTTCTTCCAGCGAGACATTGCGTTCCAGCGGAGAGTTGTACTGGTTCCATTTCAGGATATAGCGGAAATCGCCAATGCCATTGGCCGCCAGCGTCATGACCGGCCCGGCAGAGATACCGTTGACGCGGATGCCGTCACCACCCAGGTCGACCGCCATGTACCGCACCGATGCCTCCAGCGCCGCCTTGGCGACACCCATGACATTGTAATGCGGCATGACACGCTCGGCCCCCAGATAGGTCAGGGTCAGCAGCGACCCGCCGGGGTTCATGATGGCGGCCGCGCGCCGGGCGACGGCGGTAAAGGAATAACACGAAATGTCCATCGCCTTGAGGAAGGCATCACGCGGGGTATCGACATACCGCCCGCGCAGGAACTGCTTGTCCGCCCAGCCGATGGCGTGAACGAGGAAGTCGATCTTGCCCCATTCCTTCTCGATCGCGGCGAACGTCGCATCCATGGCGGCGTCGTCGGTCACATCGCACGGCAGGACCAGGGTCGACCCCACGGTTTCGGCCAGCGGGCGCACGCGCTTGCCCAGCGCTTCCCCCTGATAGGTGAAGGCCAGTTCACCCCCCTGTTCCGCCACGGCGCGTGCAATGCCCCAGGCGATGGAGCGGTCATTCGCCACCCCCATGACAAGGCCCCGTTTGCCCTTCATCAATGAACCCTTGATGGAAATTTTGGGCGCGCCGTCTGACATGCTGGTATCCTTAATGGTAAATGACGGATGAAATTTCGGCCTCGTGGTTGCACAAGCTGCCGTTTTGGACAAGATGCCGATTGCGGTAATTCTAGCCAATAATTGTCACATAGTAACTTACCTTATGTTTCCATATGTTTCGTATCCCTGCGCAGACCGGTCCGGGCGCAGGCCGGTACAAGGCATGCAGCGTGACGGAACCCCGATCCCATGACCCTTCCCCTGATCGATCTCGACGCCGATCCGTTCGACCTGTTTGACGCGTGGATGCGTGACGCGACCGCGCACGAACCCAATGACCCGAACGCCATGGCGCTGGCGACCGCCACAGCTGACGGGCGGCCATCGGTACGGATGATCCTGCTCAAGGGTGCGGACCGGCGCGGCTTCGTGTTCTATACCAACCTCAACAGCCGCAAGGCGGCCGAGCTGAAGGCCAACCCGTACGCCGCCCTGCTGTTCCACTGGAAAAGCATCCGCCGCCAGATCCGTATCGAAGGCGCGGTGGAACCCGTCACCGCGGCGGAGGCCGATGCCTATTTCGCCAGCCGCAGCCGGGTGTCACGCCTGGGCGCCATTGCGTCGAACCAGTCCCATCCCCTGCCCGACCGCGCCGTGTTCGAAGCGGCCGTGGCGGACCTTGAAGCCCGCTATCCGGATGCCGACGCCCCCATTCCCCGCCCCGCCAACTGGAGCGGCTTCCGCGTCGTGCCACAGCATTTCGAATTCTGGCAGGACCGCCCCTACCGCCTGCATGATCGTGCCGTATGGGACCGGACGGTCAATGGCTGGGCGACCGAACGCCTTTACCCCTGAACTTAACGCCGCCTGATCCGTTTTCCGTGCATACGGGGCGTGCCGTACCTGCCTTGCAGGCCATGCGCATTCCCCATGAACGGATCAGGAGGTGTTGAATGTGCATACGCAGGATATTGCTGCCCCTGGGCGGAATGAGCCATGCGGAAAGTGCGCTGCATGCTGGCGGCGTGATCGCCCGCATGTTCGACGCCCACCTGGCCGTGCTGCACGTGGGTACGGACATGCAGGAAGTCGGGCCGCTGGTGGGTGAAGGCCTGTCAGGTGCGATGGTGCAGGAAATGATCGCATCCGCCCTGAAGGAAAGCGCCACACGCCTGCATGGGGTGCGGGGACTGTTTGACAAATTCGTTCATGATGAGGGGATTCCCGTCGTCGCGGTGGATTCCCCCCTGTCACCGGTCGGTGCGCATGGCCTGTCCGCCAGCTTCATCGCCCATAGCGGCCATACCCGCAGCGTGGTGTCGTTCCAGGCGCGGCTGTCCGATATCGTGGTCCTGCGCCAGCCTGACCCGGATGGAGATGTCTCGTCCTCGGACACGCTGCATGCCATCCTGTTCGAAAGCGGGCGCGGGGTCGTCATCGTGCCGCCTGTCGCCCCACCCACGATCGGGAAGCGGATCTGCATCGGCTGGAACGGCACGTCGGAAGCCGCATCCGCCATCCACCACGCGCTGCCCCTGCTGCGCCGGGCGGAAGCGGTGCATATCCTGCACAGCCCGGCCTACCAGCGCCCCGGCCCGGAAGCCCGGCATGTCCGGTCATTTCTGGCGCTGCATGGCATCATGACCAATATTCACGAATTCGGTAGTGATACACGCCCCGTAGGCGAAGACATGCTGGCCACTGCCCATGACCTGGGGGCGGACATGATGGTCATGGGGGCATATTCCCACTCCCGCCTGCGTCAGATGATTCTGGGCGGCGTCACGCGGCATATGCTGGAAAACAGCGATATTATCGTTATCATGAGCCGCTGAGACGTACGATACACCCATATTCCGCGCCATTTTGGTCCCCCGTCCCACAATACGCATATTTTTGTGTATAAATGCCTGACCCCGCCTTGATTTTACGCCGTGCGGGGATTAGGTGTGACGTGAAAAGAACGCCAAAGCCTAGTGTAAAATCTGGCCTGGGGGAGATTATGCGCATCAACGCGGACATTATGGCAGAACTGAAGCAGGCGGGGGAAAACGCTTCCGAGGTGCTTCGTGTCGCCCTGACGCGGCTGCGCGGTCGCATTGCGCTTGTTTCATCCTTTGGCGCTGAATCCGCCGTGATGCTGGCTCTGGCGGCGGAAATCGATCCCGCCGTTCCTGTTCTGTTCCTTGAAACGGGACAGCATTTCCCCGAAACGCTGGCCTACCGGCAGGAACTGGCCCGCGTGCTGGGCCTGCGTGATGTGCGCGACCTGCACCCCGCCCCCGGCCAGATCGAACGCCGCGACCCCGAAGGCCAGCTATGGGCCTTTGACCCTGATGCCTGCTGCGCATTGCGCAAGGTCGAGCCGCTGGATGAAGCCATGATCCCCTTTGACGCGTGGATTACGGGCCGCAAGCGCACGCAGGCCGCGACCCGGCAGGGCCTGCCGGTGGTGGAGGACGCGCCAGGGGGCAAGATCAAGATCAATCCGCTGATCAGCTGGACGCCGCGTGAACTTGACGCCGAAATGACACGCCGCAACCTGCCGCGACACCCGCTGACGCTGCGCGGCTATCCCTCCATCGGGTGCGCGCCGTGCACGCGGCCCGTGGCCGAAGGCGAGGACCCCCGCCAGGGCCGTTGGGCCGGGCAGGCCAAGACGGAATGTGGTATCCATGTCCGCAAGGCGTCCTGAACCGGAACACCCCTTTGCCGGCCATGCCGAGGCCGCCAGTTTCCCTGTTTTCTTTCCTGTTACGGAAGGTCTGTAATTCCATGGACGATCTCGACCAACTAGAGGCGCAGAGCATCTTCATCCTGCGTGAAGCCTACCGGAAGCTGAAGCCACTGGCGATGCTGTGGTCGCTGGGCAAGGATTCCAACGTCATGCTGTGGCTGGCGCGCAAGGCGTTCCTTGGCCGCGTGCCGTTCCCGGTCATGCATGTGGATACGGGCAAGAAATTCCCCGAAATGTACCAGTTCCGCGATGAATACACCAAGAAGTGGAACCTTGAACTGCTGCTGGGCGACTGTCCGCCGGTGGAGGACATCGACCCCACCCTGCCGCCTGCCGCGCGTTCGGCGGCGCGCAAGACCGCGGGCCTTGCCGCGATGATCGACAAGTACAAGCTGGCGGGCGTGATCGCGGGCATCCGCCGCGATGAACAGGCCACCCGTGCGAAGGAACGCGTGTTCAGCCCCCGTGGCGCCGGCCACAAATGGGACGTGCGCAACCAGCCGCCCGAATTCTGGGACCAGTACGCCACCCCGCACGAACCCGGCATGCACGTGCGCGTGCACCCGCTGCTGTCATGGCGTGAAATCGACATCTGGCGCTATGTCGAACGCGAAGGCATCCCGCTGGTTGACCTGTATTTCGCAAAGGACGGCAAGCGCTACCGCTCGCTGGGGGACCAGGACATCACCAGCCCGGTGGAAAGCAACGCGACAACCGTGGCCGAAGTGATCGCCGAACTGGAAACCTCACGCACATCCGAACGCGCGGGACGCGCCATGGACCATGAATCCGAGGACGCGTTCGAACGCCTGCGCGTGGCCGGCTACCTCTGATCGGACAGGACGGAGTTATATTACAATGAGTACAATCCCGACCCCTGCCCCGCAGGAAGCCGCCACCCCCATCGTGATCGTGGGCCATGTCGACCATGGCAAGTCCACCCTGATCGGTCGCCTGCTGTATGATACCGACAGCCTGCCCGACGGACGTGTCGCGCAGATCATTGAATCCAGCAAGAAGCGCGGCCTGGCGGTTGAATGGAGCTTCCTGCTCGATAGCCTGCAGATCGAACGCGATCAGGGTGTTACCGTTGATTCCACGCGCATTCCCTTCCGGCTGGGCACGCGCCAGTTCGTGATCGTGGACGCGCCTGGCCACCGCCAGTTCCTGCGCAACATGATTACGGGTGCCGCCGATGCCGAAGCCGCCGTACTGGTGGTGGACGCGAATGAAGGCGCGCAGGAGCAGACCCGCCGCCATGCGATGCTGCTGCGCCTGATCGGCATCCGCCATGTCATCGTGCTGATGAACAAGGTCGATATCCTCGACTACGACCAGAAGAAGATCGAAGCGGCCGAGCGGGATGTCACCGCCCTGCTGCACCAGCTTGAAATCGAGCCGACGGTGTTCGTCCCCGCCTCCGCACGTGAGGGCGACAACATGGCGTCGCGTTCGGACCGGATGCCGTGGTACAAGGGCCCGACCCTGACCGAGGCACTGGCCGCGGTCCCTGCCCCGTCCTCGCGCGCCGACCTGCCGCTGCGCCTGCCGGTGCAGGACGTCTACCGCTTCGACACCAAGCGTATTGTCGTGGGCCGTATCGAACGTGGCCGCATCCGCGTGGGTGATGAGATCGTAATTGGCACGCAGGGCGCGCGCGCGCGCATCGCCACCATCGAAAGCTGGCACACGGCACCGCAGGTTGCGGCCATCGCGGGGCAGTCCGTGGCCGTGACGCTGGAACCCGATGTCATTCCCGACCGTGGCGATTTCCTGTATCCCGCATCCGCCGCACCGCTGCGCTCAGCACGCATCCGCACCCGCCTGTTCTGGCTGCGTCAGGAACCGCTGCGCGTGGGCGAAAGCTTCAGGCTACGCCTTGCCACGGCGGAACATCAGGTCACGGTGGCGGCCATCGATTCCGTGGTGCGCCTTGAGGATCTGACCGAACACCCCGCCGAGGAAGTTCCGCCCGAAGGCTTTGCCGAAATCACGCTGGCGGTGTCCGAAACCATGCTGTTCGACCCGTTCGTGCCCGGCACGTCGGACGGACGCGGCGTGCTGGTGGACCGCAACCAGCAGATCGTCGGTGGCGCGCCGCTGATCGGCGTTGCCGAAAGTGTCGCGGGCCGCAACGCCATCCACCCGACCGGCAGCGCCGTGTCGCTGTGGGACCGTGCACGGGCGAAAGGCCACCGTGGCGGCGTGTTCTGGATGACCGGCCTGCCGGGTGCGGGCAAGAGCACGCTGGCGCGCGGGGCGGAGACGCGCCTGTTCTCCCGCGGGATCGATGTATCGGTTCTGGATGGGGATACTCTGCGTGCGGGACTGTGTTCGGACCTTGGCTTTTCGGAAGCGGACCGTCGTGAAAACGTACGTCGCGCCGCCGCCGTGGCCCGCATCCTTGCGGAAAGCGGGCAGGTCGTGATCGTTGCCCTGATCTCGCCCACCATTGCGGACCGTGAACTTGCCCGCCAGATCGTGGGTGAGGGTTTTCATGAAATCTTCATCGACACGCCGCAGGCCACGTGTGAACAGCGCGACCCCAAGGGCCTGTATGCCGCCGCCCGCGCGGGCAAGATCGAAGGGTTCACTGGCATCGATGCGCCGTATGAAGCCCCCGTCAGCCCCGACCTGCGGCTGGAAACGGCCAATGTGTCAAGCGACGAGACGGCTGCACGCCTTGCCACCTTCATTGGCGATGAAATCCGCCCTGATGAGGCGGCCCAGCGCCAGCAATCCTGATGCCGGCAGGGTCAGGCCGCCCGCAGCGGCGACCTGACCCCATGCAGGACCGGGTTTAGGATCATGGGCGCCAGTTTACATGTCTGGCGCCTTTTTGTACCAGTCACGGCATATTACGCCTGTTGCCTGGAAAGGATCGGTTCACAAGTGGATGTCAGGAACAACCGCCGGGATACGACCGGCGCCAGCGTCATTACCGCCAACCGTCTGCTTGATGGCCGTACTGTCTGGCTGACGCAGCAGGGATGGTCGGAACATATCGCCCATGCCCGTATTTTCGACAATGCGGATGTGGAAGATGCGATAAAGCAGACCAAGGCTACGCCGGATGCTCGCAAACTGGTGGGTATCTATGGCGTGCAGCTGGATCCGTCGGCAGCTGGCATATCCCCGCTGACCATGCGTGAGCGCATTCGTGCGTTCGGCCCCAGCGTCCACCCCGATTTTGCCCCTGTGGAGATATCCCATGTCCACTGACACCGCGACCCTGCCGGTTGGCCGGTATGCCTATGACCAGGTGGACCGCACCTTCCTGTCCCAGCGCGTGGCGCAGTTCCGCGAACAGGTGAACCGCCGCATTGCTGGCGACCTGAGCGAGGACGAATTCAAGCCACTGCGTCTGATGAATGGCCTGTACCTGCAGTTGCATGCCTACATGCTGCGGGTTGCGGTGCCCTACGGCATGATGGGGTCCGACCAGATGCGCGCGCTTGCCCATATCGCGCGCACGTATGACCGCGATTACGGGCACTTCACCACACGGCAGAACGTGCAGTTCAACTGGATCCGGCTGGAGGATACGCCCGATATCCTCGAACACCTGGCCCGCGTGAACATGCATGCGATCCAGACCAGCGGCAACTGCATCCGTAATGTCACATGCGACGAATTCGCGGGGGCGGCCGCCGATGAACTGCTGGACCCGCGCATTCATGCGGAAATCCTGCGCCAGTGGTCCACGCTGCACCCGGAATTCTCGTTCCTGCCGCGCAAGTTCAAGATCGCCATAAGCGGCAGCCCGCATGATCGTGTCGCCGCCCGTTTCCATGATATCGGGCTGGTCGCCCGTCCCGGCCCGCAGGGTCGGCCGGTGTTTGACGTGTTCGTGGGCGGCGGCCTTGGGCGCACGCCGATCATTGGCGTGCAGTTGCGCGACAACCTGCCCGAAGAGGATCTGCTGGCGTATCTCGAGGCCATCGTGCGCGTGTACAACGCCTATGGCCGACGCGACAACATGTACAAGGCCCGGATCAAGATCCTTGTGCAGGCACTGGGCGTCGAGCAGTTCCGCGAAAAGGTCGATGCGGAATTTGCGCTGATGAACCGCGCGGACTACCGGCTTGACCCCGCCATCGTGGATGGCATCCGCGCGCGCTTCGGCATTCCCGACCTGGTGGCCCCCGCTGACGCGGCGCAGAAGCTGGCCGCCGACCGCAGGGCGGACCCGGCCTTTGACCGCTGGGTGCGCACCAACACCCATCCCCACCGCAATGACGGGTTCATCTGCGCCGTGGTTTCCGTAAAGCCTGATGGCGGCATTCCCGGTGATGTCACGGCGGACCAGATGGACCTGATCGCCGATCTGGCCGATGGCTGGTCATTTGGTGAAATCCGCGTCACCCACATGCAGAACGTGGTGCTGGGCCATGTGCGCAAGGACCGGCTGCGTGACCTGTGGCACAAACTGGTCGCGGCCGGTCTGGGCACGCCCAATATCGGGCTGGTGGGCGATATCATTGCCTGCCCCGGTCTGGATTACTGCGCGCTGGCCAACGCGCGTTCCATCCCCATTGCGCAGAAGCTCAGCGCCCGCTTTGCCGACCCCGAACTGCAGGAACGCATCGGCCGGCTGAACATCAACATATCTGGCTGCATCAACGCCTGCGGGCACCACCATGCGGGCCATATCGGCATCCTTGGCGTGGACAAGCGCGGCGAGGAATTCTTCCAGCTTACCCTTGGCGGTTCGGCTGGCAATGACGTGGCCATTGGCCAGATCATCGGTCCGGCGCTACCGGAAGATGAAACGGTCGACGCCATCGCCCGGCTGATCGATACCTATCTGGTGCTGCGTCAGGGTGACGAGCAGTTTATCGATACGTACCGGCGTCTTGGCGCCGCCAGCTTCAAGGATGCCGTCTATGCCCCTGCTTGAGAATGGCCACATCGTGGATGACGCCTGGGTCACGGTTGCCGGGGACGATCCCATTCCCGCGACGGGCGCCGTGATCGTACCTTTCGCACGGCTGGAGGAAGCTCTGGCGCGCGCGGGCGATGCACCGCTGGGTGTCGCCATCGGGCCGGATGTGGATGTAGCCCTGCTCCGCCCTGCCCTGCCGCGCCTCGGGCTGGTGGCGGTCACGTTCACCACCTTCCGCGACGGACGCGCCTTCACGCAGGCACGTGCCCTGCGCGAACACCTGTCGTTTACGGGGGAAATCCGGGCCACGGGCACGCCGTTGCCCGACCAGTACGAATTCATGCTGCGCTGTGGCATTACCACCGTGCAGACCGAACGGCCGGAGGCCGTCAGCGTATGGCAGCAGGCGCACGAAATCATTTCCGTCGCCTACCAGCCGTCCATCCTGCATGAACGCGTGCAGGGACTGGGATTCCGCCGCTTCGTGTCATGACCACACACCGGGGAAAAGGGCCTGTGTCCTTTCCCCACCCGGCGGGGCGTGTTACCGCAAGGGCATGCGCAAGCGTGTTTTCGGACTGATACAGCCATGACGCACCGGGACAGGATGGGTACAGGCCCGTGCGGTGCCGTCCTTGCGGCGGCATGGTGGGGTGTTGCCAGCCTGCTGCCCCCCTTCCTTCGCCTGAACCTGCGCCGCCGTCTGACGCGCGGCAGGGAAACCTCCGACAGCGTGCCGCAACGCCGTGGCATTGCCAGCCGTGCCAGTCGCCCCCCCGGCCCCCTGATATGGCTGCACGCGGCAAGCGTGGGGGAAAGCGTGGCGCTGCTGCCGGTTATCAGCCAGCTTCTTGCCATCAGCCCCACCCATACCATTCTGGTTACAACCGGTACCGTGACAGGTGCCGGAATCATGCAGGCCCGCCTGCCGGGCCTGCACGGCCATGAACGGGTCATCCAGCAATTCGCGCCGCTGGATGTTCCGCGCTGGGTCGCGCGGTTCGTCGATTTCTGGCGACCTGATGTGGCAGCACTGGTGGAAAGCGAACTCTGGCCCAACCTGATCGCTTCATGCCGCAGGCGGCATATTCCGCTGGCATTGCTGAACGGACGCCTGTCCGACCGGTCATTGGCCCGATGGGGCATGGCGCGATGCCTGCTGGCGCGCATGCTGTCCGCCTTTTCATGGATCATGGCGCGCAGCCCTGAAGATGCGCAGCGCCTGCGCCTTGGGGGCGCCGCGCGGATCGACCTTGTAGCGGACCTGAAGGAAGCCGCCCCCGCCCTGCCATATGATCCGTCGGCGCTGGACGAAATCCACCACCACCTTGCGGGGCGTCCGGTCTGGGTCGCCGCCTCGACCCATCGGGGGGAAGAAGCCGGAATTCTGGCCGCCAGCCATCTGGTCCGCCATACCGTGCCCGACGCGCTGACCATCATCATTCCCCGCCATCCCGAACGCGGGACAGAAATCGAAACCCTTGCGGGTCACCCGCTACCCCGCCGGGCGGAGGGACAGTTTCCTAGGGACCATGACGCCGTATGGATATGCGACACATTGGGGGAGACGGGACTGTTCTACGCCCTTGGCGCGCCCGTCCTCATGGGAAACAGCCTGCCGGGCTGTGCCGGGGGCGGCCATAATCCGGCGGAACCGGCACATGCCGGGTGCACGATAGCCAGCGGTCCACAGACAGGCAATTTCCGTCAGGCCTATGCCCGGATGGGCACACGCGTCCATTATGTGCGGACAGCGCAGGATATCGCGCAATGGGTCATCGCGCATATGGGGCAACGCGGTTCGGACAACACCGTACCCACTGTTGCCTCCCCGTCCGATCCGGACATTGCGCGGCAGGTTGCAGCCGCGATCGTGGCGATGGCAGGACGATGATACGCCCCCCGGCCTTCTGGTGGACTTCGCCGGCCCATCCGGGGTGGGCGGCGCACCTGCTTTCCCCGCTGTCATGGATATATGCCGCCGCCACGGCGCGCCGGGTACGGGCGACGGGATGGCGTGCGCCGGTGCCCGTGCTGTGCTGCGGGAATATCGGGGTGGGCGGCACGGGCAAGACCCCGCTTGGCCTTGATCTGGCACAGCGCGCCATTGCGCGGGGGCGGCGTCCGGCCTTTCTGTCGCGCGGTTACGGCGGAAAGCTGCCTGCGGGCACGAAAGTGGACCCGCAGCGGCATACCGCGCGCGAGGCGGGCGACGAACCGCTGCTGCTGGCCCGTGTCGCCCCATGTTATGTCGGGGCTGATCGGGCCATTTCAGCCCGCCGGGCCATAAGCGATGGGGTAGACTGTCTGGTGATGGATGACGGTTTCCAGAATCCCACGTTGCATCAGGACCTCTCCCTTGTCGTGGTGGATGGCGCGGTCGGATTCGGCAACGGGCGTGTCCTGCCCGCCGGGCCGCTGCGCGAACCCGTGGCTGCCGGTCTGGCGCGCGCAGGTGGCGTGGTCGTGATGGGTACGGACCAGCGGGGCATGACGACCTCCATAAAAAAGGGTCTGCCCTGCTATACCGCCACGTTGCAACAGAAGGCGGATGCCGTGCCGCGCAACAGGCCCGTTATCGCCTTTGCCGGAATCGGACGGCCTGACAAGTTTTTTGACGGCCTTGCCAGCATTGGCATCATCCCCTTGCGCTGCGTGGCATTTGCCGACCACCATCCCTATACCCTGACGGACTGCAGGCGCCTGCTTGCACTTGCGGCGCAGCTGGACGCCTGCCTTGTCACAACGGAAAAAGATGCCGTACGCCTGCCCCCGGACGTGCGGATGCAGGTCGTGACCGCAGGACTGCAACTGGCATGGGGCACGTCCGCCATGCCGGACCACATACTTGACCTATGGCTGGGCAGAACAGACGCATGACAGCACCCATCCCCTCACGCCCCACCCGGCAGATGCGCCTTGAAGCCGCGTTCGTGCGCGGATTGCTGGCCATATTCCGCCGCATCGGGCCGGTGCGGGCATCCAACCTTGGCGGTTTCCTGTGCCGGGTGGTGGGACCACGCCTGCCGGTGTCGCGCATTGCCGATGCCAACCTGCGCATGGCCATGCCGGAACTGGACGCAACCATGCGCCGCCGCGTGATACGGGACATGTGGGATAATATCGGTCGCAATGCCGGAGAATTCCCCCATCTTTCCACCCTGCCCCGCAATCCCGCCAGTGGTCCCGGTTGGGACGTGGTGGGCGAGGAACACCTCCAGGCGCAGGCAGCGCGGGGCGGGCCGACCATTTTCGTATCCGGTCATATCGGCAACTGGGAAATGCTGCCGCCTGCCGTCGCGCGGTACGGCCTGCCATTTTCATCGTTCTACCGTGCCCCGAACAATCCGCTGGTCGACCGGATCCTGTGTGACCTGCGCGACGCGGCGATGGGACAGCCCGTGCCCCTGTTCGCCAAGGGCGCACGCGGCGCACGCAGCGCACTGGCGCATATCCTGAAGGGCGGGCATCTGGGCATGCTGGTGGACCAGAAGATGAATGACGGCGTGGCGGCGCGTTTTTTCGGCCTGCCCGCCATGACCGCAGGCGCCATGGCAGCCATGGCGATCAAACTGCGTTGTCCTGTCATACCAGGGTATGTCGAACGGCTGGGCCCGGCGCGGCTGCGCATTCACGTTCACCCGCCACTGGACCTGCCCGATAGCGGGGACCGGACTCAGGACCAGATGGAACTGACCCAGATGGTCAATGACCGGATTGAAGGCACCATTCGACAGCATCCGGGCAGTTGGCTATGGCTTCACCGCCGATGGAATAGGCATTTGCCTAAAAATAAGATTAATAAATAGGCAGTTATGCAACATATTATTGCTTTTTTATCACAGGGTGAGGTTTCTGCCTGTTTCTGCGGCTTTCATTCCCAAATTCAGTTTGGCAAAGCAGCCATGCAGGAATAGCGTTGTTCCTACATTGTCACTCCACGACAGTCAGAGGGCCAACGGAATGCACATGATGGATCAGCAGGCTTCCGCCACCAATGTTGTTTCCCTGCGGCAGGGTTTCCTGCCCCGTCACCGCGAATACCTGATGCGCTGGCTGCAGGCAGGTGCCTGCATGGGCCTGTGTGATGCGGACATCACCAACCGTGACGAAAACGATGAAGTCGACATGGATCATGTCCTGGTCTGGGTACGTGAGAACGCAAACCCTGCCTACATGGTTCGCCCCGAAGGCATGGGCTGGGTGCTGATCGACCAGATCCGTGAGCGTCCGCTTGCCACCTACCGCAGTTTTGAAGCCGCGCTGCATGCCATCCGCCCGGTACTGTCCTGCGGGGCCACTGTCGCGGCCTGACCGGCCGCGACGCGTATTATGCCCTTCCCCTTTCGCGCCTAATTGGCGCTGCGGCGCAGCTTGCCTGCGGGGGGAATGACGATCCTGCTACCACCGGACGGCAGGATCTGGAACACTGCAAGATCACGCCGCGTCTTGCCATTTTCAAGAAAACCGAACGCGCCATCCACCCCGCCAAACCCTTCTGGCCGGGTCAGCGCCTGCACGGAATAGCCATTCGGGCTGCCCGCCGGACGGGCCTGATCCAGCGCCTTGACCAGTGCTGCCGAATCATAGGTCAGGTCAGCCAGCGGCGTGGGCATGTGGTGGTACCGCGCCATGAACTGCTGCACGAAAGTCTGGCGCGTGGCCGGATCGGGGGCTGCGTACCATGCCCCCTGCAATGCTGACAGCTTGTTGGCGAAAGCGCCCCACAGCCCCGGTCCCATGATCTGCACATGCGTGCTGTCCACATGTGTCTCGCCCAGCGCGTTGATGACCATGCCCAGTTGCAGCCCCGTATCCCCCAGCAGCAGCGCATCGAACGGGGGCGCCGGGAATTCTGGTGCAGCAGCCGGCGCGGGTGACGGCGCAGGCTGATCGGATGCCGACGGCGCGGGTGCGCCATCGGGATTGGCGGGATCAACAGTCGCATCCACCTTGGGGGCAGCCTGCGCATCGGGCGCGGGCTGCGTCGTGGCGTCGGGCTGCACCACGGCGCTGGCACGCGTTTCAAAGGCGGACAGGGTTTTCAGGCCAGTGAGAATGGAAGCCTGCGTGCTGTCATGGAACATGATCTGCGGGGACTGCAGGCCATTTTCCTCGCACACCTGCTGCAGCGCCTGCCCCAGCGCGCGCCCCAGCCGGTTGTCAGGCAGGAAGGCGACAAAATGCTGACGCCCCTGCTGCCGGGCGGCCAGCACCATGCGCCGCACCTGCTGTTCCGGGGCAATGCCCAGCGTCCACACGCCCGGCTGGGCTACGGACATGTCACTGGTGAACGCCAGCATGGGAATATGCGCCGCCGTGACGATCGTGGCCGCGCGGGCCGTGTCATCCGTCGTCAACGGCCCCAGGATCAGTCCGTCCCCTGCCGTGACGGCGGCCTGCGCGGCAGTCGCGGCGGTTGCACCCGGGGCCGCGGTATCATGCACGTCCAGCGAGGGTGATGTGGGGGAATTCATGGCCATGCGGGTGGCGGTCAGCATTTCCTGACCCAGATGGGCGTTGGTGCCGGTCAGTGGCAGCAGGACACCCACGCCACGGCCGGCCTGCGGGCCACGATGGTGCCCGCCCCCGCTGGCGCATGCCGTCAGCGCCGACAGGGCCAGCCCGGCAAACAATAAGCGCTTGCATGCAAAGCGCGAAGAGGCAGAATCAACATCCTGTCCTTGCATCTGGGTTCCGAATGTCTGACGCCTCATCTTCCTCGCCTTCAAAATCTCAACATGCCGCGGAACATCCGACGGACATTCCCCCCAGAACGCTTCATAGCGGAGAAACGCCCCTCCGTCATGCAGGGAACGTGGATGAAACCATTGCGGTTCTGCACCGGGATGGAGAACTTATCCTTGTTTCCACCCCCATTGGCAATCTGGGTGACATGAGCCGCCGGGCAGTGGAAACATTGCAGGCCGTCGACCTGATCCTGTGCGAGGACACGCGTACCAGCGCACGGCTGTTGCGGGAATACGGCATCCATACCCGCACCCGTCCCCTGCACGACCATAATGAGGACCGGCAGATCCCCGCCCTGCTTGACGCATTGGGCACGGGCCAGCGCATCGCGGTGATTTCGGATGCGGGCACGCCGCTCATGTCCGATCCCGGCTACAGGCTGGTGCGCGCGGTTGTGGCGGCGGGTGGCCAAGTGACCGCGGTACCCGGCCCCAACGCGGCGGTCATGGCGCTGACGCTGTCGGGGCTACCGCCACATCCATTCATGTTTTCGGGCTTCCTGCCCCCGCGTGAAGCCGCACGGCGCGAGGTACTGGCACAACTGCACGCAGCGGAATGCGCCGGGCTGTCCGCCACCCTGATCTGGCACGAAGCACCGCACCGGCTGGCCGAAATGCTGGCGACGCTGGCCGATGTCATGGGGGGCGACCGCCATGCCGCCGTCGCGCGCGAACTGACCAAGCGGTTTGAGGAAGTGCGCCGGGGCACGGTAGCCGAACTGGCCGCCCACTACGCAGAAAACCCGGCACGGGGCGAGATTACGGTGGTGCTTGGCCCGCCATTGCATGATGACAGCACGGCCACGGACCTGGACACGCAGTTACGTGAAGCCCTGCGCACCCTGTCGGTCAAGGACGCGGCCGCCCTTGTGGCCGGCATTACCAGCCTGCCGCGCCGCACGGTCTATGCTCGCGCGCTGGAACTTGCACGCGGGCCGCAGGGATAATGACCGGGGTCAGTGCTGTTCGGGCAGGTCGGTACTGAACAGCGAATCTGGCGGCATAGGGCCACCGGTTGATGCATCAAGCAGGTCGACACGGGTGGTTTCCTGCTGGGCGTCCTGAATGATCCAGCCACGCAGCAGCAGCGGACTGTCATGGAAAATCAGCGTCATGCTGCCGTCACCGGGGGAATCGGTGCGCACCAGCGTGATCTCCAGCACATTACCATCATGCGACAGGCCGGTGACCGTCACATCCCCCGATAGCTGGAGGTGCGGACGCAGCAGCAGGCCCAGCGGCGTCTTTTCCATGGGCATGGTGGTGGTCTGGTCCAGCTGGCTGTCGTTGAAGACGACCTGATCATGATTGGCGACCAGCAGCAGCGGGCTGGGCGGATCATACTGAAACCGCATGCGCCGATTCGTCCGGTCGATCCACGCGGTCCCGGTGCTCTGCTTGCCATCAGGTGCAGTCTGGCGGAAACGGGCTTTCAGCAGGCTGATCGCATCCAGATGCCGTTCAACGCGCTCCAGCAGGGCATGGTCCTGATCCGACGCGCCAACGGCCATCTGTTCCTGCGCATGGGCAATGGACAACGGGCTGCCGGCAGCCAGCAGGCAGGCCAGACCACAGATGGCAAGGGTAGGATGGAATTTCATGATACGGGACGATCCATGCACGAAGTAGCCGCCCACTGGTGCCCCATCATGGGGTTAATATCAAGGCAGGCGGATCAGGAACTGCCAATCAGCACACCGGCGGCAAACACCAGCAGGCCGCCAAGCACGATCTGCACGACGGCCGACCCGAACGGTGTTTCCTGATACCGCCAGCGTATCCATGAAATCACGAACAGTTCGATCACCACCACGATCACGGCCGCGATCATTGCCGCCGAAAAATCATTGATCAGGAACGGCAGCGTATGGCCGATCCCCCCCGCCGTGGTCATGAGCCCGCATATCAGCCCGCGCAGCAGCGGCGCGCCACGACCTGACAGCTTGCCATCATCGGACAGGGCTTCGGCAAAGCCCATGGAAATCCCCGCCCCGACCGACGCCGCCATGCCGACCAGAAAGGCATTCCATGGCTGATGCGTGGCGAACGCCGCGGCAAAGACGGGGGCCAGCGTGGACACCGACCCGTCCATCAGCCCGACAAGGCCGGGCTGGATGACCTGCAGCACGAAGCGGCGGCGGGCGTCCTCATCCTCGCTTTCGCGCTTGTTCAGGGGCAGGCGGTCCAGTTCAATCGCGTTGGCGGCCTGTTCGTGCTGGTCCTCGGCATGGGCCAGGTCGCCCAGCAGCTTGCGCGTGACGGCGTCAGTAGTGCGCAGCGCGGCCTGACGGTAGAAGCGCGCGGCATCCATTTCCATCTGCCGGGCATGCTGGCGCACGGCCTCGATCCCCTGCGTCTGGACCTGCCATGCGGGCTTGCGCACGATGAAATCCGCAATGTCCTGACGGCGGATCAGCGGGATATGGGGGCCAAACCGCCGGGCGTACAGGTCGATCAGATCCCGGCGGTGGCTGTCTTCCTCCGCCGACATGTCGGTGAATATCTTGGACGTATCGGGATATTTTTCCCGGATTGCGTAAGCAAAATCGGAATAGATGCGCCCGTCTTCCTCCTCATTGGAGATGGCCAGCGCGAGGATTTCCTGATCAGTCAGGGACGAGAATTTACGCATTATCCACTCTATGCATAAATTCCTGCGTCACCTCAAGAATATTGTAAAGTTAAAAATAATTATCAGTTGTATTTACAAAGTAATAACCGAAACTGATTATGCTTCTCGATTACATTTACTGTAGATGCACTGATCTCCCGCGTCAGACCGCGGCCTCGGCAAAGACACGGGTGACATCCCCCTGCCACCGGCCATGATAGGCCGCAAGCCATGCCTCCGCCTGCGTGGGGCCACCCGCCGCAATTGCGTGCAGGGGGGCCAGATGACAGGTTTCGTCGCGTCCCTGCGCATCCCTGACATTGCGTGCCCGCAGCCCGTCAGTCGCCAGTTCGATCATACGCGCGGCCAGTGCGCGCAGCGTGCCCTGCCCCCATGGCGTGTCCAGCCCGCTGCGCGGCACCGCGCCACGAATGGCGATATATTCATCCCACCCGTGTTCCAGCACCAGCCGTTCCGCGGCGTGCAGGGTGGCATCATCATACAGAAGCCCGGTCCACAACGCGGACTGCGCCAGCATCATGGCCGGCGTCCCGGCATCTGCGCCCCGCATTTCCAGAAACTGCTTGAGCCGCACATCGGGAAACGCTGTGGTCAGATGATCCTCGAAATCCCCGATCGTCGGGCGCTCGCCCTCCAGTCCCGGCGGGCAGCGTCCTTCCAGCCAGCCCCGGAACGAACTGCCCGCGACATCAATCAGCCGGTCATCGCGGGTGACGAAATACATCGGCACATCCAGCAGCCAGTCCACATAGGATGCAAAGCTGAAGCCATCTTCCAGAAAACGGCGCGGCATGCCCGCGCGCGCGTTATCGGTATCGGTCCAGACCCGCGCACGGTTGGACAGGAAACCGTTGGGGCGTCCTTCATAGAAAGGCGAACTGGCGAACAGCGCCGTCGCCACAGGCTGCAACGCCAGCGAGACCCGCATCTTGCGCGCCATGTCCGCCTCAGACCCGAAATCAAGATTGACCTGTACCGTGCAGGTGCGCAGCATCATGTCCAGCCCCAGCGTTCCCACCCTGGGCATGTAGTTGCGCATGATGGCATAACGGCTCTTGGGCATCCACGGAATATCCGACCGCCGCGCCGTGGGGTGAAACCCCAGCGGCGCGAACCCGATGCCCAGATCCTCACAGATCGGGCGGATGGCCGTGAAGTGGCGCGTCATTTCGGACCCGGTTTCGTGCAGGGACGCCAGCGGCGCACCGGACAGTTCGAACTGCCCGCCCGGTTCCAGCGAAATCGAACTGCCTTTCGCGTCCCTCCGCCCCTTCAGCCCGATCAGCGCGTCACGGTCGATGATTTCTTCCCACCGCGTCCCCCCTTCTTCCGCGGCCAGACCACGCAGCAGGGCTTCGATCCCCTGCGGGGCATAGGGTGGCGAGGACCAGGGCCTGCGGTCCGGCATTGCGGCGTCGGGGCGGACAAAACCGAATTTTTCATGTTCCGTGCCGATCCGCCATTCCGGGCGCGGCCGGGCACCGGCCGCCAGAACTGCGACCATCTGGTCAAATGATTCGATTACGTTTGAATTATGCGCGCCGGGATTCGACATGGCGGGGGCAATATCCTCAATGACAGTCAGATTAACGCCGGCGACAGGCTGAACGCGCATGCCGGAGGGGGCAGGAATTTATTGACCCATCCCTCATACGGCCTTGAGGCCAGCCCCGACAAGAGCCAGCGCCGCCGCCGCCGCGGTATCCGCCCGCAGCACAAGCTCGCCAAGCGACAGCGGCCTGACAGACGCATGACCACGCAGGATGTCATGCTCACGCGGGGAAAAACCGCCTTCGGGGCCAATCAGCACACAATCCCCCGGGCGGGCCGCGACGGGGGTGGCCGGAGCCTCGCTGCGTTCAAGGGCGGCGAACAGGCTGACACCGTCGGGCCATCGGGACAGCACCAGCGGCAGGTCCGCCAGCGGGTCGATCACGGGCACGTCGAGGCGTTCGCACTGTTCGGCCGCCTCAATCGCGATGCTTTCCAGCCGGGCGGCATTGATGCGGTGGGTATTGGTGCGTTCGCTGACCACGGGGCGGAAATGCGTGACCCCCAGTTCGGTTCCCATGCGGATGACCGTTTCGGTCGCATCACGCTTGAGCGGCGCGAACAGCAGGCCCAGCCCCGGCGTAGGCCGGGGCGCGCGGGTGCGTTCCGTCAGCCGGATACGGCAGCGATCCCGGCGCAGGTGGTCGATCACGCCGCGCCATTCCCCGTCGCGCGCGTTAAAGACCGTGACCGCCGCCCCCACCTGCTGGCGCATGACAGTGCCAAGGTAATGGGCCTGCCCCGGTTCCAGATCCAGCATGCCACCGGATGCCATCGGGGCGGTCGTTTCGGGGGAAATGAACAGTCGCGGGCAATCCCTCATGCCTGACGGTAACCTTTCGCACTTATTGCACTTGAACATAACGCCGGGGCCGGTCTTGACCCGACGGGGTCTTCCGGCCCATCTGTTTCGCCATTAGCAGCCACGGGGCGATCCGTCATCGGCAAACCCTGTCCCGCTGGCGCGATCAAGCCCGAAGGAGTTGCACCCGTGGACCAGCCAGTACCCCATACGGACATCCGGGTGGATGGCTGGATCGGCCGCCTGCCCGCGCGCCTACGCCCGTATGCGCTGCTGGCGCGGCTGGATCGGCCCATTGGCACGTGGCTGCTGTTCCTGCCCGGCATATGGGGCATCCTGCTGCCCGCGGGCGTGCCGGTGTCGCAACGCATTTTCCTGATCGTGCTGTTCGGTATCGGCAGTGTCGTGATGCGCGGCGCGGGCTGCGTGGTCAATGACATGTGGGACCGCGACATTGACCGGCAGGTTGCACGCACGGCGGGCCGCCCGCTGGCATCAGGCGCGCTGTCGATGCGGGAGGCAGCGCTGTTCCTGGCTGCCCTGCTGCTGATCGGGTTCAACATCCTCATGAACCTCAATACCCTGTCACAGGTGCTGGGCGCGTCCTCGCTTATCCTTGTGGGGCTGTATCCGCTGGCCAAGCGGGTAACGTGGTGGCCGCAGCTGGTCATGGGGTTCACGTTCGGCTTTGGCGCGCCGCTGGGCTATGCGGCGGCGGCGGACCGGATCGATCCCGCGCTGTGCGCCCTGTATGCCGCCACCATCGTCTGGCAGCTTGGCTTCGATACGATCTACGGTTTTCAGGACATGGAGGACGATGCCCGTATCGGGGTGCGGTCCACATCGCGCCTCATGGCCGGGCATGCGCGGCTGTTCGTGGGCACGTGCTACGCCCTGACGGTTGCGGGACTGGCGGCGGCAGGGTGGCTGGCCCATACCGGTTACGGGTTCTGGCTGGCGCTGCCCCTGCCCGCCATGCTGCTGGCATCGCAGGTCAGCCGGCTGGACGAACGCGATCCCGCCGGGTGCCTGCGCCTGTTCCGCTTCAACCGCGAAACCGGCCTTGTCATCGCGCTGGCCGTCCTGGCGGGCATGCTTACGCGCTGAGATGCATGATACGGCCCAGGAAGGTCCGGGCCATGTCCATGCACTGCAGGAACAGGGCGGAATCGTAACGGTGCCCTTCATCGCGCAGGAACGCATGCTGGGCATTGAATTCATGCCATTCGTAACACACCTGCGCCTGTTCCAGCGCTTCGCGGATCATCTGCCTTCCCGCGAAGGGCACATGCGGGTCCTGTCGCCCCCAGACCAGGAACGCCTCCCCCTTCATCTCCCCGACCCGGGCCAGCGTATCATCGCATTTCCCGTGACCAAGGCTGTGGGCATGGATGTCGGTCGCATAGAAACACACCGTCGCACGTACGCGCGGATCAAGGGCGGCACGAAACGCCAGATGCCCGCCGAGGCAGACGCCCATCGTGGCCAGCGCGCCGGTGCAGTGCGGATACGCCGCCAGCCAGTCCAGTGCCGCATGGGCATCATGGTCATAGGCAGAAAGCGGTTTTTCATGCTTCAGGAAATTGCCCCGGTCCGTGCCTGGCTTATCATAAGCCAGCACGGTGCCCGCGGGTTCGTATTCATGATAGACTTCTGGCACGCATACTACATGCCCCAGCCCTGCCATCATCGCCGCAAGCCTGCGGATGGGGGCCGTCACCTGATAGATTTCCGAAAACAGCACGATCCCGGGGAAACGCCCCGCGATGGCGGGACGGAAAACATGCATCCGCATCATGCCTGATGGTGTCGGGATGTCGGCCGTCTCGTCCGAAAGAATGATCATCGCTGTGCTCCTGTCCATAGGGCCTAAAGGGGCATGATAACAGCATCCGGACATGCCACCGAGGGGGCATGTCCATGACGATTGTGTAATATCAGGTCCGAAAAATAGGGTATTTTTGTTCAAATATTGCGCAGAAAAAGCTTCCAGCGTTGACAGCATGGGGGATCACCGGCCTGTATAGGGCATGAATTCGTTACAGAAACCATGATGTCATCCCTGTTCGCCCTCTCCCTCGCATCGCTGGCGATCGTAGCCGTCGTGGTTCTGATTGCCCGTTTCAAGATCAACCCGTTCATCGTGCTGTTCGCCGTTTCGCTGGCGCTGGCGCTGGGTGCGGGCATGCCACCGCAGAAGGCCATCACGTCATTCGAAACCGGCGCGGGGCACGTGCTGGGGCATGTCGCGACGGTCATCGCGCTGGGCACCATGCTGGGCAAGATGCTGGCGGAATCGGGGGGCGCAGACCGGATTGCGGTCACGATCACCAGCCTTGCCGGCACGAAGCGCGTCAGCTGGGCCATGATGGTGATCGGGCTGCTGGTGGGCCTGCCGGTGTTTTTCGAGGTCGGGTTCGTCCTGCTGATCCCGCTGGCCTTTACGCTGGCGCGACGCACCAATACGCCCCTGCTGCTGCTGGCGCTGCCCATGGGGGCCGCGCTGTCGGTTACGCACGCCATGATCCCGCCCCATCCCGCGACGCTGCTGGCGCTGTCCGCCTACCATGCGGATATCGGGCGCACGATCCTGTGGGGAATCGTGATCGGCACGCCGGTGGCGGCCCTTGCGGGACCGATTTACGCCCGCTTCATCGCCGGGCGGATCGGGCCGGTCCAGCCATCCGCGCTGGAGGCGCAGTTCGTCAACCATGACCTGCCCGAAAACATGCCCGGTTTCGGGCTGACGGTCATGACCATCCTGTCTCCCGTCATCCTGATGCTGGTGGGATCGATGGCGGACATGCTGGCCGCGGCCCATACGCCCCTGAACAACGCGCTGCACTTTATCGGCAATACCGACATCGCACTGGCGCTGGCGACGCTGCTGTCATTCCAGGTTTTTGGCGCGGCACGCGGGTTCAGCCGGGAAACCATCCTGAAGTTCACCAATGACTGCCTGGCCCCCACCGCCCTGATCATGCTGCTGGTCGGCGCGGGCGGCGGCTTCGGTCAGGAACTGGTCGATAGTGGCGTGTCATCGGCCATTACCGACCTTGCGGTGGGGGCGCATGTGCCGCTGCTGGTACTGGCGTGGCTGCTGGCGGTGGTGGTGCGCGTGGCCACCGGGTCCGCCACCGTGGCCATGAGCACGGCGGCCGGCATTGTCGGCCCGATCCTGCTGCGGACCCATGCTGCGTCGCCCGAACTGATGGTGATCGTGACCGGGGCCGGGTCCGTGGCGCTGGGGCCGTTGAATGACGCGGGTTTCTGGCAGATCAAGGAATATCTTGGCCTGTCGGTTGGCCAGACCATAAAGACATGGTCAGTGATCGAGACGCTGATTGCCGTACTCGGACTGGTCTTCGCACTGCTGCTGTCACTGGTGATCGGATAGTCCGGACGTCATGCCCAGATAGATGACAGAAGGAACCGCCATTTCCGGCAAAGGCGGCACCTGACAACGTTTAAAAAAGGCTCCAGCAGGGACTTTGTTTAATTCCTGCGGTTATGGGCCAGCACGTCCGCCGCCTGCGCATGGTCGACGCCTTCAATGCCCAGCGCGGCCAGCGCCGCAGCCGGAGCCTGCTGCACGGCACGACAGGCGTCGGGCAGGACAAAGGTGGCAAATCCCGCCCGCACCGCATCGCGTGCGGTCGCGGCCACGCAGTAATCCAGCGCAACGCCCACCACGAAGACACGGGTGATCCCCCTGCCCTTCAGCAGCCCATCCAGTCCGGTACGGCTGACATGGTCGTTGTCTTCAAAGGCGGAATAGCTGTCGATTTCGGGATGCAGCCCCTTGCGCAGCACCACGCCGACATGCACCTGCGCCAGCGCGGGCGACAGGTCGGCCCCCCGCGTTCCGGCCACACAATGCACCGGCCATGCCCCCCCCTGCCCCGCGAAGGACACATGCCCCGGCGGGTGCCAGTCCTGTGTTGCGACAATCGCACCGAACGGCAGGTCGCATAACGGGTTGATCAGGGAGGGCAGCATATCCGCGCCCGGCACCCCAAGGGGACCGCCAGGCATGAAATCGGCCTGCATGTCGATGATCAGCAGGGCATCCGTGGTGGATATGCGCAGGGACATGATCTGTCTTTCTTCCCCATGGCAGCCGGGGCCATATGTACCATGCGGGACGTGACAAGGCACCAGAAACGCAAAACCCGGACGGGCGGCCGTCCGGATCCCGTGCCTAGCCCTTGGCGTAAGGGTTGCTCGATGCCCGCAGCAGCAGCCGGATCGGCGTGCCGGGCAGGTCAAAGGTTTCACGCAGGCCATTGACCAGATAGCGCTGGTAATCCTCAGGCAACTGGTCAGTGCGGGTGCCGAACACGATAAACGTGGGCGGACGGGCCTTGGCCTGCGTGATGTAGCGCAGTTTGAGCCTGCGCCCGTCGACCAGCGGCGGCGGATGACGCTCGACCATCATTTCGAACCAGCGGTTCAGCGCGCCGGTCGGCACGCGGCGGTTCCATATGTCATAGGCGCGGCGCACGGTGGGCAGCAGCTTGTTGATCCCTGCCCCCGTCATGGCGGAAAACGCGACAACGGGAATGCCGCGCATCTGTGCAAGCGACGTTTCGATACGATCCTTGATCGCCTGCCGCGTCGCGGCCCGGTCTTCCACTGCGTCCCACTTGTTCAGCGCCAGCACGCAGCACCGGCCTTCACGTTCGATCAGGCGGGCGATCTGCAGGTCCTGCTCATGTACGCCCAACGTCGCATCCAGCACGAGGATGACGACCTCCGCCATCTTCAGCGCCTCGATCGAGGCGGAAACGGACATTTTCTCCAGCGTCTCGTCAATCCGCGCCTTACGGCGCAACCCCGCCGTATCGACCAGCTGGATCGGGCCCTGGTCATCATGCAGCATGACGGCAATGGAATCACGCGTAAGCCCCGGTTCCGGGCCGGTAATCATTCGCTCCTCACCCAGCAGGCGGTTGAGCAGCGTGGACTTGCCCGCGTTGGGGCGCCCCACGATGGCAAGGCGCAGCGGACCGGGGGGACGGACATCCTCCTCCTCGCCTTCCGCCTGTTCACGACGGCTGCGACGCGTGGGTTTCTGTACGGGCGGCAGGTCGGTCGGCGGCAGACGGTCCGCTATTTCGGACATGAGGTCAGCCACGCCTTCCCCATGCTCGGCAGAGATGGCCAGCGGCGCGCCAAGCCCCAGCGAAAATGCCTCCATGGCGGCAGCAGCCCCCTGCCGCCCCTCCGCCTTGTTGGCGATCAGCAGCACCGGGCGGCCCTGACGGCGCAGCCAGTTGGCAAAATGCTCATCCGCGGGGGTCAGGCCACTGCGCGCGTCAATGCAGAACAGCACGAGGTCCGCATCCGCCACCGCGGATTCGGACGATGCCCGCATGCGCCCGTACAGCGTATCAGGGGCGGCTTCTTCCAGCCCCGCCGTATCGATGATGCGAATGGCGCGGCCACGCACGGTCGCCTGCCCTTCCTTGCGGTCACGGGTTACGCCGGGGGTGTCGGCCACAAGCGCCTGCCTGCGTCCGACCAGCCGGTTGAAAATGGTCGACTTGCCAACATTCGGCCTGCCCGCGATCACGACAACCGGCAGCGCATCCACTGGCGCGGATGGAAAAGATGAACTCACTGCGGCAACTTTCTTTTTAGCTATAGGCGATAAGGTAGCCGCTATTGTCCAGCAGCAACAGCAGATTATCGACCACGATGGGCGCGGTCGTCACCTGACCGGGCAATTTGTGCAGGGATTCGATATGCCCCTGCGCCGGATCGATGATGGCAACCCCGTTTTCGGGGAAGCTGGAAATGAACACCAGCTTGCCCCCCGCCAGCAGCGGGCCATTCCATACGATACCGCGCTTCTGCTTGTCCGCGTTTTCATACTGGCGCAGCTGCGTGATCCAGCGCACATGGCCCGAAAGCCGGTCAAGGCAGGCCACCTGCTGGTCCATGGAGATGATGAAGATCCAGTCCCCGATCACCAGCGGTGTATTCTGTCCCGAAATGCCACGTTCCCACAGCCTGCGGCCCGAACGCATGTCAATGGCCACCAGCACTGCGCCGGTGCTTATGGCATAGGCCGTGCCATCGGCAATGACCGGCATGCCGTGCACACATGAAAAGTCGATCAGCGCCTGCTGCCCATTGGTGCTGCCCAATGTGTCGGCCCACACGACCTCGCCACCTTCCGCACGCAGGGCCACCAGATCGCCCGAACCGAAACCGGCCAGAACCACTCCGTCCGCCACGGCCGGGGCCGGCTGGCCGTAGATGATGGTGTCGGCCCCCGTCGCGGCATATGTCCACAGGATATTGCCGTTTTCGGCATCCAGGCAGTACAGGTGTTCGTCAATGGTGCCAAGGAACAGGCGACCGTTGTCAATGGTTGGCGCGGAACGCCCGGGGGCCTGGATATTGACCCGCCATTTCAGCTTGCCCGTGGCAGCTTCCACCGCCAGTGCCTGACCGATACCATCGACGATGTACAGTGTATCCCCGTCAACGCTCAGGCCACCGCCCAGATTATCCGACTGCATCTTGCGCGGCTTGGGGTTGTATTCCCACAGCTTGCGCATGGCCGGCCAGTGATAGGCCCGGATCACGCCCTGCGCGTCCATGACGAACAGCCGCCCGTTCTGCACCACCGGCGGGGCCTGAATGATGCCACGCCCGCTATTGCCAAGGGCGACGTAATACAGGGGATCGGGTTCGGAGATACCCGCCCCGATGTCGTGGGTCCACTGGTGGCGCATCTCGCCACGCCACGCGATATCCATGCCGACATGGCTGGGCGCCACGCCGGACTGCGGCCATGCATTCACCGCCACCGGCGCGGGCACGGTCACGGCCTGCGTCTCGTCCGAATCAACGGTCAGGCCCGCCGTGGTATGCAGCACGTCGGAACGGTGGCCGATCAGCAGGGGCTTCTTTTTCTGCGCGCTGGAACAGGCGGCCAGGGCGGGCAGCAGCGCAGCCCCGGCACCAAGTAACGCGTGGCGGCGGCTCAGGGCTGTTTTCATGGTCTTCCTGTCTGTGGGCATGGGGGTGTCATGGATCGGGCTAGCCACCTGCGTCAGCCCCCATGGTCTGCAGCATGGCTTCCGCGCGGTTACGCACGCCATCGGTTACGGACATGTCCATGGTCAGGCGTTCCAGCCGGGCGCGTGCGTCCGCATCCTTACCGGTGCGCAGGTCAAGCATGGCCTCGGCCTCGATCGCCTGGGCGCGCCATGGCTGGCCCGTGCCATCCAGCACTGCCAGGCGCGAGCGCAGGGTGGCGGGATCGCCACTGTCGATCTGGTGCTGAACCCACAGCAGGCTGGCGAGCGAGGCAATGACCGGATCGATGGCATGTTCCTGCGCCACGCCATCCCACAGGGCGAGGGCCGCGGGCAGGCTGCCGCTACCGGCCAGCAACGCGGCGCGTTCCATGCGTGCGAGAATGCGCAGCGGCGGCCGTGCCCTGCCGTCCAGCGCCGCAAGTTCCTGCAGTCCGGTTTTCTGCCGTGCGGTCAGCGTACCATCGGTGCCCGCATTGTCGGGTGCGCGGGTGGCATCCTGCATTGCAGTGAAATAGGCTGCCGAGACCGCCGCATCCGCCTTGTGCGCGCGGGAGACGGAATACTGCCACCCCCCGGCCCCGATGCACACCACAGCAACCACGGCCCCCGCCACAGCCAGATAGCGGCGCGCCAGCGCCCGGATGCGTTCGGCACGGATTTCCTCATCGACTTCCGTGAAGATGTCGTCAGCCACGTTCCTGTCGTTCCCTGCTCGCTTGCGCGGCGCCCTGCGCACGGCGCGTCGTGTTTGTCGGCCCCAGCATATCCGGCCTGAAACGGCACGGCAAACCACCCTGTTCAGGGGCCATGCGCAGTCCCGGGCCATCATGCCAGTCCGATCACATAGACCGGGCCGTTTTCCACCGCCAGCCGTAAGCGGGGCGGAAATGCAAAAAGTTCGGGTTTTTCACCGTTTCCACCCCCATCTGTCCCGCAACAGCGCCCTTGCGGTGGTCACGACCTGTGCAACAGCCAGCCCTTCCATCGGGGCGTCGCCCACCGGTCCGGGGGCTATGGCCACGCGCGCCCACGGGCCCGCAGGCGCGTATTCCGACGCCCGACTGCGCCCGAACAGACCCAGCGTGGGAATCCCGCATGCCGCCGCAAGGTGCATAAGCCCCGAATCATTGCCGATGAACAGCGTGCATCGCGCCAGCAGCGCCGCCACCTGAGTGACCGACAGCCCGCCCCCCGTATCCAGCGCATCGGGCAACTGGTCCAGCACCGCCTGCGCGCGGGTGCGCTCGGCCGCACCGGGGCCGTACAGGATTACGGGACGCAGGGATGGATCATCCGCGTGCAGGGCCCTGAACACCGCAACAAACCGCTCGGCAGGCCAGATCTTGCCATCCCAGTTGGCCGTCGGGCCAAGGGCGATCCAGCGTGGCCCATCAGGCAGCATGGATGCCGCCTGCGCGCGCTCCCCGGCGCTTGTCCACGTGACCGGCAGGGGAGCGGGGTCAAGGTCCAGCAGGTTGCCGATATGGGTAATGCGCCGCCCCGGCCTGCGGCCGCCCCGCATGACATGGCGTTTGCCCACCCGCAGGAAATAGCTGACGACCGACCCACGCAGATCTACGCACAGATCCCACTTCGTCCCCCTGCACTGCCGCCACAGTTCCAGCCAGTGACGGTCCCATGGCTGCTTGACCATTTCTATGGTGCGCACGCGGCGCGGCATGTGCGCGAACAGGCCGGCAGCCACCGGCCCGCAGGCAATGGTGAAATCCGCCAGCGGATAGCGCCGCAGCAGCGTGTCCAGCAGCCCGGTGGACAGGATGGCATCCCCCAGCCGGGTGGATGTGATGAACAGGATATGCATTTTCGTGGTGCTAGTCAGGTTTTGCCTGCGTGCCAACCTCTCTTTACCCCTTGCCTGCGGGCACGGGCATGGCCAGATTGCGCGTATGGCCAGAATTGCTCATCTTCCTGATCGTGCCGTACTTGGTATTTCCGGGGCGGACCGTGTTTCCTTCCTGCAGGGGCTGGTGTCCAATGACATGACGGCGGTCGCGCCCGGTCATGCGGTATGGACCGCCTTCCTGTCGGCACAGGGCAAATGGCTGGCCGATTTCTTTGTCTTTGCCGACCCTGAGGGCGTGCGCCTGCTGGTCGACTGTGACGCGGCACAGGCCGACATGCTGCGCCAGCGCCTGTCGCGCTACCGCCTGCGCGCGGATGTGGACATCAGCGAAACGGGTTACGCCGTGCATGCCGCATGGGGGGAGGACGTCACCCCGCCCGAAGGATATCCCGCAGCCCCCGACCCGCGCCTGCCACAGGCGGGATGGCGGTTCCTGCTGGGCCACCCCATGGCGGCCCTTTCGGCGGATGAAGTCGAGTACGACCACCTCCGCCTGTCACTGGGCCTGCCCGATGGCGCGCGGGACTGCGAAAGCGGCAAGACCCTGCTGCTGGAAGCCAATTTCGACCAGCTGAACGGCATTTCATGGACCAAAGGCTGCTACATGGGCCAGGAACTGACCGCGCGCACCCGGTACCGCGGGCTGGTGCGCCGTCACCTGCTGCCGGTCACATCTCACCATGACCTGCCCGCGCCCGGCACGCCCATCGTGTCCGGTGATACGACGGTCGGGGAAATGCGGTCCTCACGCGACAAGGTGGGCATGGCCATGATCCGCAATGAACATATCAACGATACGGGACTGAACGTGGATGGCCATGCGCTGCACGTGCATGTGCCCGAATGGTTTACCCTGCCCGCCAAGGCGGAATAGGACTACCTGCGCGCCGGCTATCCGCGCTGTTTCTTAAGGTTGGAAAGACATGCCCTATACTCCCCCGGACCAGGCCGTACGCACGGCCATGATCGACCGGGTCAAATTCAATGAAGACGGCCTGATCACCGCCATTGCACAGCAGCATGACAGTGGTGAGATACTGATGCTGGCATGGATGAATGCCGAAGCGCTGGATGAAACGCTGCGCACGGGTCGCGTCTGCTATTATTCACGCAGCCGCCACGGCCTGTGGCGCAAGGGGGAAACATCGGGGCAGGTGCAGATGCTGGTTGACGCCCGCCTGGACTGTGACCGTGACGCCATCCTGCTGCTGGTGGACCAGAAGGGCGTTGCCTGCCATACCGGCCGGCGGAGCTGTTTCTACAACGCGCTGCGCCCCGAAGGGATCGTGGAAATCACCAGACCGGAAGTTGCAGTGGAGACGCTCTATGGCAAAGCCTGATAAACCCGTGGTGGATGAAGAAGAACGGCGCGAACAGATCAGCAAGCTGATCTGGATCGGGATTACCGTGGTGGGCACGCTGATCATGGGCGTATTCATGCTGCGCACGGAGCTGCATGCGCTGATATCGGAAAACGAACCCCTGCCCCCCGGCGCCTCGGCGCCTGTTACGCCGGGTGCGGCGCCGGAAGCGCCCCCCGCGCAAGGACAGAACCCAGCAAATCCATGATTTCGGCCGCTGCCGCCTGCGCCGGGTCCACGCCGGGCCCGCGCAGGGCGGTACGGATATCACCAAATCCCGCCCGTTGCAGGCTGCGGCAGCCTTCATCGGACAACAGGCGTTCAACCGTTGCCGCCAGCAGGTCCGGGGTGCAGCGTTCCTGCAGCAGTTCCGGCACCAGCCTGTGGCCTGACAGCAGGTTGACCATGGCCACATATGGCACCCGGATCAGCCGCCGCGCCATGGCCGCGGTCAGCGGATTAACGCGGTAGGTTACCGCCATGGGCACATTGGCGATGGCCAGCTCCAGCGTGGAGGTGCCCGATTTGGTCAGTGCGGCATCAGCCGCGGCAAACGCATCGTGCTTGTCATCGACATCCGTCACGATCAGGGGACGTACCGGCCATTTCGCCACGCCCCTGCGCACGATATCGGCAATCACCGGGGCGACGGGCACCACGGGCACGATACCGGGCACCCGGTTCTGCAGGATGGCCAGCATACGCCCGAATACCGGCAGCAGGCGCGGTGCCTCGGACCGGCGGCTGCCGGGCATGAGCACCAGAACGGGCGCGTCCGACGCAATCGCATGACGCGCACGGAACGCAGCGCCATCGCCACCATCTGCACCAGACTGCACGACGGGATGGCCGACAAAGCGTGCCTCGATCCCGTGCCGGGCAAAGAATTCCGGCTCGAATGGCAGCAGGCACAGCATGCGTTCCCACAATCCGGGGAACTCACGGACCCGGTGTTCGCGCCATGCCCAGACCTGGGGGGCGACATAATGCAACCGGGGGATGGACAAAGGCGCAATCCGTCGCAGCAGCCGCAGGGTAAAGCCGGGACTGTCGATGGTTATGACCAGATCGGGTCGCCGGCTGGCAATATCCGACACCGCCTGATCCAGCCTGCGTGAAAGATGCCGGATTTTGGGCAGCACCTCCATCAGCCCCATGACGGCAAGGTCACGCAGGGGAAACAGGGTGTGCAGTCCCTGCGCCTGCATGCGCTCGCCGCCAATTCCCGCGAACCGTACGCCAGGGCATACCGCCCGCAGCGCCGCCATGAGGCGACCGCCCAGAACATCGCCACTGGCCTCCCCCGCCATGATCCAGATGGTGGGGCCAGCGGAAACCGTCGCGGGGACCGCGTGCGTAGGGAAAGTGTCAGTCATGCCTGACCGGCTTATCGTGTCGGGTCAGCCAGCGCAAATGCCGGTTGTAAAAATACGCCGTTACGCAGACCAGCTGGTTCCATCTGAAAAGCCCGTAAAAGGGTCCGGGTACCACCTGTTTTCAAGCGGCATTCCCTGTGCGCAGCACCCGCAGGCTGACGGCACCACGGCCCCGGGTCCGGCCGTGGTACTGTCTGCGTCGTTTCAGTGCGTTTCAAGCAGACCGCGTATGGTGATGCGGATGTTATCGGGCAACGGCACGTAGCGCAGCGCAAGGGCCGCATCACCGCCATGCTGCATGCTCCAGTCAAAGAACGCGCGTACCGCCCTGCCCTGCGGCGTATCCGCCCGGTCTGTCGGGATCAGCACATAGGTCGCGGCCATGATGGGCCATGCACCCGAGCCATCGCCATCCAGCACATCGGCGGAATGACTGTCATCAGTAGCCCAGCGCGCGGTCGTGACCGCCTGGCTGAAACTGTCCGGCCCGGCGGCGACCAGATCCCCATGGTGGTTGCGCATCTCGGCAATCGCCATGTGGTTGCCCGCCGCATAGGCATATTCAAGGTAACCGATGCTGCCTTCGGTATTGCGCACGGCGGCGGCGATGCCGTCATTGCCACGCGCGCCCTCGCCCACCGGCCATTCGATGGATGTCCCGCTGCCCTGTTCCTTCGCCCATTGCGGTGAGACACGGGCAAGGTAGGACGTGAACACGAACGTCGTGCCGGACCCGTCCGCGCGTCGCACCGGGGCCACCGGCATGGCGGGCAGGGTCATATCCGGGTTTTCCGCGGCAATCCGGGGGTCATTCCACATGGTGATGTCCCCCGCGTACAGCCGCGCCAGCAGTTCCCCCGTCAGGTGCAGGTGGCTGGTATCCACACCGGGCAGGTTCACGACCGGCACGATCGCCCCCATGACCGTGGGGAACTGGATCAGGTGGAACTGCGCCAGTTGCGCCGCGGTCATGGGCGCGTCGGATGCGCCGAAATCCACCGTGCGGGCCTTGACCTGATTCTGCCCGGCACCCGACCCGATGGTCTGGTAATTCAGGCGGATATCCGTATCGTGCGCGACCCCTTCGCCCCATGCCCCGTAAATGGGCGCGCCAAAGCTGGACCCCGCCCCGATGATTTCGGTGGCATGGGCCGCGGCACCGGCAAGGCCCAGCACCACCGCCGTCCCCAGCCCGATACCCCGGCAGGCAGCGCGCACCCGCTCGCGTTCAGCCACGCAGGACGGCATTGCAGCTTTTCTGCGCGGCAGCGACCACCCGATCACAGACAGCTTCGATTTCCGCATCGGTCAGGGTCCTGTCCATTGGCTGAAGGGTTATCTCCACGCCCAGCGACCTGTGTCCCGCCGGGATCTTGTCGCCTTCATAAACGTCAAACAGGCTGACGGCCACAATCAGGTTCCGCTCAGCCCCCCTGACGGCCTTCAGCAGCTTTTCCGCCGGAACGTCAGTCGTTACCACAAAGGCAAAATCACGCTTGAGCGGCTGGAATGCCGACAGTGCCGGGGGCGCCTTACGCTTGCGCTTGGGTTCGGGCACCGCATCGGGATATAGCGTGAACGCGCAGACCGGCACGTCAATGCCACGCGCGGCCAGCAGGGCAGGATGCAACTGCCCGAAATGCCCCAGCACCAGCTTCGGCCCCTGCCGGATCACACCCGAACGGCCCGGATGGTAATAGGACGGTGCATCCGTAGTAATGCCAAGCCCTTCCATCGCAGCCCCGGCGGCAGCCAGACCCGCCAGCGCATCGGCCTTCGCCTGCCACAGGTCAACCGGCTGCGCCGGGTGGCCGGGCAGACGCGCGGAATGGCCGCTACGGATACCGGCAGCCACCAGCTTCTGCCCATCCGGGCCAAAAGCGGGCCCGACCTCGAACAGCCCGAGGTCGGGGTAACCACGTGCGGCATTGCCTTTTACCGCAGCCAACAGGTTGACCAGCGGCGTGGGCCGCATCTGATCCAGATCGGCCGCAATGGGGTTGAGCAGGTGCAGGTCCGCAGGCGTTTCACCGAATTCGGCAGCCTGATCCATCGCCACGAAGGAAAAGCCCACCGTTTCCATCAGCCCACGCGCCGCCAGTCGGCGGCGCAGGCTGGCGATACGGCCCTGCCGCGGGGTAAAGGCAGGCAGCGGCACCGCGTTGTCCACCGGCAGGGAGACGGCAGGCACGCTGTCCAGTCCACGCAGGCGCAGCACTTCCTCGATCAGGTCCACTTCGGGGTCAATGACCGCCGCTCCTTCCGCTGCAGCCTGCGCACGGGCGGGCGGCAGGTCAGGCTGCTGGTCCAGCAGCATGGGCGTTGCGATGTCATTGCGCCACGACGGCACATCCACCACCACATGCCGCGCGTCACATTCCCGCACCCTGAAGCCCAGCCCCTCCAGCAGGTGGACCGCGTGGTCGGGTTCTTCCACCAGTCCGCCCAGCGTTTCCAGCCGGGCGAATTCCAGATGCGCCTGCCGCTGCCATGCCGGCTCGACCCCGGCGGAGACCACGTTGCCCGCTTCCCCCCCGCACAGGTCAAGGATCATGCGCGTGGCAGCTTCCAGCGCCGCAGGCGGCAGGGCCTGGTCCACGCCGCGCTCGAAACGCTGGCGCGCATCGGAATGCAGGTTGTGCCGCCGCCCCGACAGGGCGATGGTCACGGGATCGAACAGCGCGCATTCCACGAACACGGTCGTGGTGTCATCACTGACCCCGCTTTCCGCCCCGCCCATGATCCCGGCCAGCGACTGCACGCCGCGCCCGTCAGCAATCACGCAGTCATCCGGCGTCATGACGTGTTCGCTGCCATCCAGCGCGGTGAAGGTTTCACCCGCGCCACGGCAGATGGTCAGCTCCGAACCCATCAGCCTGTCAACGTCAAACACGTGCAGCGGACGACCAAGGTCGAAGGCGAAGAAATTGGTAATGTCCACCAGTGCGGATACCGGACGCAGGCCAACGGATTCCAGCCGCCGCTTCAGCCAGTCCGGGCTGGGGCCGTTCTTCACGCCGCGAATGACGCGCCCCAGAACCCACGGGCAGGCTTCGGGAAACGTGATGCGCCAGTTGATGGGGCTGTCAAAGCGCCCGTCCACCGTGTCCGCAAGCCATGGCTTCAGTGTACCAAGGCCCGCCGCCGCAAGGTCGCGTGCCACGCCGCGCACCGCCAGCGCGTCGCCCCGGTTGGGCGTGATCGCGATGTCGATGACCGGATCATCCAGCCTGGCGAACAGCGCATAGGACTGCCCCGGCGCGGTGCCTTCGGGCAGTTCGGCGATGCCGTCCGTTTCCTCGCCCAGTCCCAGTTCACGCAGCGAGCACAGCATGCCGCCACTGGCCTCGCCACGCAGCTTCCCGGCCTTGATGGTCATGCCGCTGGCGGGGATGAAGGTGCCCGGCGGGGCAAAGATCACATGCAGCCCCGCACGCGCATTGGGCGCACCACAGACGACCTGAACGCGCTCGAACCCTTCGCCCGCATCGACCTGACACACGCGCAGGCGATCGGCATTGGGGTGCTGGGCCGCTTCAATGATGCGGGCGGTGCGGAAGGATGCCAGCGTGGCGCCAAGGTCTTCCACCCCTTCAACTTCCAGCCCGATGGTGTTCAGCGTGGCGCAGATTTCTTCCACCGTCGCCGTGGTCTCAAGATGCTCGCGCAGCCATGACAGGGAGAACTTCATCGATCACAGACCTTCGTGCAGCAGGGCGGGAGACAGGGGGCTGGTGCCATAGTGGCGTAGCCAGCGGACATCGCTTTCATAAAACGAGCGCAGGTCGGGAATGCCATGACGCAGCATGGTCAGGCGCTCGATCCCCATGCCAAAGGCGAACCCCTGCCATTCCCGTGCATCCAGCCCGCAATTGGCCAGCACGCGGGGGTGGACCATGCCCGCGCCTAGCACCTCCAGCCAGTCATCGCCCGCGCCGATCTGCCCGGTCCTGCGCGACCAGCCGATGTCGATTTCCATAGACGGTTCGGTAAAGGGGAAATAGGACGCGCGGAAGCGCACCGGCAGGTCGGGCATCTGGAAAAACGCGCGCAGGAAATCCGACAGGCAGCCCTTGAGGTGCCCCAGCGTGATCCCCTTCTCGATCACCAGTCCCTCGCACTGGTGGAACATGGGCGAATGGGTGGCATCATGGTCGGCGCGGTATGTCCGGCCGGGGGCGATGATGCGGATGGGCGGCTCTTTCGCCAGCATGGTGCGGATCTGCACGCCCGATGTCTGGGTACGCAGTACGCGTTCGGGCTGGCCCTCGGCTTCGGCGGGCAGGTAGAACGTGTCCTGATCCGTGCGGGCGGGATGGTGCGCGGGCGTGTTCAGGGCCGAAAAATTGTGCCAGTCGCTTTCGATATCCGGCCCTTCGGCGATCTGGAACCCCATCGCGCCGAAAATAGCGGCCATTTCCTCGATCGTGCGGGTGATGGGATGCAGCGCGCCGTCCGCTTCCGGCGCGCAGGGCAGCGTCACGTCCACGCGTTCCGCAGCCAGACGGGCGTTCAGCACCTCGGTTTCCAGTTCCTGCCCACGCGCCTCGATCAGGCGGGACAGGTCGTCGCGCAGCCGGTTCAGGGCAGCACCCCGCGTACGCCGCTCATCCGGTGTCATGCGCCCGAGTTGCTTGAGGAGTGCGGTCAGCGTGCCCGACTTGCCCAGCGTGCCGACGCGCACCGCGTCCCACGCGCGCTGGTCGGTTGCGGCAGCGAGTGCCTGAACTGTCTGTTCCCTCAGGGTTTCGAGATCGTCACTCATAGCACCTCGCACAGGCTCACGTCCGGGTGGGCTGGTATCGATCTACCGGCGGGCCAGACCCGGCGCATGGAATTGTGTCCGCCACCGGCATCGACTGCGGCACGGGCATTGCATTAAAAACAAAACGGGCCGCCCGTTGGGACGACCCGTTTCGTGGACCTGTCGCCACGCGGGCGTGGAAACAGGGATCAGGCCAGAGCGGCCTGCGCCTTCTTCACGATTTCAGCGAAGGTTGCTGCATCGTCATAGGCAATGGCGGCGAGGACCTTGCGGTCGATCTCGATGCCGGCCTTGTCCAGACCGTTGATGAAACGGCTGTAGGTCAGGCCATGTTCACGCACTGCCGCGTTGATACGCTGGATCCACAGGGCGCGGAATTCGCGCTTCTTGTTCCGGCGATCGCGATATGCATACTGAAGCGACTTTTCCAGACGTTCCAGCGCAATGCGGTAATTGGTGGAGGAACGGCCCCGGAACCCCTTGGAGAGTTCAAGAACCTTCTTGTGGCGGGCGTGGGTGGTTACGCCGCGTTTCACACGTGCCATGTCTCAGGTGCTCCTTATGCCAGACCGTAGGGAGCCCACTGCTTCACAGTGCGGCCGTCCATTTCCGTCAGCACCTGCGAACCACGGTTCGTGCGCTTCATCTTCTGCGAGCGGTTGATCAGGCCGTGGCGCTTGTTGCCGGGACCTGCCAGCACCTTGCCGGTGGCGGTGATCTTGAACCGCTTCTTGACCGATGACTTGGTCTTCATCTTGGGCATTTTCTTCTCCTGAATGTCTGGTGCCCGCGCCCGTGCCCATCCCTGCGGATAGACATGGACACTCCATTGCGGCCGGGCATGCCCTACAGGCCCGGACGCGCGAACATGCAGGCTATAGACAACCCGCACCCCGCGATCAACCCCCTTCGCACGCGTGGCCACGCTTTCCCCGACCCGCGTGGTGCTGTAGTGGGAAAAAGACAGGTTGGAAACAGGAGAAAACACAATGACACAACGCGTTGCCTACATTACCGGCGGCAGCCGTGGCATCGGCGCCGGCATTGCGAAATCACTGGCGAAGGATGGCTATGACATCGCCATTTCCTACGCCCGCAATGAACAGGCGGCACAGAAGACTGTCGATGAGGTCCGCGCACTGGGCCGCCGGGGCATGGCCATCCGCTGCGATGGCGAAGGTAATGGCAACCGTGCCGCCATCCGCCGCGTGGTGGCCGATATGGGGCGGATCGACGCACTGGTGTGCAATGCCGGCATCTACCCCTTTGGCGACGTGGCCGACATGACGGATGAACAGGTCGATGCGGTGCTGGGCCTGAATGTGCGTGCCGTCATGATCGAAACCATCGAAGCCGCGCGCCACATGACGCAGGGCGGGCGGATCATCCTGATCGGCTCGACCTTTGCCGACCGTTCCCCCTTCCCGGGCATTTCGCTGTATTCGGCCTCCAAGTCGGCACTGAACGGGTTTGCACGCGGGGCCGCGCGCGACCTGGGTCCGCGCGGGATTACCATCAACGTGGTCCAGCCCGGCCCGATCGACACGGACATGAACCCCGCCACCGGCCCCGCCGCCGACATGCTGCGCAGCTTCATGTGCCACAAGGAATACGGACAGGTGAGCGATATTGCCTCCGTCGTCTCGTTCCTGGCCAGTCCCGCCGCCAGCTTCATGACCGGGTCCGCCGTAACAACGGATGGCGGCCTGGCCGCCTGATCCGCCGGATGCGCGCAGGCATCCCCTGCCCTGCGCGCATCCGATCCCATGCCGTTTGTTATGGAAACCGCGTGGCCAGCCATGATATGGTCAGGCCATGAAAAATTCGTGCTCCTCATCCGACCGTGCACTCCAGCCTGCTGGAATGTGAACGGGATAATGAGGGAAGCAGATGCCGGAACCGGACGATTTTGATTTCTTGATCGCACTGGGCTGCGATGATGATCTGGATGAGGATGAAACCCCTCCTCCCGAAGCCGCGGCTTACCAGTCCGCTCCCCACACCTACATCCGTGTGCTGCCGGAACATTACCAGTTCCCCGAACACAAGCGCACGACCCAGCCCGATCCATATGAATCGGTGCGCAGGCTTGCCCATCCGGTCAAGATTCATGAGCCGGATAACATCCGCACCCGCGTACAGGATGTGGAAAACGCGTGCCCCCATGCCCTGGCCGCCGTGCGCGCCATGGCGGAAACCGATCTGAAGCGGCTGGAATGGGGCACATCGGGCATCGCGCGACCGGTACTGCTGGTCGGACCGCCGGGATGCGGAAAGTCGACAGTCGCGCGGGTCTATTACCGCACGCTGGGCTACGAAGTCATGACCATGAATGTGGGCGCGATGGGGGATCCCCTGTCCCTGACCGGCACGCACCAGACATTTGGCGATGCCAAGCCGTCTACCATCGTGGAATTCCTGGCCGCGACCGGCATGGCCAATCCGTGCATCATCCTTGATGAAGTGGACAAGGCCCCGACCGATGGCCGCTTCGGCAGCGTGCAGAATGCCCTGCTGCAGTTTCTCGACATGGGGGAATGCAGGCAGTTCCGGGATGTGTTCCTGAACGTGCCGGTTGATGTCAGCCGCGTACGATGGGTCCTGACCGCTAATGACCTGTCCACCGTGTCCGAACCGCTGAAATCACGTTGCCACATCATTCATATGGACAGGCCGGACGCCACGCATGCTCCCGCCCTGTCCATGAACATCATCCGCCAGATCGAGCAGGACCGGAACCTGCGCCCGGGCTGGTTCACGCTGGACGGAGTGGAGCAGCGCGTACTGGCGCAGAATTTTACCGGCGACATGCGGGCACTTCGCCGCATGGTGGAGATTATTGTGGACCAGCAAGTCCGCAACTGGTCGAAATGCTGAACCGCGCGCGGCAGATCACGCCTTGCCGCCCCATCCCGCCCCGTCATGCGAAACACCCCGCCAGGCAACAGCCTGACGGGCAAGAAACCTGACAGCTTCCTCCACGATGCGAAGGCGTAATTCGGGCAGCCCCGACTGCGTATGACCGGGGCATTGCGGGCCGACCACCGTGGAGGTGGCCATGCAGGCGCATACTTCGTGACAAAAAATCGGTTCATTCCGCAATGAGACAATAAAAACGGCACGATCCTGTATTCGTCCATTTTCATCCTGACACAAGGCCGGACGCTTTCCCACCGCGACCATGCGCACACTGCCGCCCTCTCATGATTGCCGGTGGGGCGGATGCATCCGGACACCAGACATTATCGGTGGAAATAACGCAGGCGCACCAGTTATCGATTAGGCAGCACCCCATCCGGGCCACCACACTCGCAGATGATATTTTTGCAACCATAATGACAGGCCAGCGATCAGCCATGCCGTCAGTCACGGCCATGACCACATTCCTTGATCCGGGCGCATTACCCTGAATACAGGCAACCAATCGGTCATTTCATGCGTCAGACACGATAAACCACCCAAATCACCACAGGACCGGGATACTTAACTGTCTGATATTATTTTCCGGGAGAAAATTGGCTGGGGGACCTGGATTCGAACCAGGGCTGACCGGGTCAGAGCCGGTAGTTCTACCGCTAAACTATCCCCCAGCAAGGAGAAAGCGGCGCGGTGCGCTGCGGTGATCAGGCATATAGCCGGGGGGCGTGTGGGGTGCAACCCCTCTCCTGATCTTTTTTGCGAATTTTCTCTTTTGACTTGCGTTTCACGCAGAACACTCAACACAATAGGTAATACCTTGGCCGTCAACGGGTTTGCATGCATATGGTCCAGCAGACGCTCAGCGCAAAGATACGCCAGCATGGGGACATCCTTCCCCTTGCGTCTGCAACGAATCGCCGTACCTTCCGTGCGCCGCTTTATGCCGCCATTGACCTTGGCACCCATAACTGCCGCCTGCTGGTCGCCCGCGCGGGGGAACAGGGGCTGCGTGTCATTGACAGCTTCAGCCGCGCCGTACGCCTTGGCGAAGGACTGCATCATTCGGGGCAACTGGCCGAAGCGGCGATGGAACGCACCATCGGCGTGCTGCGTACCTGTGTCGCGCGCATGGGGCTGTATGACCTGCACAGCCATCGCGCCATCGCAACCGAAGCCTGCCGCCGCGCGGGCAATGGCATGGATTTCATTGCCCGCGTCCTGCATGAAACCGGCCTGAACATCTCGGTCATTTCCGCGCGGGAGGAAGCCGAACTGGCCCTGGCGGCCTGCAATTCCCTGCTGCAGACCCATCACCACGCCGCAGGGCGTGGCCTGCTGTTCGATATTGGCGGTGGCTCCACCGAAATCGCATGGGCGCGAATCGACCGCGGCGCCGGGCGCCATGACCTGTCCGGCTATATCAGCCTGCCTGCCGGCATCATGACGGTGGGCGAACGCTATGGAACAGACATCTTCACCGACCATGGCTACCGCGCCGTAGTCGGTGAAATCAGCGACATGCTGCGCGGGTTTGATGACGTCCACTGCATCACCCGCGAAATCGCACGTGGCAATGTCATGCTGCTGGGCACCAGCGGCACGATCACCACACTGGCCAGCCTGGCGCAGGGGCAGGACAGGTACGAACGCGCCGGGATCGATGGCAGCACCCTGTCGGTTTCCCATGCGCTGGGCCTGATTGCCACCCTCCGCCGGTCGGGCATGGCGGGGTTGGCACGCCACCCCCTGATCGGCGCGGACCGCGCGCGCTACATCCTGCCCGGCTGCGCCATATTCGAGGCGATCGCCACCACATGGCCCATGCCCGACGTCACGGTTGCGGACCGGGGATTGCGTGACGGACTGCTTTTACGCATGATTGGGGACCGCAGGCGGCATGGCGGCCTATCCGCAGCGCCGCCTTCCTTCCCCCTGCATAATCGTATGGAGCACCGGGTCATTACCTGACCGCGTCCCGTCATGAAACAGCGTTCTTCTACCCGCATACCGGGCAAGGCCCGTACCAGCAGTCTGACACCCGGCACCGGTGACAGCAGCACGGACGGACGCGCCGCACAGGCCAACCGCACCAAGACCGTCACGGTCAAGAAGGCGCGCGGCCGCACAACCGCGCAGCACCGCTGGCTGCAGCGCCAGCTGAACGACCCGTATGTGCAGGCTGCCCAGAAACAGGGATGGCGTTCACGCGCAGCCTTCAAGCTGATTGAACTTGATGACCGCTTCCAGCTGATCAGACCCGGCGCGCGGGTGGTTGACCTTGGCGCGGCACCCGGTGGCTGGACGCAGGTCGCGGTCAAGCGCGGAGCCGCGGAGGTGGTGGGCGTCGACCTGCTGCCGGTTGACCCCGTGCCGGGTGCCACCATTATCGAAGGGGATTTCAACGACCCCGACATGCCCGATCGCCTGACCGGCCTGCTGGGTGGCCGGGCGGATGTCGTGATGTCGGACATGGCCCCCAACACCACCGGCCATGCCCCGACCGACCACCTGCGCATTATCGGGCTGGCGGAACTGGCGCTGGATTTTGCCGTCCGCATCCTCGCCCCCGGCGGCACGTTCGTGGCCAAGGTGTTCCAGGGCGGATCGGAAAAGCAGATGCTGGCGGACCTCAAGCGCATGTTCACGCAGGTCCGCCACGCCAAGCCCCCGGCCAGCCGCAAGGAATCAAGCGAACTTTACGTCGTGGCCACGGGCTTTCGCGGCCTGGACCGCACCGAAGACTGATCACAGGCCGCGTCACTGACCCGCCGGGTCAGTCAACGTGATGGTCGTCCCACAGCCACGCCGCCCCGCGCACGCCGGAACTGTCGCCATGGCGGTTACGCACGATGGGCGTGGTGCAGTTGGGGGTGATGACGTAACGCTGCATGAGCCGGGGCACACGTTCGTAAATCGAGTCCAGATTGGACACCCCGCCCCCCAGCACGATCACGTCGGGGTCCATGAAATTGATCGCCATGGCGCAGGCGCGCGCCATGCGGTCCATGTAGCGGTCCAGCGCGCCGATGGCGGTCAGGTCGCCAGCCTCGGCTTCCTGCTCGATATGTGCCGCGCTGCGGTGGCCGGGGCCTTTCCAGTCCTGCGCCAGCGCGGAACCGCTGAGGAAGCGTTCCATACACCCCTCATTACCGCAGAAACACTTGGGCATGGGAAATTCTTCCAGCCGCGGCCACGGTAGCGGCGTATGCCCCCATTCCCCCGCAATATGGTTGCGCCCGATCAGCAGCTTCTGGTCGATCACGATCCCGGCCCCCATGCCGGTGCCGATAATGACGCCAAACACGCAGTGATGGCCTGCACCCGCCCCGTCGATCGCCTCGGACAGGGCAAAACAGTTCGCATCGTTCTCGACCCGCACATCACGGCCCAGGGCGGCCGACATGTCACGGACCAGTGGCTGGTTGTTCAGCCACGTCGCATTCGCGTTCTTGATGACGCCCGTATCGGGGCTGATGGAACCAGGAATGCCGATTCCCACGGTGCCCGTGCCGCCAAGCTCCTTGTCCACCCCGTGGATCAGTTCACACATGGCCCCGATGGCGGCGGGATAGTTGCCGGGGTTGGAAATGCGCCGACGCACACGTTCCGTACCGTCCTTTGCCAATGCTGCAATTTCAATCTTGGTGCCGCCAAAATCAATTCCAATACGATAGGTGGCCATCCGGAGTCTTTCTTTCATCATGTTTTATCAGTGGCGCGTTTTCTTTTATGGTCGTACCTGCACGCAACTTCAAACCCTGATGCGCAAGCATAGCTGCCCACCACCAAGGAGACACGGCCACCCATGAGTGAGATCCTGCTAGACGCACGCGGCCTGACCTGTCCCCTGCCCGTGCTCAAGGCCAACCGCATGCTGCGTGGCCTGCCGCCCGGCGCACGGCTGCGCGTGATCGCGACCGACCGGGCATCCGTCGCGGATTTTCAGGCATTCTGCCGTGAAACGGGCCATGCCCTGATCGCATTCGGGGAAGAAGGCGGCACGCTGTCCTTCGTCATCCGCCGCCGGCCCGATCCCGATGCGACTCCCGCTGACGCGCCGCACACGGCATAAGCGTCAAAATGCCGTAAAACCAGTTGTCCCCTTGGCAGGATGCCCCCCAAGGATGTAATGCCTGCGCCAGCCAAGTTATTTTCAGGAAGCACCACGCGCCGATGACCGAAGACCTGACCAACCTTTCCTTCGAGGACGCACTGGCCGAACTTGAAGCCATCGTGCGGCAGCTCGAGGTAGGCCAGCTCAGGCTGGAAGACGCGATTACGGCCTATGAGCGTGGTGCCGCCCTGCGACAGTACTGCCAGAAAAAACTGGACGAGGCCGAGGCCCGCGTTCAGGCGATTGTCCAGCGTGCCGATGGTACGCTGGATGCAAAACCGATGGATTGATGCATCAGATGAGCCAAACAACAGCAACCTCGTCCCAAACAGACGGTACGGATCGCATGGTCCGTCTGCGTGCATCAATGTCCGCGCGCGCCAAGGCGATCGAGGGCATGATCGACCGCCTGCTGCCCCGCGTTGAAGGGGGCGAGGCCCGGCTGATCGACGCCATGCGCTATGCCACGCTGGGTGGTGGCAAGCGCCTGCGCGGTTACATGGTCGCCGAAGTGGCCAGCCTGTTCGGCGTGGCACCGGAAGGTGCGGATCGTGTCGCGGCATCGGTCGAGATGCTGCATGCCTATTCGCTGGTGCATGACGACCTGCCCGCCATGGACGACGACGACCTGCGCCGTGGCCAGCCTTCCACCCACCGCAAGTTCGATGAAGCGACGGCCATCCTGGCCGGTGACGCGCTGCAGACCATGTCGTTCGACATCCTTGCCAACCCGCTGACGCATGCCAGCGCGGACGTGCGCATCAACCTCGTCCGTGCGCTGGCCGACGCCACGGGCGCTGCCGGCATGGTCGGTGGCCAGATGATCGACATGGAAGGCGAAGGCCGTGCGCTGTCCCTGGACGAAGTCGCCCGCCTGCATGCGCTCAAAACCGGTTGCCTGATCCGCTACTCGGCTGAAGCCGGGGCGATTCTGGGGCAGGCCAGCGATGACGTGCGCAAGCGCGTTTCCGCCTATGGCCGTGACCTTGGCGCAGCTTTCCAGATTGCCGATGACGTGCTGGACGCCACCGCCAGCGCCGAGGAGCTGGGCAAGACCGCAGGCAAGGACGAAGCGGCCGGCAAGTCCACCTATGTCGCCCTTCTGGGCGTGGATGGCGCGGCCAAGGAAGCCCGCCGCGTGGCGGAACAGGCCCTATCCCATATCGACATCTTTGGCCCCGAGGCTGATCGCCTGCGCGATCTGGTCCACTACGTGGTCGAGCGCAGGAACTGAGAGACATGACCGACAGCAAGACGCCAGCCGAC